>JANYAD010000137.1 GCA_025355165.1 Gammaproteobacteria bacterium | reverse complement strand
CACTTTTTGGGGGGCATTTCGTGAATGATGGCGATGTTATTTTCATAGGGCTTCTATGCGCGGGCGCGGTCTGCGTTCTGATCATTCTGATCGACGGTTGGTTCTTAAGACCGCGCCGCGATCCGGGTGCCACCAGTGCCGAGGAGCCCCTGCTGCCGAAGTTCGCGGGCTACGCGCTGGTCGGGCTGGCGGTGGGCATGTTATGGCGCCTATTTCGTTACGAGGCGGTGGATTTCAGCCTGATGCTGGTGGTGGTCGGGGCCGTGTCTGGGATCATATGGGGCGCCGACCAGGCACTCTTCGCGCGCCGGCGGCGCGCTCAAGCACTCTCGGCCGGCACTCCCCTCGATCGCGTGCGCGAGCCTCTGGCGGTCGAATATGCGCGCTCGTTCTTCCCGGTCATCATTCTAGTGCTGGTGATCCGGTCGTTTCTTTTCGAGCCCTTCCGCATCCCGTCGGATTCGATGATGCCGACGCTGTTCGACGGAGATTTCATTTTTGTCAGCAAGTACGCCTATGGCTTGCGCTTGCCGGTTACGAATACCTTGCTGATCGCCACGGCGACTCCGCAGCGCGGCGATGTGATCGTGTTCCGGCTGCCGCCCAATCCGAAAATCAACTACATCAAGCGGCTGGTCGGGCTGCCGGGCGACCGCATTCGGGTCGATGAAAACAATCAGCTCTACGTCAACGGCAAGCCCGTGGCACAGACCCGGGGCGCCAACTACACCGGACCGAAGCAGGATCTTTGGAACTACACCGGCGTGGCGACGGCATTCGAGCAACTCGATGCCAAGCGGCATCAGATCATGTTTGCCAACGGCAGCGTGAAAACGGGCGAATGGGTGGTGCCGCCGGGCCACTTTTTCTTCATGGGTGATAATCGCAATAACAGCAAGGATAGCCGCTGGCTCGATGAACCGGATGCTCCCGGCTTCGTTCCGGAGCAGAATCTGGTCGGGAAGGCGGTCCGAATTTGGCTTAATCTTGATACTCGTGACGGACCTCTCTGGAGAAGAATAGGGAATAAGATTGAATAGGGGGCTCTTTTAGGGAGATTTTATGCAAAAGCACCAGCGCGGCATGACTTTCATCGGTTTGCTCTGCATTCTCGCATTGGCCGGCGTGGTGGTTTACGCAGGTATCCGCCTTTTGCCGATCTATTTAAACTACATGAAGATCGCTCGAACCATGGACTCGGTGGCCACCGAGGTCAAAGGCGAAAACCCGGATCCTGGGGCCATCCGCGCATTGATCGATCGGCACTTCAACATTGAAGACCCGACCAATGTCGAGGCGAAGGACATTGAGATCACACGGGATCAGGACGGCGTGCAGATGCATGTTGCTTACGACGATACCGTGCCGTATGCCGGAAACGTTTCACTGTCGGTGCACTTCGACAAGACAGTGAAGGTGCGGTGATTCCGCTGGGCCTGCCCGACGACTTATCGAACTGGGTCGAACGCTCGTTCGGCCATGTGTTTGCAACACCTGCGTTATGCCGCACCGCTCTTACTCATCGCAGTGCCGGTGCCGATCACAACGAACGGCTCGAATTCCTGGGCGACTCGATCCTCAACTGCGCCGCGGCGCGGCTGCTGTACCAAGCGCATCCGCTCGCCGACGAAGGTGCCTTGTCGCGGCTGCGCGCCTCATTGGTCAGCGGAGAGACGCTGGCGCAGATTGCGGGCGATTTGGGATTGGGGGAATATCTGCGTCTGGGTCCAGGCGAATTGAAATCAGGCGGGTTCCGTCGGGCCTCCATTTTGGCAGACGCGCTGGAGGCTATGCTGGGCGCTATATTTTCAGATGCGGGATTCGATGCGGCAGCTGCCGCGGTGGCCCGTATCCTCGGCCCCAGGATGTCGGATTTGCCCGCCGCAGACGCGCTCAAGGATCCGAAGACCCGGCTGCAGGAAGTGTTACAGGCTCGCGGCCTCGCCTTGCCGGTTTATACATTGACGGCGGTGGGGGGCGATCCGCATGCGCAGTCTTTTACTGTGACGTGCGAAGTGCCGATTTTCGAGATCGCCGCCGTGGGCGAGGGCGCCAGTCGCCGCCGTGCAGAACAATTGGCCGCGGCAAAAGTCATTGATCTTCTGCCCGTGGAAATACGCGAGCACATATGAGCGAACCCAATTTCCGCGCAGGCCACGTGGCCATCGTGGGCCGCCCGAACGTCGGCAAATCTACTCTGGTGAATGCCCTGGTAGGGCGCAAAGTGAGCATCGTCACCGCTAAACCGCAGACCACCCGGCATCGGATTCTGGGGCTGGTCAACCGCCCGGGGGCTCAACTGGTGTTGGTCGACACGCCGGGCTTACACGAATCGACGCGGCGCGTCATGAACCAGTACATGAACCGCGTGGCGATTTCCTCCTCGCAGGATGCCGATGTCATTCTGTTCGTCATCGAGGCGATGCGTTTCACGGATGAAGACATGTGGGTGTGGGAACGAGTGCGGGGTTTGAAGCAACCGCTGTTCCTCGTGGTTAATAAGGTCGACCGGGTATTTCCCAAAGACCAGATGCTGCCCTTCCTGGAAGAGATGACGCAGCGCGTGCCGGCCTCTGGAATCATTCCCATCTCGGCATCGGAATCGGATAATCTCGATCGGTTGGTGGCTCTGGTCGGTTCGCGTCTGCCGATTTCCCCGCCGCTGTTCGCCCCAGACGTCGTGACCGATCGCGACGAGCCGTTTCATGCAGCCGAGATCGTGCGTGAAAAGCTGACCTTGAAGCTGCGCGAAGAGCTGCCCTACGGCATCAATGTGCAAATCGAACGCTTCGCTGATGAAGACAACCGAATCATGATCAATGCCGTCATATGGGTGGAGCGGGCCGGTCAGAAAGCCATTGTCATCGGCCAGGGAGGCGAGCGCTTGAAGGAGATCGGGCGCTTGGCGAGAATCGAGCTTAACGACTTGTGGCAACGCTCGGTGCATTTGGAGTTGTGGGTTAAGGTCAAGGAGAATTGGGCCGACAGCGAAATGGCACTGCGTCAATTTGGATTCGACACGTTGTGAAGAACGCGGGCAAGGGCTCGTTGCGTCGAGTATGGCTGGCGCCAGCCTATGTCCTGCACCAGTATGCCTATCGTGACACCAGCCGGATCGTGGAGGTGTTCACCAGCGAGCACGGACGGCTCACCCTATTCGCGCGTGGCGCAAATGGTCCCAAATCCGCGTTTAAAGGCGTGTTGCGGCCCTTTCAGCGGCTGCTGGTATCTTGGTCAGGCACATCCGAGGCCTGTCAGTTGGTCAGTGCGGAAGCCGATGGCTTTATGACGAGCTTGCACCCGGCGCGGCTGATGAGCGGCTTTTATTTGAACGAATTGCTCTTGAAGCTGACGGAGCGCCGCGATCCGCATCCGGAGATTTTTTTCTCCTATGCTTCCTGCATGCAAGCGCTGTGTGCTGGCGAGGTCGAAGCACCCACCTTGCGCCGCTTCGAAAAACGGTTGTTGAATGAGTTAGGTTATGGCTTGGAATTAACCACCGATGGCGACGGTTTGCCCGTTGAACAGCACAAATACTACCGCTACGCCCTTCAGAGCGGGCCTCAGCTTTGCGTGGCCGAAGCTCCCGGGGCCATTTATGGCCAATCCTTAGCCGATTTGCAGGCAGAGACCTTCGAGGATGCACGCTCGCTGCGAGATGCCAAAAGGGTGTTGCGGGCTGCCATCGATGTTTGTCTGGACGGCCGCTCTTTGAAGTCCCGCGAAGTGATGCTGGCACTGCGTCATCGAGAGCCGCTGCGAGCGCAAGGCTCATGAGTGAACCGGTATTTCACGGCGCCATTGCACTTGGCGTCAACATCGATCATGTGGCCACGCTGCGCCAGGCGCGTCGGGCCCGCTACCCGGATCCCTTGCATGCGGCTCTGCTGGCCGAGGAGGCGGGGGCCGACAGCATCACTTTGCACTTGCGCGAGGACCGGCGCCACATTCAGGACCGGGATGTTATCGCCATCCGCGAAGCGCTGCAGACTCGCATGAATTTGGAAATGGCGGTGACCGATGACATGGTGCGCATCGCCCTTGCGGTGAAACCGCAGGATGCCTGCCTGGTACCGGAATCACGCCAGGAAGTGACCACCGAGGGCGGACTCGATGTCGCGGGTCAATGCATACGGGTGGGCGAGGCCGTCGCGGCGCTCGCCGGGGCAGGAATCCGCGTGTCCTTATTCATCGATCCGGATCGGGCACAGATCGAAGCCGCCCGGCAGGCCGGCGCTCCGGTTATTGAGTTGCACACCGGAGCCTATGCCGATGCGGTCGGCGCGGCGCGCGCCCGCGAGTTTGAACGGCTGCGACAGGCTGCAAAGACAGCCGCCTCGCTGGGATTGACGGTAAACGCGGGACACGGTCTCAATTATCACAACGTCCAGCCGATTGCTGCGCTACCCGAACTCATCGAACTGAACATCGGTCATGCGATCATCGCGCGTTCCATTATCGATGGCTTGTCCAAGGCCGTGCGGGACATGAAAGACTTGATGCGTCGCGGCCGCGCCGGCTTGTGAGCGCATGATCTTCGGCATCGGCATCGATGTGCTGCAGATTGACCGCATCGAGCGGGTGTTTCAAAAACATGGCGAACGCTTCATCCGCCATCTGCTGTTGCCGGAAGAGCGTGCGCAGCTCGAACACACGGCGCGTCCCGTGCGGTTTCTCGCCATGAGATTTGCCGCTAAGGAAGCCATCGTCAAGGGCATGGGAACCGGCTTTTCGCATGGCGTGTGGATCCGCGACGTCGGCATCGTGCAAAATTCATGGGGTAAGCCTGAAGTCGTTTACTCGGCGCGAGGCGCCAAGGTCCGCGACGGGCTTGGAATCGGCGAGGGCCACGTGACCTTGACCGACGAGGCCGGCTTGGTCGTGGCGGTCGCGATTCTCATGAGGCGCAGCGCCCTTTGAACACATTGGTATTCGACCTCGAAACCGTACCCGATACCGATCTGGGCAGGCGCCTTTATGGTCTGCGCGATTTATCCGACGAGCACGTGGCGCAAATCATGGTGACCAAGCGCCGCCAGGAGACGGGGAGCGAGTTCTTGTCGCACGAACAACAGCGCATCGTTGCCATTTCCGTGGTTATGCGTTCGCGAGAATCGTTGAAAGTGTGGAGTTTGGGAGACGCGAGCTCCTCGGAGAAACATCTCATCGAGCGCTTCTTCGATGGACTGGAGAAGTACACTCCGGAGTTGGTTTCCTGGAATGGAGCCGGCTTCGACCTGCCGGTGCTGCACTACCGCAGTCTGTTGCACAGCGTGCAGGCCGCGCGCTATTGGGAGTTGGGAGAATCCGACCAGAGCTTCAGGTACAGCAATTACTTGAGCCGATTTCATTGGCGGCACATGGATTTGATGGACATTTTGTCGGGATTCCAGGGGCGCGGGCGCGCCAGCCTGCAGGATATTGCCTCGCTGCTCGGTTTTCCGGGGAAATTGGGGATGAACGGAGCCGATGTCTGGCCGGCTTACCTGCAAGGCGGACTGCAGCGGATCCGCGACTACTGCGAAACTGACGTGCTCAATACCTATCTCATCTACCTGCGCTTTGAGCTGGTGCGCGGACATTTGAGCGCGGAACAACACGTTCACGAGCTTGCGCGCGTGCGCAAGTTTCTCGCCGAGGCCGGGGCCGCACACTTCAAAGAATTCGCCGCAGCGTGGCCCGAGACCTAAACCCAGGTCCCGTTGAGGAGGCGGACATCGTCGATCTCGCGCACGATGGCCGTGGGATTGCGCGCCTCGCTGGCAAGGCCGTGTTTATCGAGGGTGCCTTGCCGGGCGAACACGTGCGCTTTCGCGTCCTCAAGCGCCGCAGACAGCTCGACGAAGCCGGCCTGGTCGATGTGCTGCGGGCCTCACCAGATCGAGTGGTCCCGCGCTGTGCGCATTTCGGCATTTGCGGCGGCTGCTCACTGCAACACCTATCGGCCGCCGCGCAGCTGTCGGCCAAGCAAGATCAGCTGCTCGAGAATTTGCAGCGCATCGGCCACGTTCAGCCCGCGCGCGTGCTTGCGCCGCTGCGCGGCGATGAATGGGCCTACCGCCGCCGCGCGCGGCTTGGAATCAAGTACGTGCACAAGAAGGGCAGAGTGCTCGCCGGCTTCCGCGAGCGCGAGAAACCGTATATCGCGGATATCAAACGTTGCGAAGTGCTGCCCGCTCCCCTCGCCACCTTGCCACAAGAGCTGGCTGCGCTCGCCGAAACGCTGACGATCAAGGATAAAGTTCCGCAAGCGGAGTTGGCCGCAGGTGATGGCGAAACCGCATTGGTATTTCGCGTGATGGAAGCGCCGTCCAACGCGGATCTGGAAAAAATATCGGCCTTCGGCCTGGAGCGCGGCCTGCAGATCTTTTTGCAGACCGGCGGCTTGGAGACGGTGCGCCCCGTGCGCTCGGACTATCCGCCGTTGAGCTATGCGGTGGACGACGGCAAGTTGCGGATCGCCTTCGGACCGGTGGATTTTATCCAGGTCAATCGCGGCATCAACCTCTCCATGGTGGAGGCGGCGATGACGCTGCTTGAGCCTGCCGCGAACGACACGGTGCTCGATCTTTTCTGCGGACTGGGCAACTTCACGCTGCCATTGGCGCGCAGAGCCGGCCGGGTATTGGGCGTGGAAGGTGATGCGCTGCTCGTGGCCAAAGCGCGCGCCAATGCCGTGGACAACGGTATCGATAACGCGCAGTTCGCTCTCGAGAACTTATTTGAGCCCGATACTTTGGGGGAGTGGGCGGGGCAACGTTATGACTTGGTGCTGCTCGATCCGCCGCGGGCGGGCGCTGCTCAGCTGTTGCCTCGTATGGCGCAATGGCAACCGCGCCGCGTCGTGTATATTTCTTGCCATCCGGGCAGCTTGGCACGCGACGCCGGGATCTTAGTCGCCGATCTTGGATTTACATTGACCGCAGCGGGGGTGATGGACATGTTTCCGCATACGACGCACGTCGAATCGATTGCCGTATTCGAGAGGCCCGTATGAGCTTGGGTCCGTTGATGGTTGACATCGAGGGAACCGAATTGACGGCTGAGGATATCGGAATGCTTTCGCATCCCTTGGTCGGCAGCGTCATTCTGTTCAGCCGCAACTACCGTGATGTAGGGCAGCTGAGCGCGTTGACATCCGCCATTCGTGCTTTGCGCACTCCTTCCTTATTGATCGCGGTGGATCATGAAGGCGGCCGCGTACAGCGCTTTCGCGAAGGCTTTACCCGGTTACCGGCCTCGAGGCTGTTGGGCCGACGCTACGAGAAGGACCGACGCGAGGGGTTGGAGCTGGCCCAGTCCGTTGGCTGGCTCATGGCCAGTGAACTGCGCGCGGTGGGCGTGGATTTCAGCTTTGCCCCTTGCGTAGATATCGATTACGGGGTGAGTGAAATCATCGGTGATCGGGCTTTTCACCGCGATCCGGACACGGTTTCGGCGCTGGCCGTGGCCTATATGGCGGGGATGCGCGAGGCCGGCATGGCCGCGGTCGCCAAGCATTTTCCGGGTCACGGCGCGGTGGTTGCCGACTCGCACGTTGCGCTGCCCGTCGATCGTCGAGATTTTGTCGATTTGGAGCCCGACATTCGTCCTTATCGACCTCTTATTGAAAACAACGTGGCCGGAATCATGGGCGCTCACGTGGTGTTCCCCACGCTCGATACCCTGCCGGCCAGCCTCTCAAAGCCGTGGATCCAGGGCGTGCTACGCGGTGAACTCGGCTTCCACGGCTGTGTGTTCGCGGATGACCTGACCATGGCCGGCGCCGCGGCTTTCGGCAGCGTTATTGAGCGGGCGGAACTGGCATTTGCTGCAGGTTGCGACGTCCTGCCCATTTGCAACAATAGACAAGCGGTAAAGTCCGTGCTTGAGCACTTTGAGCCCGATTTAGGCTCGCCGGCCTCGCAGGCCCGGGTGGTACGAATGAGGGCACGAGGTGAGGCCCCGGTGAATCTTGGAGCGGACGCGCAGTGGCATCAAACCGTGATGTTAATCGCAAATCTTTCGGCAACACCGCCTCTGGTGCTGACGGAGGGGAGTCATGACGGGGTTTGACGCAGACCTATACCGGCGCCTGGTCGAGACCTCTCCAGAGGGCGTGGTGCTGATCGATGCTCAAGGTAGCGACCACCCCATGGTCTATGCGAATCCCGCTTTCGAGGCGCTGACGGGATACGCGGCGGCCGAACTCAAGGGCCGAAATTTACGTCTGTTGCAAGCGGATGATCGAGAACAAGATGCACGCCATCGGTTGCGCGATGCCTTGAGCCGCGGAGAAACCTGCCGCGTACTGCTACGCAATTACCGCAAGGACGGCTCGCTATTTTGGAATGAAATGACCGTGTTGCCGTTGCGCCATGCGGACGGCTGCGTCACGCATTTCGTCGGTCATCACCGCGATGCCGGGGAGCGCCTGCGCATCGATCCTAAAGGGACCAAGGATTCCTTGAGCGGCGCACACCAGCCCACCGCGATGGCCATTCGCGATGATAGGCTCACCGGATTATTCACTCTCGCCTATCTCGAAGAATTATTGAAACGGGATTGGGCCATTGCACATCGCGAGCAACGCAGCATCGCGGTATTCGCCGTCGACCTCGATGCGCTGGATCTTTACAACACGACTTTTGGTCGCGCTGCGGGCGATTCGGCCATCCGCCGCGTCGCCCACGTGGTTTCCGGATGCTTGCGCCGCTCCACCGATGTGACTGCGCGGATCGCCGGCGGCAGCTTGATTGCCTTTGCACCCGGGATCACCAATGAGCAAGCCTTGACGGTCGGTCATCTGATGGCGGAGCGAGTCAGAGAGCTTCGCATCCATCACCCGCGCTCGGCCGTGCTGCGCTATATCAGCATCAGCGTGGGCGTGTGCGCCGCGATCCCCGCGGCTGAGGACAGCCCGGCCACGCTGCTGCAAAAAGCGCAGCAGCAGCTGCAGCTGGCGAAGAAATCCGGACGCAATCAGGCCGCTTAAGCGCAGTTTCTCGCGTGATAGACTCGCCCTTGAGCTGAATCAATCACCTAAAAGCGAGGCCGCGATTGGACGCATCCGCCATAGCCAGCCGCGAGGCCGGCCTGCACAAGGATTTAACCCGCCCGCAGCTCATCATGATCGGTTTGGGAGGTGCGATAGGCACCGGCTTATTCATGGGCAGCGGGGTAGCGATAGGATATGCGGGCCCTGGGGTGATTTTAAGCTATGCGATCGCGGCGATGGCGGCCGTGGCCATCGTCTTCAGCTTGTCGGAAATGGCGGTGATGCATCCGACGGCCGGCTCCTTCGGTACCTATGCGGAAATCTATTTGAATCCGTGGGCTGGAATCGTGGCCCGCTATTCTTACTGGATGGGCCAAGTCATCGCGGTGGGCGCAGAAGCCGTGGCGGCCGGGGTCTATATGACCTTCTACTTCCCCGGCACGGCGGTGTGGATGTGGTCGCTCGGATTCGCCTTCGCGCTGCTCTATTTCAATTCCCGATCGGTGCATAATTTCGGTTCTATCGAATACTGGTTCGCGCTCATCAAGGTGTCGGCGATTGTCATCTTCATCATCGTGGGTGCGGCCACTATTTTCGGACTGGGAACTGCGCCGGTAGGCTTGCACAATCTTACCGGCCTTCCGGGCGGGTTCATGCCGCACGGATTCGGCGGCGTGTGGATGGCGGTGATTCTGGGCATCCTGTCGTTCAACGGCATCGAAGTCATCGCCGTCACTTCCGGCGAAGCGAAGGACCCGGTGCGTTCGATTCCCGCAGCGCTAAGGAGCATGGCGCTGCGGCTGTTTCTGTTTTATATCTTGGCACTGACCGTCGTCGTCACTTTCGTGCCCTGGACCGAGACCGGCGCCACCCTCGTCACCCAAAGCCCCTTCGTGCGCATATTCGCGCATTCAGGCATTCGCCATGCAGCGGGTATTATGAACTTCGTGGTATTGAGCGCCGCGCTCTCGAGCATGAATACCAATGTGTATCTGTGCTCGCGGATGCTGTTTTCCCTGTCACGGGGCGGCTACGCGCCGCTATTCTTGGGCAGGCTAGGAAAGAACGGCACTCCGATCATGGCTATCCTCGTATCCGGTGCCTGTATCCTGGTGGCCGCCGGGCTCTCCAAGCTCACGCCGCTTGCGTACAACTACCTATTCGGCATCGCTCTATTCGACGCCATGATCGTTTGGATCATCATCCTGCTCAGCCACTTGAGCTTCAGGCGCCGTCATACGCTCGCAGAATTGCCGGTGCGCACCCCGGGATTTCCCATGGTGCAAATTATCGGCTTGCTGCTGCTCTTCGCAGTGCTCATCACCATGGGACTCGATACGGAAACATGGCAAATCTCCTGGCTCGTCGGCATCCCCTGGCTGCTGATGCTTTCAGTGGTGTATTTTTTCCTGAAGGCACGACGCGCACGCAGCGCCGCTGCCTTGGCAGGCCCGATGAAGATCGACGCCGGTTAAACCGGCACCTCTCCCCTTAAAATCGCCGCGAGAATGTCGGCGTCGATGTTACCGCCGGAGATCACCGCGCATACCTTTGCCGGGGTGTACTGCGCCCACAGCGCCGCTGCCGCGGAGATCGCTCCGGCGCCTTCCGCAACGATGCGATTATTTTCCGCCAGCAGTTTGATGGCCGCGGCGACTTGCGCGAGCGAGACGGTAACGACCTCATCGATCATCGCCCTCGCCAGCGGCCACATTTCCGGCAGCACCGAACCGAATCCAACGCCGCTCACGAAGCCCGGCTCGTGCGAGGTCTCGACAGGGGTGCCGGCGGCTAACGCGCAGCTTAAGGGCCGTGCGCTGGTCAGTTCGCAGGCGATGATCTTGACGTCCGGCTTGAGCGCGCGCACCGCGCTGGCGATCCCGCATACGAGACCGCCGCCGCCGAACGGCACCAAAATGCCTTCGACATCCGGCCACTGCTCCAGAATCTCGACTCCGATGGTCGCATCTCCCGCCAGGGAGGCAGGATCGCGCACCGCGTCGATATAGACTCCTTCTTGCTCCTCGAGCGCGCCGGTCTGAATCGCACGCCACCAGGCTTCGTTGGATCGAGTTTCGATGCGAGTGCCAAGCCGCCGCAATTTCTCAAGCTTCGCCTGCGGCGCATTGGCCGGCACCACCGCAGTTGAAGCGATGCCGAGCCGGCGCGCCATCCAGGCCACCCCGAGGGCGCTGTTGCCCGAACTGGTGGTGTAAATGCCGGATTTCAAACTCGCGGCGTTCTTGGCAAGCACGGCATTTGCGATCGGGCGGATCTTGAAGGAGCCGATAGGTTGCAGATTTTCGAGTTTTAGCCGAAGCGTCTTGCCCGGCGGCGCCAGAGCGCACGCGAGCAGGGGAGAGTTAATGCTCAATCCGTTGAGCCGATGGCGCGCCGCCTCGATCAGCCCCATACCGGGGGGTGTTACTACGTTGAGCAAATGCCGTTCTCCGCGCCGTCACGCCGTGGCTCGGCGCCACCGTATAATTGCATGTTTATATGACAGTGCATATAATTCTCTTTTGTGCACTTGTTGCAACAGGAAATCCTATACATGGAACAAAACTACGACGCGCTGCGCAAGGAATTTCCGGTTCTGCAGCGAAAGACCTATTTGAATAGCGGCTCTTATTGTGCGCTCGCTAACGAGGTCAGAGAGGCATTCGATGCCTATATGGAGGACCGCCTGTTGGTGGGAGCGAACTGGGACGTATGGGTGATGAAAAATGAATCGGTACGCAATCTCACGGCATCGCTGCTGCGTGCCCTTCCGGATGAGATTGCCGTCACCGCGTCCGTTTCGGCTGGATTGAATTCCTTGGCGAGCGCTCTGCAGTTCACCGGCACGCGCAACAAGGTGGTGGTCAGCGATTTTGAGTTTCCCACCAACGCGCAAATCTGGCATGCGCAAGAACCGCGGGGGGCGAGGGTAGTTCATGTGCCGCGCGCCGCCGACGGCTACATCCCGGCGCAGGCTTTTGAAAATCTCATCGATGAACAGACACAGCTGGTCGCGATCACGCACGTATGCTTCCGCAATGGCGCAAAGCTCGACATCCCCGGTATCGTGCGCCTTGCCCGTGCCAAGGGAGCCAAGGTGCTGCTCGACTGTTATCAATCGGTGGGTTCGCTCGACATCGATGTCAAAGCGCTCGATGTCGACTTTGCGGTCGGCGGGATGCTGAAGTACTTGCTGGGCACCGCGGGCATCGGGTTCCTCTATGCCAAGGCCTCGTGTGTGCAATCCCTGGTGCCGACCAATAGCGGATGGTTTGCGCAGTCAAACATTGGCGCCATGGACATCACCGCGAACCGCCCGTCGGCGAGCGCGCGGCGCTTCGAAGCGGGGACACCGCCTGTGGTGAACTGCTATGCCGCCGAGGCGGGATTGAAAATGCTCTTGAAGATCGGCGCGGCGGGCATCGAAAAACGCAACTACGCGCTCACCCGGCGCTGTATGCAAAGGCTTGAGGAGATCGGCTGGCCGAGCATCACGCCGCGCGAAGATGAGCGCCGTGGCGCCACCGTTGCCGTGCCATCACGCGACGCTGCGCGGCTCGCTGCCGAGCTGATGAAGCTGGATATCGTCACCTCCCACCGCGACGATAATGTCCGCGCAAGTTTTCATTTTTATAACAATGAGGACGACGTGGAGGCTTTCGTGGCGTCCATGAAAGCGCTGCGCGGCTCCTTCGGGCCCGGATAGCATGGAAATTCGCATCTTGCGCGGCGCGGAGGTGCGTCAACTTCTGCCCATGGCCGAGTGCATCGATTTGATGCAAAGAACCATGATCGCAGTGTCGCAAGGGCGCGTGGTGCTGCCGTTGCGATCGATCGTGGTCATGCCAGACGATCGCGGAATGATGGGCGTGATGCCGGGATATCTGGCCGAACCGGAATGCTTTGGCGTGAAGCTGATCAGCCTGATTCCGCGCAACAAACCGCCGCTGTACTCCTCACACCTGGGCTTGGTTGTGCTGTTCGAGGCCGAACACGGGCAGCCCATCGCGCTGCTGGACGCCGCGCAAATCACCGCCATCCGCACCGCTGCCGCGAGCGGCCTCGCGACACGGCTGCTGGCTCGGGCTGATGCCGGGGATCTGGCGTTGCTGGGGGCCGGCGAGCAGGCCCGTAGTCACCTGGAGGCGATGCTGAGCGTGCGCCCTTTGCGACGAGTCCGCGTTTGGGCCCGGCGCCCCGATAAGGCGCGAGAGTTTGCGCAAACGCAAGGCGCCCTACATCGATTATCCATTGAAACCGCAGCCACGCCGGCCGCGGCCATTGATGGCGCCGATATTATTTGTACCACCACCAAGGCTCGCGAGCCGATTGTGCTGGGCGATTGGTTAAGACCGGGTGTTCACTTGAACCTGGTCGGCTCGAGCATCGCCACGGCCGCGGAAGTCGATACCACAGCAGTGGCGAAAGCGCGGTTCTTCGTCGACTGCCGAAACTCCACCCACAACGAGGGCGGCGAATACTTAAGTGCGCTCAAAGCCGGGGCAATCACCCCCGAGCACATCTTGGGCGAGATCGGGGAGGTGGCCAGTGGATCGAAGCAAGGACGATGCTCGCCTCTGGACATAACCATTTATAAATCTCTCGGCATTGCGCCGCAGGATCTCGCCTCAGCGCACTACATATTGGAAAAGGCCCGCGCTGCCGGCATAGGGCAGGTAATTGACTTCTAGCGCCCTGACGCTGCCGGACGCCGCGCAGGTGCTCGTTGCACGCGAGAATATTCGCGGCGTCGCGCTTCGAACACCGCTGTTGAAATTGAATGTCGATCTCCCCGACCTCAACATTTTCCTCAAGCTCGAAAATCTTCAGCCGTGGGGCTCATTCAAAATTCGGGCCGCTGTGAACGCGGTCAGAACCACCGATTCATCGCGTCTTAAAGCAGGCGTACTGAGTGCAAGCTCGGGAAATTTTGGACAAGGACTTGCTTTTGCGGCGCGCGCGCTGGGTATTCCCGCCACCTTGGTGGTGCCCGAGGGCGCAGCGCGCAACAAAATCGACGCCCTCATGGAACTGGGGGCGAAGGTGATTCCTCTGCCGTTTGACCAATGGTGGCACGTGCTGACCAGCCGCCGTCTCTCGGGTGAAGAGGGCGTGTTCATCCACCCTGTGGCGGAACAGGCCGTGCTCGCCGGCAACGCGACGATTGGTGAGGAAATCCTCGAGGATCTGCCGAGCTGCGATGCGGTGGCGGTGCCCTTCGGGGGCGGCGGCCTAATATGCGGCATTGGTTCAGTCATGCGCCGTCTCAAGCCGGCAGTGCGTATGGTCGTGGTCGAGTCAGAAGCCGCCCAGCCTGCGGCCGCGGCGCTCAGTGCGGGCCACCCCGTCCCCGTGTCGCATCTTGAGAGTTTCGTCGACGGCATGGGGAGCACGACGGTGCTTCAAGATATGTGGCCTTTGCTGCGGCAGGTAGCCGATCAACCGGCATGCGTGTCTCTTGCGCAAATTATCGCCGCCATTCGCCTGCTGGCAGTCCGCCATCACCTCATCGCAGAGGCGGCGGGCGCTGCTTCGCTGGCTGCGGCGCTGTCGGGCCAGGTTGGCAGCGGCAACGTCGTCTGTGTAATCTCCGGAGGCAACATTGACCCTGCTCGATTGAGCCACATCCTCGACGCGCGACGCCCTTTATTAGACTCATGACGACAAGAAAGAAAAAACGCCCCGCAAGCATGGAAAGCGCTGCGCTGAACCCGGCAGACCTGCCTTTGTTCGACGATTTTCTGCCGCATCTCATTGCGCGGCTTGCCTATCAGCTGAACGGCGATCTGGTCGAGAAATTAAGGCGTGAAGGGATCAACGTGACCCGCTGGCGCATCCTCGCCGTGCTGTCCATGGGCGATGGCATCACCATCAAGGAAATCATCGATCGCGCCATGGTGCAGCAATCGGCGCTCAGCCGTGCCCTTATGCGCATGGAGAAGGAAAATCTGGTTCGCCGGACGCCGCGCCTGGACGACGCGCGCTGCGTTGAGGTGTACCTGACGGAGAAGGGCCGGGCGCTGTTCCATTCTTTGAATACGGTCGTGCGGCGGCGTGAGCAACGGTTGCTGGCCGGGTTGTCCGCCACGCAAATTGACACGGCATTTATTCTGATCCGGCGCCTCAGCCGCAATATGAGCGAATGAAGTCCAGGGAGTCCTCGCCTTCACCGAACCGAAAGGCCCGGCGCCGCGCAAGCGCTCTGCGAAGCCGTGCGCAACAATGAGTCATTTATTTGATATCATATGATAACTCATATTGTATTCGCTCAATTGACAGGAGAATTGCGGATGAAAGGTTCGATTAGGCGATATTTGACCGGCAAGCTTGATATGTCCGCCGCTATGTTCGCGCTCGGTGTGGGCGTCGCGGGCGCATTAATACAGCTGCCGATGAGCGCTATGGGCCAGACAGCGACCGCGGTTGCGAACAATTCTGCAGGTTTGGACGAAGTCGTCGTGACCGCCAACAAGCTAAACACCCAGCGCGTGCTCGACATCCCGACCTCCATTCAAGCCATTAGCGGCGATGCACTGAAGCTCGCGGGCGACTCTCAGTTCATGGACATCGCCGGGGACATTCCAGGTTTGTCAGTGCAGGACCTGGGTCCGGGCGATAAGAAATACGTGATCCGTGGTATCAACTCCACCGGCGACTCGACGATCGGCTTGTACTACGGCGAAGCGGTGATCAGCGGCTCCAATGCCAATGACGGTGGTGGTTTCACTTCGGATATTCGGCTTTATGATTTGGAGCGCATCGAGGTGTTGCGCGGGCCGCAGGGCACCCTATACGGTGCGAGTTCCATGAGCGGCACCATCCGCTTCATCCCGAAGGCTCCTGAGTTGAATTCGATGGGCGGATATCTCTCCGTCGAGGGGTCGGCTACTGCGCACGGCAGCGGCAATTACAATGTCAACGGCGCCGGCAATTTGCCACTCATCGACGGCATGCTTGCCTTGCGACTGGTGGGATGGCAAAGCAAAGACGGCGGCTACATCGACCAGATCCGAGTTGGCAGCGTGGGTCTGATCAAGGGTGTCAATAACGACGAAGTAGCAGGCGGGCGAGCCACGCTGCGCTATCAGCCAAATGACGCTTTGAACATCGAGGCCTCCTACACCGGCCAGAGGGAAACCTCGAACGGCTCATCGCGCTATACGCCCGCCGGCATTACCTCGTGGGGAACGACGCCCGATCCGGTTACCGGCGCCAACCCCATCCCGAAGGTCTTTGGCTGCGATTTGTGCAACACCGACGTGACCCAAAGCCCCTGGGTCGACAATCTGTCGGTGTACGGCTTGAAATTCGACTATAAATTCGCCGGCGGCACGCTGACGGGAACCACCAATCAGTACAATCGCAAGCTGAACTTCAATTTCGATTCAACCCCGATTCTGGTGTCCTTCGGGGAGCCGGTGCCGGCCGAATCCATGGAGCCCCAAACCAGAAACCTAAACTCCAGCGAGTTGCGCTATGCCAGCGCCCTCGACTCTCCGGTGAATTTTGTCGCCGGCGTTTACCGGCAGTATGAAACGAATAATCTGATCGTGAACGTCATCACCACCGATGATTTAGGCCGTCCGGCGGGCCCTTTCAGCCGTGCAAATTCCCAAGACGCGTTGAACTTTCCCGGCGTCGGTCACACATTCTTCGGCCGCACCGATGATAGGAGCACGACCGAATACGCAGGGTTCGGGGAGGTCACCTGGAAACTGAGCGACGCCTTGACCGCCACCGGCGGGTTGCGTTACTTCACGGAAAAATTGGAGGGAGTACAGGAGCAGACGCATCCTTTCGGCGGCTTCCCGCCTTCGGGACAGCCCGGTCCGATCGCTGATCCGTCGCAGACATTCAATAAGGTTACCTGGAAGGAGAACATCAGCTACAAAGTCAGCGACGGTCTCCTGGCTTACGAAACCGTGTCCACGGGATTTCGCGGCGGCGGGTTGAATGCCGTCAGCGAGCCTTTTGAGCCGATCCCGCGGTCCTTCTCGCCCGATACGCTGATCAACTTTGAACTCGGCGCCAAGGGTCGATTGGCCGGCGGCATGTTCGACTACCAAGCCGACTTGTACTTGATTCGCTGGAACAACATACAGGTCAACGAGACCACCGCCGATGGCGCTTTCAATTACACCGGCAATGCAGGAACTGCGAAAGTCAAAGGTGTGGAATTCGAAATCGGGGCCCGCCCCATTGAATTCTTCAGAGCCACCATCGCCGGTTCCTATCAGCACGCCTATCTCACCCAGGGTGCGACGATGGCGCAGAAAATGGCAAACCCGACCCTGGGCGTGACCGGCGAGAGCATTCCCAATGTGCCGAAATTTCAGGTTGATGTAGGGCTGAACTACACCCAGCCGATCAACACCGCGTGGAACGGCATGGTGGCGGCGGACGCCAACTATCGCGGTGCGGTGGAGTCTTATTTCGCCTCGAATCAGTTCAACATCCCTTTAAGCTCCTATACCTTGGTGAATTTGCGCACGGGTGTGCAAAATAACCTGTGGAGCATTACCGCCTTTGCCCGTAACCTGACTAACAAGCGGGCTCAAGTGTCGGCCATCAACTCCTCGCAAGATCCTGAGGCGTTGCTGACCGTGCGGCCGCGGACGATCGGCATTACTGTAAATCGGAATTTTTAGTCGTAAGGACTTTGGAGTGTCTGCGTGACTGCCCCGACCATTGCAAATCGCAAGGGCTATTATTGGGAAATCAAGGCGGGCAAGCGCTATCTTTGGTGCAGCTGCGGACGCTCCCAGTCTCAGCCCTTCTGTGATGGTTCGCATGCGGGAACCGCCTTTTTGCCGGTGTTATTCAAGGCCGAGCGCGATGAGGACGTGATTTTTTGCGGCTGCAAGCAGACGGGGAACAGACCGTTTTGCGATGGCGCCCATAGCAACTTGCCAGGTGGTTATCTGACGGACGACCCGGATAGTTTTGAGAACGGTAAAGTGGTCAGCCTCGGCCCGGGCGCGGGCCCCGTTATCCGCTTAGACGGTAACTGCTATGTGTTCTCGACCGCCCGGGCGACATTGATACCCCGCGGCACCATGCGCTACTGTCAGGTGGTCACGCCCGCCCTAGGCGCGCTGTTCCAATCGCAGTTCTATGCCGAGGTTGGCCAGGGCAGCTCCCCCGTGCTGGCGGCGGATGGCCGTCATACGGTGCTGTTCATTGCCGGAGGCACGGGCGAGATAGAAATCGGCGGGCGCCGCTTCGCCGTCGAACCGCTGAGCGGTATTTATGTGCGCCCTGAGGAAGCTTACCGGATTCACAATAGCGCCGATGTGCCGATCAAGCTGTTCATATCGAACGGGCCGGGGAGCGAAGATCTGACGTGGATGGATCGGATGCCGGTGAATTTTGATTCTCAGTTTCCGCAGCGAATGGCCTTGATTGATCCCTTGCAGCGCCACAAGATGGCCGAGCGCTATTATCAGATGTTGGTCAACCGCGAACATGGCTCATCGGTCGTCACGCAGTTCATCGGCAACATCCCGCTGTCCAAGGCGGAACCGCATCGCCATTTGTATGAAGAGGCGTTGATATTTCTCAATGGGGAAGGCGTGGTATGGACGCAGCATACCAAGACTCGCGTGGCCGCGGGCGATGTACTGTTTTTGCCGCGCAAGCAACTTCATTCAGTGCAATGCACAACGCCGGGCGGATTTGATATCGTAGGGGTGATTTATCCAGGTGACAACCCGTCCATCAACTACTAGATCGCTTCGCCCAAAACGAGAAATAACATGGCCACTCATGCACAAGCTCTTGCCGCACTGGTCGAAGGAATTGTTCGCGGCGGCATTCGCGTCGTCGATCTGACAGTGGCGCTCGAGGCGGCAACGCAAACCATCCGCTTGCCGGAACAATTTGCCCCATCGAAGCCCTTCGCGCTCGAAGAAATCTCGCGCTATGACTCACGCGGACCGGCCTGGTATTGGAACAACATCAGTTGCGGTGAGCATACCGGCACGCATTTCGATGCACCCATCCATTGGGTTACCGGCAAGGACTATCCGGATAACGCGACCCATAATATTCCCGTCGAACGCTTCATCGGTCCTGCGTGTGTCATCGATGTCTCCGCGCAGGTGCGCGGCAGCGCTGATTTTCTGCTTACCCAGGCCATCGTCGAGGACTGGGAGAAGCGCCATGGCCGCATTCCCAGCCGCGCATGGGTGCTGATTCGAACCGATTGGTCCAAACGCCCGGGGGAGTCTTTCCTCAATATTGGCGCGGACGGACCTCACACCCCGGGCTTTCATCCCGAGTGCGTGCCTTTTCTCGCGCGCGAGCGCGATATTCTGGGTGTCGGGGTGGAGACGGTAGGCACCGACGCAGGCCAGGCGGCCACGTTCAACCCAATGTTTCCCTGCCACACCATCATGCACGGCGCCAATCGATTCGGTCTGGCTAGCCTCACGAACTTAGACCAACTGCCCCCGACCGGCGCTGTGGTGATCGCGCCTCCGCTCAAAATAGTGAACGGCTCGGGCAGTCCGTTGCGAGTATTGGCGCTCGTACCCCAGAGCGGCGGCTGACCTGAACGCCTGAACGATGCCTACGCGAGCGAGTCTCGTCGCTATCGCGGCGAGTATCATGTCCGCGCTCAGCGGTGCCGTTTGTGCAACGGACGAGGAGCCGATATTTCGAAAAATCAGCGTCGATGCCGCGATCACAGTGGGAGCGTTGCGTCCCTTCAGCGGCGTGCAAGCTTTCACCGTCGATGGCACGGCCTTCTATAAGGCTGCACACATAGACTTGGTGCACTTGGACGTCGCGCTCGGGCCGGGTGCGGACAGCATTTTCCCGAATATTAATGCCGAAGCCGACAACCCGAACAGCTATAACTTTGCTCCAACCGATCGGCTGATCGGCGCGATCAAAACCGCGGGGGCCGAACCCTTGTTACGGCTCGCGGGCGAGCCTGCCGACAGTCCATTGGAGCTTGAAAAATACGCGCAAATTGCGCGCCACATGGCACTGCATTACAACAAGGGCTGGGGAAATGGCTTCAAGTACGCCGTGCGCTATTGGGAAATCGGCAATGAACCGGATTCGAAGCGCTCTGGGAACGGCACGCCCGTGGATTACTACGCGCTTTACGACAAGATCGCTCGCGCCATTCAGAGCGCGGATGAGGAAGCGCTTGTCGGCGGACCTGCGCTCGCGCAGCCGTTGCTGGCCGGGGCCTATCGCGAAAATTTCATTGATGTGGTGCACGCCAATCGACTGCCGCTGGATTTCTTTTCCTGGCATTGCTTTGCGGCGGATTCGAACGATCCTTACGTTTTCGTTTCGATCGCGCGGCAGCTTCGGCAGATACTCGATGCCCATGGCGCCGGTTCGACCAAGAGCATCTTGGATGAGTGGAACATCGATCCTGCCACGGAAGACATGTCAAAAGCTGCTCGCGCTGCTTTTGTAACCAGCGCGCTCATTTACATGCTGGGCGGGCCCATCGATGCGCAAACGGCGGATGCACGGGGAATGCCGGAGGAAGTGGCTCACGCGCTCGCTGCCTTCGGCGCATTGAAAAGCACGCCGATATTGATAAGAACGGCCGGCGGCGATGACGTAGGATTCGCCTTGGCGGCGGGCCGCTCGCAAGATCGGCGGCTGGTGCAAATTTTAATCAGCAATTATCAGCTCGCGCCGACCTACCTGCCGCGCAAAAATGCAGACACCGGCCTTCCTCAGCGGATCACGCCGCAGTACCACGACAACGCGGGCTACGATGCCACCATCAATCTGCCGTCATCGGGCAAGTACCAGGTAAAACGTTACCGCATCGATGATCGCACAAATTTCACGCTGCTCGACAAGCGTGTCCAAATGGGACCCAGCCTGCATTTGCAGGCACCGCTTGCGCCGCCCGGCGTCGAATTGATCGTGATCAGCGCGAATTAAGTTCATAGCCTCCTAAAGCGGCCTCAAACCCACGCGCAGCAGCTCGGCGATCTGCGCGGCGATCTGCGCTCTGCGTTGATCATCCCCGCGGACCAATCCCTTTGCGAGCCAGCTGCCGGCGCCGCGCAAGAAGAGCAACAGGCAATCGCGGTTCACATCTCGCATGGAGCGCTCGCTATGCGCCTCCCTGCAAAGCGCACGGTACGCCTGCACCAACACTCTGCCGCGCTCGGTAGCGAGAATCTTTTCCTCATCGCTCAAGGAGTCGTAGCCTGTGGAGGAGCGCAGCGGCTCGATATCATCGCGCTGATGCGATATCGAGTTGGCGCGCAGTACGGCAATGAGGGTGTCCGCGGCTGTGCCGCCCTGCGCGGCGGCTTGCTCGCGAATGAACGAAAAGATCCGGTGAGTACGCGCGTAGCAGGCGGAGAGAATGGTGGGTTTGTCGCCCACGTAATGATATAGGGTCCGCTTGGTGGCCCCGACCGCCGCAGCGATGTCGTCCAGGGAAGTTGTGTCCGCACCCCGCCGGTTAAAAAGCTGCGAGGCTGCGGCGAGAATCTTTTCGCGCTTGGCCTCGAATTGGGCGACGCGATCGAAAAGGCCCCCGGGAGGTGTCAGCAGCGGCCCGAAGTCGATGGGGGGAGGGTTCACCTCTGCGGCTCTGTCGGCAGCCCAGCCATTGGCCAATATGTCTTTCGCCGCGGCAATGATGTCGCGCCGCGTTACCCGCAGCGCGAGAGCCAAGGGAGAGTTCAGCGGGATCGAATGGATGATGCTGATAATGGTCCGCGCGGCGATGGCAAAATCGCATTGGCGTATATCGCCTGCTCTTGCACCCGCCTCAAGCAGACTGGCAAGCCGTGCGACGACCGCTTCGAACACGCCCAGCACCGTTTCGCGCGCCGCTTGATCCAAAAGCCCAATCTCGCTCAAGGCCGCGAGTTCCGGTTCCCTCGGATCCAAGGTCAGGCTGAGAAAGTTGCCGACGACCTGCAGAACGCTGGCGGCAGATTGCGCCGCTTCCCCTAAGCGGCGAGCCATGATTTCGGATGAGCGTAAGTACACCTGAAACATCAGGTCCTCGCGATCTTCCACGTAGTAATAGAGCGATGCACGGGAAAACCCCAGCTTGTCAGCCACGGCAGTCAAGGATGTCATGGAAATGCCCTTGGAGTTCAGCTCCCGGGCGGCTTCATCAAGCAGCTGTTCGCGCCGGGATTTTCGCGCGGCATCAGAGCGCCGCGCAGCTGCTGTGTTTTTTCCGGCCACTGTCATTTGCGCTCAGTATTCTATCGCGCAGCCCCGGGGCTGAGTTTCCGGATCCGCGACACGACGGCCTGCGAGCAGGTCCGTCAGTGCTCTTTTCAGGTATTCGCGTCCGGTATCCTGATCGGCAAAGATTTGCTCGTCCATTGCCCCCTGGTAGGCCAGCTTGCCGTTGCGATCGAGGAGGAAAAAACTGGGCGTCGTTTTGGCGCCGTAGCTGCGCGCGATGCTGCCGTCCGCGTCGAATAGGAACGCGGTAATCATCGCTCCCATCTGAGCCACACGCGCACGCGCGGCAACGGCGCTTAGGTAACCGACCTTATCCGGTGCGGCCGTGTCGATCGAAAGCCAAACGATGCCGTGCGCTGCAGCGTAGCGTTGCAAAGCCTGCATTGCGCCGTTCTGGTATTTAACCGCCGTGAACGGGCATACCGGACTGGTCCATTCCAACAGCACGATTTTCCCGGCGTAATCGCGTAGCCGGTGCAGCTTTCCATCAGCCCCCTGTGCACTGAAGGCCGGGGAGGGGGCACCGATGTGCAAGCGCGCCAGTCCTTGGGCACGCGCGCCGGAGAATGCGCACATGCCCAACACCAGAATGAAAGCCGCTGCGACGGCCCGCGCGGATCCCTTCAACGAATCAGAGGAACTCAGACACGCTCCTGGCCGCGCGGTGATGCTACTGACCGCCTCCGGTTTTGTCGCCTGCCGGCGCCGCCGTCGCAGCGGGAGATCCTGCGCCTTGCTGCGCCTGATGCCGCTTCTGCATGGACGCTTGAGCTGCCGCTAATTCGTTCGGCTCGATGAAGCCGTCATGGTCGGTGTCGATTTTGGCGAAGCTCGCGGCAAACTCTTTGCCGATCGGTCCGGTCAATTCCGACAAGTCCAGCTTGCCGTTCATTTTGGAATCGAGCATGCCGAACAATCGGTTGTCGTTCATCTCCTTATCGTAGGCCTTGTACTGGTCCATCTTGTCCGAGGTCTCTCCGATCCACTCGTAATGGAATGCGGTGTAGAGCATTTCGTCGAAGGATTGATCGCCCCAGGGCACGACGCGGTTGTGATCCGGGTTTGCCGGATTTCTGACCGAGTTATCGTAGGTGTAGACCGCCAGCAGTTTGGATCCCGCCGCCACCTTGACCGGCTGAACAAAATTATATTCGCGCTGCCAGTTGAAGTCATAGTGGGGCAGGGATACGAGCAAGGTTTTCTTGCCGTCCGGCTCGATCAGCCAGAACTGCGAGGATGCGCCGCGATAATGCGCGTGCGGGAAGGCACCGTACAGCATCATGTCCTTCGGCACATCGATGTAAGCCTGCAATTCGGTGCTTTCCGTGTTGGCCGGAATGACGATGTTGGCGTTCAACACCACCGAGTTGCGCATCACGTACTTCGGCTTATCCTTGTGGAAATACAGTGCAATTTGCGAATGCTCGGTGACTTCCTGGCCGTATGGCGTGTAGTGAACCTGGAAGCCGATGGCGCCGCCCGGGGGTATATACGCGCCGGTGTTGACGGGCTCTTCGAAAGACTCTGCGCCCACCGCATAGCCGCCCAATGAAGTTCCCCATTTGCTCTCGTTAGCCACTTGGCCGGGTGCCGGGACTTCGGCTAAGTAGCCGGTGAGAATGTGATGCACGGTCTGGCGATTCACGACCTTGATGGTTGAGGCGCGCAGCCATTTTCCTTCCTTCAAAGGATTAACAACGTAGGGTCGCTGGTAATCGACGATGCCATTGGCCGGTATTGTGTACGCGGGAATGTCCAGCACTAGGTCGGGCTTGCCCAGCGGCCATTCAGGCGCGGTAAAGGTCTTGGCGGCCAAGGGATCAGGACCCGTGCCGCGCGGTGCGCCCGCTTCGACCCAGTGCACCAGTGTTTTGATCTGCGTGGCCGAGAGGCTTCGGTCGCCGAGGAAATGACCGATACTCGGGTCCGCGCGCCATGGTGGCATGCGTTGCGTACGAATCATCTCGCGAATCATCGGTGCAAACGGGGCAATCTCTTCGAACTTCGTGAAGGGCATGGGGCCAATGCCGCCCGGCTCATGGCACGATACGCACTTGCCTTCGAACATGGGAGCAATATCTTTGACGAAGGTGGGCTTGCTCGTGGCCATCTTGGCGCGTTCCGGAAAGTCTACGAGACAACCAACTGCTTCTTGCCGAGCAACTGCAACCGGCTTGCCCGCCAATTGCGCATCGAGTGCGTCCTTGACCCAGGTGTGCTCGGCCGCAGCCTTTTGACGCTCATAGGTCACTTTGTCGTCAATCGGTCCGCGATAGACAATTTTCCAAGTCTTCGGATCAATGACGATGGCTTCCGCCGAGCGAGTTACGCCCAGCTGTTCTCCGACCAATTGATTGGAGTCCATCAAAATCGGCAGGCTGTAGCCGTAAGATTTTGCCTCCGCGAGGATCGCCTCACGCTTGTCTATCGGCGTGGAATTCAGCATGAAAAACTCGACGCCCTTCGAGGCGTATTGCTCCTGTAGCGCTTTCACGGCCGCGCTTGTGTTGCGGCTGACGGGACAGCTATTGGCCTGGGTAATGAGCACAACCGCACTGGCGTCCCCTAGCTGACGCAACTCATGCGAGTGCAAATTCTGATCGGAGAGGCGAAAGTCATCTACCGTGACGGGCTGCACGACCTCGACAGGAACTTTGGCCGCGAGATTGGCCGTAGCGCCGCTCCAGCCCATGTAGCTTAGGCCGGCGACCGCCATTAACGCAGCAGCAACGGATGTACGAGTCTTTTTCATGTGTCAGCCGTCCCCAAGTGGTTTGCCATGGCTTTTGCCCGCGTAGCGCGGGATCAACGTTTCGGTGCGATTATGCCACCCTATGTAAGGGCTGTCGCGAGAAGCCACGCATTTCGTGCGTTAATGCGCCATGATTGTCGGGATGCTGCGTCGCGGGTTGAAGTGGGTCGGATGGGGGCTGCTCGCCGTCCTCGGTATTGGATTGGTTCTCGGGGCCGCCCTCGAGGCGGGATATCTGTCCGGGCCCCTGGTGAGATTTATCGCCCGGAGCACGGAGCGCGAGATCCGGGTGGATGGGGCGCTGAGGCTGAACATATTCTCGTCGCACCCGCGGCTTGTCGCCGAACGGGTGACGATAGGCAGTCCGAACTGGGCTCCTGCCGGCACCGCGGCAGAGATCGGCAAGCTCACGGCTGTGTTCAGGGCGCCCTGGCGCGCTTGGGCCTCGAGCTTCGAGAGTTTGGAAATGGATGCGGTGACGCTGCATTTTTTCTGCGACGCCACGGGGCATGCCAATTGGCAGCTCAAAAATCCAGACCACAATCCGCCGGTGGGCCTGCCGATTGTGCACTCGCTCTCCGTGCCAGGCGCCCGGGTGTTTCTTGATGATGCGCTACGCCACCGGCAGTTCGATGGCACCGTATCGGCTCAAGAGCTCATAGGTACCGGCGCTGCGGGAGCGTTGCGAATCGAGGGGAAAGGGCAACTAAACGGCCGGCCGATGAACTTTGACATCACCGGCGACCCGCTTCGCACGGTTAGTGCAAATACGCCCTATGGCTTTATCTTCAACGAGCGCTCGAGCGGGTCGCATATATCAGGCAAGGGAACCCTGTTGAAATCTTTCGATTTGGATAATTTAGATGGCGTCTTTGAAGCGAGCGGCGCGGACCTGAAAGACTTTTACTATCTGACGGGCGCGACGTTTATCGACACCGGCAGCTATCGCCTGTTAGGCAAGTTGACGCGGCGCGGCGAGACATCGACGTACAGCGACCTTGTCTTCACCTCCGGGCAAAGCGATCTTCGGGGCACCGTGTCCGTCAAAGGCTCGATCGGGCGATCGGATATTGATGCAGACTTGAATTCTCAATTGCTGCGTTTGGCGGATATCGGAGCGAGCGCCGCGGGCCGCGATCCCGAAGTGGGGCCGGCGCAGCCCATGCTGCTATCGAACGCGAGCTTCAGTCCGCAAGCGTTGCGCACATCCGATGCAACGATCAAATATCGTGCGCGGCGTTTTGAGGCCAGTCGAATCGTTCTGACGTCGGTCGCGGCCAAAGCGAGGATAGAGCGAGGCGTGCTATCGGTAACCCAGTGGCTGGCGGAGATCGCGGGCGGTAAGCTCGATGCACAACTGAAGATCGACGCGCGCAAAGAAAATCCCGCTGTGCGCTTGGACCTTAAGATCGGCGGTTTGCAAATGGGACAATATGCGCGCAGAAAAGCCGGCCCGCCCGCGCTCGATGGGCCGCTCGCCGTGCAAGCAAATCTGGCAGGCCAGGGAAAATCCGTGCACGAATTCGGTGCGAGCGCCGAGGGGACGATGGTAGCTACGCTGCGCAGCGGGGTCATCCGCGAATCGCTGGCGGAAATGACTGGACTCGATCTCAAAGGGTTAGGCTTGCTGCTCGCGAAGAGCCAAAAGGAGGTGGCGCTGCGCTGCGGCATTGCCCACTTCGAGGCTCACGGCGGCACCTTCACCGCCAGGAAGTTGGTTATCGATACCGAGCCTGTCCTGATCACCGGCGAAGGCTCTATGCACATGGAAACCGAGACTCTCGATTTGGCGCTGCGCGGCTATCCTAAAGCGACGCGTTTCCTGCAATGGCGCGCGCCGGTTGTAATCGGCGGAACGCTGGCGAAGCCCTCAGTGGGAGTCCGGGGGCACGATTCAAAGTTGGTGCTCATCGATCGCGGCCTCGCCAAAGATGCCGACTGCGAGTCCCTGCTGCCATGAATTTCACCGTTCCTGTTGGGAAGAGTGATCATTGGCTGGGACCGGAAAATGCGCCAGTCACGCTGCTTGAGTACGGTGACTACCAATGCCCCTACTGCGCCGACATGCATCCGATGATCAAGTCGATTGCCAGGTCTATGGGTGCACAATTGCGCTTCGTCTTCCGCCACATGCCGCTCAATGACGTGCATCCTTTCGCGCAATATGCCGCCGAAGCAGCGGAAGCGGCCGGCGTACAGGGCAAGTTTTGGGGAATGCACGATGCAATCTATGAGCATCAGCCGGATCTGGGATCTGATCTGCTGCACCAACTCGCACGAGCACTCGCGCTGGATCTTCCTCGTTTCGATGCGGATCTTGAGGCGCGACGCTTCCGCCCCAGGGTGAAGCGTGATTTCATGAGCGGAATGCGCAGCGGAGTGGCGGGCACCCCGACCTTTTTCATCAATGGCAAACGATACGAGGGCGTTCTTGAGCGCGCCTCACTGCTGTCCGCCGTGGGGCGAGCTTAAGGAGCCAGGGCCTCTTCGGAATCGTAGCAGCCGATTATTCGCGGGCATGTCTTGATCGGCCACAAGCTTCAAGCCGCACTCGGTGGCCAAGAGTGTCACTTGTTCTAGATCGCGCAGCCCCGATAGCGGGTCCCGCTCCTTGAGCACGGCATCGAACTCCTCATTGCTTTGTGATGTGTGGCGGCCCTGGTAGCGAAACGGCCCGTAGACGCACAGGGTGCCCTCGGCGCATAACACGGCATCCACGCCCCGGAATAAAGCCCTCACCTCGTTCCAAGCCATAATGTGGAGTGTGTTGGCGGTGAAGACTGCATCGACCTGGCGAATCGGCCACACTGCTTGATTGACGTCGAGCATGGTTGGTTGGCGCAGATTAGGAGACCCTTCGAGCTTGACGCGCGCAGTCAAGTCATCAAGGTAGGGCAACCGCTCGGTCGGATACCAAGTCAAATGAGGAAGTTGCGCTGCAATATGTACCGCGTGCTGACCGGTGCCGCTGCCGATTTCCAGCACCTGCAACCGATCGGCAAAGGCGCTGCGCAATATGGCCAGAATGGCAGCCTTGTTTCGCTCACAAGCTTCGGAGAAGGCAAGCATACGTGGGGGCGATGTTATCGCACCCGCGCCGTCGCTATTCAAACAAGTGATCTTTAGCTAAAGTGGCGCCCGTTCAAAGCTCCCTAGGAGACAATTTGATGGCGACGTCCTTGTACGATTTTTCCATCCCGCCGTTGACGCGCGGATTGAGCAATATGTCGGCGATTTTGGATAAAGCCGCCGCTTTCGCGGCGGCAAAAAAACTCGACCCCACGGTACTGGCGCAGACACGTCTTTATCCGGACATGCATCCCTTGAGTCGGCAGGTGCAAATCGCATGCGATACGGCCAAAGGGGCCGCGGGTAGGTTGGCCGCAGTGGACATTCCGAAGCACGAAGATACTGAAACGACGTTACCGGAACTCAAAGCTCGCATTGCAAAGACTGTGGACTTTCTGAAAACGATTACCGCTGAGAAGATGTCGGGCGAGGAAAGCCGCCCAATCGAGATCAAGTTTCCGAACGGTGCCTGGAAATTTACGGCTCTCAGCTATCTCAACGATTTCGTGCTGCCGAACTTCTACTTTCATACCAGCATTGTTTACGCGTTACTGCGCAAGAGCGGCGTGGAAATCGGAAAAGGAGATTTTTTGGGCGACATCCAGTAACGTAAATTACGTCAGTTGATCGACGAGTTGCTCGACGCGAGTAAATAGCGCTTCCTCGGTCCGAGCGATGTGGGCAAAGCGCAACTTTAGCGGTCCGTCCAAGCGGTATTCCTTGGGCTTACCCTGGATAAGCTTCAGAACGCATTTAGGATCGATCTTATTTTGCTGCTCGAAGAGGATGTAGCCGTTGCTGGCGCCCGCATCGATCTTGCGAATGCCCAGTGCGGCGGCGCGAATCTTGAGGTAAGCGGCGCGGAACAGGGACTGGGCATAGGGGGGTATCGGGCCAAAGCGGTCGATCATCTCGACTTTCAGCTCATCGAGCTCTTCGGCGGTGGGCGTGCTCGCGATCCGCTTGTAGAGCATGAGCCGCAAGTGCACGTCAGGCACATAGTCCTCGGGAATGAGCACGGGGACGTGCAGCTCGACCTCAGGCCCGGCATCCGCGGGCCGTTCGAGATCCGCCTGTTTGCCGGTCTTGAGCGCGGTCACCGCACGCTCTAAAAGTTCCATGTAGAGGTTATAACCGATTTCCTGGATCTGCCCGCTTTGCTCGTCGCCTAACAATTCGCCGGCGCCGCGGATCTCCAGATCGTGCGTGGCAAGGGTGAAGCCGGCACCAAGCTCTTCCAAGGATTCGAGCGCTTCGAGGCGCTTGATGGCATCTGCAGTCATGGCCTTGCGCGGCGGGGTTATCAAGTAAGCGTAGGCACGGTGATGGGAGCGTCCGACTCGGCCCCTCAACTGATGGATCTGTGCCAGGCCAAATCGATCAGCGCGATCGATCACGATGGTATTGGCCGTCGGCACATCGATTCCGCTCTCGATGATGGTGGTGCACACCAGCACATTGAAGCGCCGATGGTAAAAATCCAGCATTAGCTGTTCCAGTTCGCGTTCGCGCATCTGACCGTGACCGACGGCGACGGTGGCTTCCGGCACGAGTTCGCGAATGGCTTGCGCCGTTTTTTCAATGGTCTCGATGCTGTTGTGTACGTAGTAAATCTGGCCGCCGCGGCGAATTTCGCGCAGTGCCGCCTCGCGCACCACCGTCTCGTTCCACTCGAGTACAAAAGTTTTCACCGCCAGGCGTTCGGCCGGCGGCGTGGTAATCAGGGACAAATCGCGCAAGCCCCCCATCGCCATATTGAGGGTTCGCGGGATGGGAGTTGCGGTGAGGGTGAGCACGTCCACTTCGGTGCGCAGAGCTTTCAATTTTTCTTTGTCGCGCACGCCAAAGCGGTGCTCTTCATCGATCACCACCAATCCGAGGTCCTTGAAGCGAACTTTCCCCTGCAGCAGCCTTTGCGTCGCGATGACGATATCCACGGTGCCGGCGGCCGTGCCCTCGATCACCGCCGCGGCTTCCTTGTTGGTGCGAAAGCGCGACAGGCTTTCGATCCGAACCGGCCAGTCGGCAAACCGGTCGACGAACGTCGTGTAATGCTGTTGCGCCAGCAACGTCGTGGGCACCAAAACCGCTGCTTGCTTGCCTGCCTGCACCGCGATGAACGCCGCTCTCAAGGCCACCTCGGTTTTACCGAAGCCCACATCTCCGCAGATCACCCGATCCATCGGCTTGTCGGATTTGAGGTCGGCAATGACTTGCTCAATGGCGGCTGCCTGATCGGCGGTTTCCTCGAAAGGGAATCCAGCTTGGAACGCCCGATATTCGGCTTCCCCCGCCAGCATGCGCGTGCCTTGACGGGCGGCTCGGCGCGAGTACAAATCCAACAGTTCCGCCGCCACATCGCGGATGCGCTGAGCCGCCCTGCGGCGCGCCTTTTGCCACTGCTCGCCGCCGAGTTTATGCAGCGGGGCGGTTTCCGCCGGTGCTCCCGTGTAGCGAGAAACCAAGTGCAACGACTGGACCGGCACGTAGAGCTTGTCGCCATCAGCGTATTCAAGGACAAGGAATTCGCCGGTGTAGCCGGCAATATCCATGGTTTGCAAGCCGACGTAGCGGCCGACCCCGTAGGTTTCGTGCACCACCGGTGCACCGACCCGCAGGTCCGACAACTCCTTGAGTATTTTTGCCGGATCGCGCTCGGTTCGTCGGCGCCGGCGCTCTTGCCGGGCACGGTCGCCGAACAGTTGCGACTCGGTGAGAATCTCCAAGGGTGGAGACTCGAGCGTTAGACCGGACGCGGCGGAAGAGACGGTAATGCCAAGCTTGAGGCCGCTCGCCAGGAAAGCGGCGAAACTGTCGAAGACTTTCGGCTGGACGCCGCGGCTGCGCAGCAGGTCCAAGATCAATTCGCGGCGGCCAGCCGATTCGGCCGCAAGCAAAATTCGGGCGCTGCTCGCGTTGATATGCGACACCAGTTCAGCGGCCGGCTGCTCGGCCCGCGCCTCGATGCGCACCGATGCGGGTGCGGCGCTCAAGAAATTTTGAAAGGGCGGGGCGGTCTCGGGTGGCCACTCGAATGTTTGCAGCTGAACTTTCTGCCATGGCGCATACAGGTGCGCGAACTCAGTCGCAGTGACATAGATTTCCGCGGGATCCAAAATGGGCCGGTAGCGGTCGTGCCGCAACTGCTCGTGTCGTCCGACGATCCCCTCCCACAGGCCCTCGACCGCGCTGCTGGCAGCGTTGATGTCGACGACCGTGCTGTTGGGCGGAAGGTACTCGAATAAATTCGACGTGCGCTCGAAGAACAGCGGCAGGAAATATTCCACGCCCCCCGGCGCCTGCCCGTTGCTGACGTCCCGATAAATCGCCTGCTCCGAAAGATCTCCGGTGAAGCGCAGGCGATAACGGCGCCGGAACTCGCGTACCGCCTCTGGGTTGAGCGGAGTTTCGCGCGCCGGCAGCATGTGAATCCGGTCCAGCTTGTCCAGAGAACGCTGAGTATCAGGGTCGAATCGCCGGATGCTGTCGACGTCGCGGTCCAGCAGATCGATTCTGTACGGCGTATCGGAACCCATTGGAAACACATCGATCAGCGAGCCGCGCACCGCAAACTCGCCGTGGGCGACCACCTGCGTGACGCTGGCGTAGCCAGCCAAAGCCAGTTGAACACGCAAGGCCTCCAGGTCGAGCGTCTCGTTCACCTGCACCTTGAGGGAATAACCCTCGATGTAGCTGCGCGGCGCCAAGCGCTGCAGCAGGGTGTCGATGGCGATGAGCCAGACCCCGTGGCGGGCGCGGGGTAGTTCCGCCAGAGTCGCGAGCCGCGCGGAAGTGATATCGGGATGGGCGGAAAAGCTGTCGTAGGGCAGAGTTTCCAAATCCGGAAATACCCTGACGTTGAGCGCCGCCCCTGCAAAGAATCGAACCTCTTCGCTCAAGGTTTCCGCCTCGCGCGAATTTTGCGCGATCACGATGAGCGGGCCAGCGGCCCTGATTGCCGCCTCGGCGATCGCCAACGCCGGGGCGGCGCCATAAAGTTTGCCCCATTTGGTCGGGCGCCCATCGTTGCTGGGAAGTACGGGTGCGAGTAGGGACATGGCATTTAAAAAAAAAATAAAAAACGCCCGCCGCGAATTAAATCGCGGTGGGTCCAGAGATTAAGATGTTACGCGAAACTTAGGCTAGGTTACGCGTCAATTGCTTTTAAGAATTTACGACTACGCTGTGAATGACATGGTCATGCTCGAAATAGACGATAAATCCCGGGTATTCCCAGCGAGAGATCGGCGGCTGTCCGACCGCCGGAGTCTTCAGTGCCGGCGCCCCGAACTTGCCCGCCACCTGGTCCATGGTCATTCCGCGGGTGGGTGTCGGAACGTCGGATTGCTTTACGGCGATGCCGTTATCGACCGTGATGACCTCGGCTTCGGCGAGGCCGCCCGCGAGCAGCGCGGCCAGCAGCAGAATTCGATACCTCATGGCGTACCTCATATGTTACCGATATCCTATGATTACTTTGAGAATTTCCACATAGCATGCAAAGCGCCCCTTAAACTATACCACTGCCCTCATGATGCAATACTTGACTCATTTAACACTCTGATGCCATTTTCGGGCCCGCCTAAAGGTTAATCGCCGCGCATGTTCCAACCCCTGCCTGTCTTCGTGGGCCTGCGTTATTCGCTGGCCCGGGAACATAGCTTTTTCGTCTCCTTTATTACCTGGGTATCGTTGCTCGGCGTAGCGGTGGGCGTCGCGGCCCTCATTACCGTGCTTTCCGTGATGAATGGCTTCGAATCGGAGCTGCGCGGCCGCCTGCTCAGTCTGTCCGCGCACGCGATCCTGACTTCCGGTGGTGTGCCCATCGCCGACTGGCGGGCGCAAATAAACCGCCTTCAGGGCTCACCGGGACTTCAGGGCGCGGCCCCCTTCCTGGACACCGACGCCATGCTCAGCCGCCAATCCTCGATGAGCGGGGCGATCGTGCGCGGGATTGATCCGGAACGGGAACCGACTGTTTCGTCCATCGGGGATGCCATGCGCGAGGGGCGCATAAGCGACTTAAAACCCGGTTTGAACCGGATCATATTGGGCCGCATGCTTGCCTACCAACTGCAAGTGGGCGCCGGCGACACGGTCATCGTCATGATCCCCGGCGTAAGCGCCGGCGGCGCAGGTTTCGCGCCGCGATTGCAGGAGTTCGAGGTGGTTGGCGAATTTGAAGTCGGCCTGCAGGAGCATGACAGTGTGCTTTCCTTGATCAATTTGAGCGACGCACAGGCGTTGCGGGGCCTTGAAGGTCCGACCGGTATCCGCCTCAAGTTCGATGACGTACTCGACGCGCCGAATTTGGCGCGCGTTGCGGCTGCGCGATTGGACTCGACGCTGCAGGTTCGGGATTGGACTCAGGAAAATGAGGCTTATTTCCGCGCCATCCGTATCGAGAAGACCATGATGGGCCTGATCCTCATGCTCATTGTGGCGGTGGCGGTCTTCAACATCGTGGCGACCTTGGTCATGGTCGTGAACGACAAGCGCACCGACATTGCCATCCTGCGCACGCTAGGCTTGAGCCCGCGGGGCGTACTGGGCGTGTTCATGACTCAAGGTGTGCTCATCGGATGGATCGGCACAGCCCTCGGGGTGGGCCTGGGCGTTGCGCTGGCGTTGAACGTCGATGTGGTCGTGCCTTTCTTGGAATCAAACTTCGGCTTTCACATCATGGACCCGGACGTCTACTACATCTCCGGCATCCCCAGCGAGTTGCATGCTCCGGATGTCGTCAGGATTGCGTTCGCTGCCTTGATCCTAACCTTTACGGCGACCATTTATCCGGCTTTCCAGGCGGCGCGCACCCAGCCCGCCGAGGCCCTGCGCTACGAATGAAGACCTATTGGTATGAAGCTTTTTTGGGGGTTCGTTACTTGCGCGCATCGCGTCGGCGCGGTTTCGTATCATTGATTGCGGGAATTGCCATTGTCGGTTTGGCGCTCGGTGTTGCGGTGCTGATCGTGGTGCTCTCGGTGATGAACGGTTTCGAAGAAGTGCTGCGCACCCGCATCTTGAGCCTGACCGCGCATGCGACCATTTCCGGAGTGGAGGGAAGTCTGGCCAATTGGCGCGCCGATCTTAAGAAGCTGCAGAATTTCCCCGGCATCATCGCAGCGGCGCCTTACATCGAAGAGCAGGGTTTAATGACCCACGCGGACAAATCTTCGGGCGTGCTGTTGCGCGGTGTCGAGGCGGAATCGGAAGCGCGAGTGGTGGATTTAAGCCCGCATCTGCTGAGCGGCCGATTGAGTGATCTGTCCCCGGGCAGCTACCGGGTCATCTTGGGTAAGGCATTGGCTGATGAATTGGCTGTCAAAGTCGGCGATCGCGTCGTGCTGATCGTTGCACTCGGTGATGTCACGCCCCTTGGAGTGATCCCGCGCATGCGCGCCTTCGAAGTGGCCGGTCTCCTTTCCGTCGGCATGTACGAGTACGACCGGCGAATCGCCATAGTCGCGATGCAGGATGCGGGCAAATTGCTGCGCATGGGCGATGAGGTTACAGGCATTCGGCTGAACCTGGCGGATATGTACGCCGCCCCGCGCCTTTCGCATACCGCGGCGATGGCGATCGGCGGCGGGGTGCAGGTCCAGGATTGGACCAACGAGCACGTGAATTTCTTTCGATCCATCGCAATTACCAAGCGCATCCTGTTCGTGATCCTCTCCTTGATGGTGGCAGTGGCGGCTTTCAACATCGTATCCACCATGGTCATGGTGGTGAAGGAGAAGCGGCGTGACATCGCGATATTGCGCACCTTTGGCTCCTCTCCCGCCAGTATTTTGTCGGTCTTCATCGTGCAGGGCAGCTTGATCGGCGTGCTCGGCATCGCAGTGGGCGTGGGCTTCGGCGTGGCGCTCGCGGTGAATCTTCAGGACCTGGTGCACGGACTGGAGGCCATCGTCGGCTTCAAATTTCTCGATGCGCGCGTGTACTTCATGAGCGATTTGCCGGCGCACGTTCGCGCCGCCGACGTGATTCGCATCTGCGGCTTCGCCTTTATTCTTGCATGCCTCTCGACTGTGTATCCGGCCGTGCGCGCCGCAAGATTGCTTCCCGCTGAATCTTTACGCAACGACTAAGCTTGCGCCCGGGAGTCGGGCGTCAGTTACCCCGAAGCGCGACAGGCAGCGCGCCGCCGCCGGCTCAGCGCAGCGCTCTTAAGCATCGCTCGACTGTCGGGATTCGATGCGCCCGTTCAGTTGCGCTATCAGCCATTCATGATCACACATCTAATTCGAGATGCTGGCAAATATCTGGCGCTCCTCCTGCGGCGGCTAACAGCCCCTATTTATAAA
>JANYAD010000134.1 GCA_025355165.1 Gammaproteobacteria bacterium | reverse complement strand
CGCCATTTTCCGCCACTTCCATAGCTCCGAGAACGGCAAAATCGATGTGTCCGCCGCGGATCATGGCAAAGCTGTCTGCGGATGAAAAATACGAAGTCATGGGCAATGCGGTGACTGTCTGTTTGCCGGCATTGATGAGATCGGCATCCTCCTCGCCTTCGAAGGGGAATGGTCCCGTGCCGAGCATGCCATTTTCCGACTGCAGCACCACATTCATGCCGGCCGGAATGTAGTTGGCCACCAAGGTCGGAATGCCGATGCCCAGGTTCACGTAGAAACCATCCTGCAATTCTCGCGCGGCTCGCGCGGCTAAGTCCTCACGAGACCAGGGCACGAGCGGCCTCCTGGCGTTTGCGCACCGTGCGCTTCTCGATGACTTTGCTGTACCTGGGCCCCTGCACGATCCGGTGCACGAATATGCCCGGCGTATGGATGCTGTCCGCATCCAACTCGCCGGGTTCAACCAGTTCTTCGACCTCTGCCACCGTGATGCGCCCGGCGGTGGCCATATTAGGATTGAAATTGCGCGCCGTTTTGCGATAGATGAGATTTCCCTCGGTATCCCCTTTCCACGCCTTCACCAACGACACATCGGCCACCAATCCGGTCTCCAGAATGTAGGTCTCGCCATCGACGCTGCGAGTCTCCTTGCCTTCCGCCACCAGCGTGCCGGCGCCCACTTTGGTGAAAAAAGCGTAGATTCCCGCACCCCCCGCTCGAATACGCTCGGCCATGGTGCCCTGTGGGTTAAATTCGACCTCGACTTCGCCGGCGAGGTATTGCCTTTCAAATTCCTTGTTTTCGCCCACATAGGAGGAGATCATTTTGCGAATCTGACGCGCCTGCAACAGAAGTCCCAAGCCGACGCCATCCAGGCCCGCGTTGTTGGAGATCACGGTGAGACCCTTGACGCCCGAGGCATGCAGGGCGTCAATTAAATTCTCAGGAATGCCGCAGGTCCCAAATCCGCCGCACATCAAGGTCATGCCATCCTCGACCACGCCGCTCAATGCCGACTGCGCATCGGCATAGACCTTTTTCGACATGACAGGGCTTGCCAAAACAACACCCACTAATAGCGATATTGATCGACTTTGTACGGACCCTGCTTTTCGACGCCGATGTATTTCGCTTGCACATCGGTGAGTTCGGTCAGCTGCGCGCCGAGCTTCGAGAGTTGCAGCCGCGCGACTTTCTCATCCAAATGCTTCGGCAACACATAAACGCCGATGGGGTATTTTTTCGTGTTGCTGTAGAGCTCGATTTGCGCCAGCACCTGATTGGCGAACGATGAGCTCATGACATACGAGGGATGTCCGGTGCCGCAGCCCAAATTCACCAAGCGACCTTCAGCGAGCAAAATGATCCGCTTGCCGTCAGGGAAAATCACGTGATCCACCTGGGGCTTGATGTTATCCCAGGTGTGCTGTCGCAACGCCGCGACTTCGATTTCGTTGTCGAAGTGTCCAATGTTGCAGACGATGGCCTGATCCTTCATGCGCGACATGTGATCGTGGGTGATGACTTGGAAATTGCCGGTGGCCGAGACAAAAATGTCGGCTTTGTCCGCGGCATAATCCATAGTGACGACCCGATAGCCTTCCATCGCAGCCTGCAAAGCACAGATTGGATCGATCTCCGTGACCCATACTTGCGCTGAGAGCGCGCGCAAGGCTTGTGCCGAGCCTTTGCCCACATCCCCATAGCCGCACACCACGGCGATCTTGCCGGCGATCATGACATCGGTAGCGCGCTTGATAGCATCGACCAACGACTCGCGGCAGCCATAGAGGTTGTCGAATTTCGACTTCGTGACCGAATCATTAACGTTGAATGCGGGGAATGCCAGCTGCCCTTCGGTTGCCATCTGATACAGGCGCTTGACCCCGGTGGTGGTTTCCTCGGTAACCCCCTTCACCTTGCTCAGCCGCGTCGAATACCATTTCGGATCGATCTTGAGCTTCGCCTTGATCGAGGCGAAAAGCAGTTCCTCTTCTTCGTTGCTGGCCTTGGCAATCAGGCTCGAGTCCTTTTCGGCTCTGGCACCCAAATGCAGAAGGAGAGTCGCATCGCCGCCATCGTCCAAGATCATGTTGGTGTGGCCGCCATCGGGCCACTCGAAAATTCGATGGGTGTAGTCCCAATAGTCGGCCAGCGACTCACCCTTCACGGCAAACACCGGCGTACCGCCGGCGGCGATCGCGGCGGCGGCGTGATCTTGAGTCGAATAGATGTTGCATGAGGCCCAACGCACTTGCGCTCCTAAGGCGTTCAGCGTCTCGATGAGAACGGCCGTTTGAATGGTCATGTGCAAGGAACCAGTGATGCGGGCTCCTCGCAGCGGCTGCTGCGCTGCGAATTCATGGCGGATCGCCATGAGACCGGGCATTTCGGTTTCCGCAATTTTTATTTCTTTGCGTCCCCAGCTCTCGAGCGCGAGGTCTTTGATGACAAAATCGGGACGGGGCTTGATGGCGGCATTCATAAGTATTTCCTTAAAATTGATTAGGCAGCGCGTGTGGACTTCAGTTCGGCGGCGAGCGTTTCGGCCTTGTCGGTCCGCTCCCAGCTAAACTCTTCTTCTTTACGGCCGAAATGGCCGTATGACGCAGTTTTTTGATAGATGGGCCGCGCCAAATCGAGCATCTCGCGCAAGCCAAATGGGGTGAGATCGAAGTGCGCACGCACCAATTGCGTCAAACGCGCATCGGACAACTTGCCGGTACCGAAGGTCTCGACCATGATGGAGGTGGGCTCGGCAACACCGATGGCATAGGAAAGCTGCACCTCGCAGCGATCGGCCAAACCGGCGGCAACAATATTTTTTGCCACGTAGCGCGCGGCATAGGCCGCGGAACGATCGACTTTGGACGGATCCTTGCCGGAGAAGGCCCCCCCGCCGTGGCGTGCAAAGCCGCCATAAGTGTCGACGATGATCTTGCGCCCGGTCAAACCGCAATCACCCACGGGGCCGCCAATGACGAAGCGGCCGGTCGGGTTGATGTGATACTTGGTGCGCTTGTCGATCCACTTGGCGGGCAACATCGGCTTCAAGATTTCTTCCATCACCGCTTCGCGCAAGTGCTTGGTGCTGATGTCGTCAGAATGCTGAGTGGACAACACCACGGCCTCCAGGCCCACCGGCTTGTCATTCTCATAGCGCAAGGTGACCTGGCTCTTCGCATCCGGGCGCAGCCACGGCAGCTTGCCGTTCTTGCGCACCTGCGCTTGGCGTTTCACCAAGCGGTGCGCGAGCGTAATGGGCGCGGGCATCAGCACATCGGTTTCGTTAGTGGCATAGCCGAACATCAGCCCCTGATCGCCCGCGCCTTGCTTGCGTTCGTCCTTGCGATCCACGCCCTGCGCGATGTCGGGCGACTGCTTGCCGATGATGTTGAGTACCCCGCAGCTCGCGCCATCGAAACCCATGTCCGATGTGTCATAGCCGATTTCGAGCACGGTTTTTCGAACCAGGGCCTCCACATCGACCCAGGCGCTGGTCGTGACTTCGCCGGCCACGATGACAACCCCGGTTTTCACCATAGTTTCGCAGGCCACCCGGCCGCGCGGATCGGCGGCGAGAATGGCATCGAGGACGGCGTCCGAGATCTGGTCTGCGACCTTGTCGGGATGGCCTTCGGACACGGATTCCGAGGTGAACGAGAAGCTTTTGCTCATATCCAAATTCCTTACACTGTCAGCCGAAATTGTCCCGAAACCGTTCATCGAAGTCGGCCTGGGTGAAGCGGTGGTTCTGCGGGCCGCGCGACTCGATTTTGATTGCACCCATTAGAGAGGCGATCCTGCCAATGGTTTCCCAATCAAGGCCCCGCAGTATCCCGTGGATTACACCAGCCCGGTAGGCATCCCCGCAACCCGTCGGATCTACGACCGCCTTGGTCTTGGCGATGGGAATGCTCAATGCCCGGCCCTGGGTGTAGATCATGGAGCCTTTGGCCCCCTGAGTCACGATGAGCGCCTCCACCTGGGCTGCGACCTGCTCGATGCTCAAGCCGGTTTTTTGTTGCAGCATGCCCCACTCGTAGTCATTTACGGCCACCCAGCGAGCCTGGCGAATGAAGGTTTTGAGATCTTCGGCACCGAACATGGGCATTCCCTGGCCCGGGTCAAAGATAAAGGGTATCGAGGCGGCCTCGAACTGCGCCGCATGCTCGATCATGGCTTGCCGGCCGTCGGGGGCGACGATCCCGAGCGCAACTTTGGCCCCCGCGTCCTCTACCTTGTTCAGATGAGCAAACTGCATGGCGCCGGGGTGAAAGGCGGTAATTTGATTGTCATCGAGGTCAGTGGTGATGAAGGCCTGCGCAGTAAAGGTCCCCTCCACCACTTTGATATGCTCGACGATGAGTCCCTGCGTGATCATGCGCTGCCGATAGGGAGCAAAATCGTCTCCTGCGGTGGCCATCGCGATGCCGCAATCGCCCAGCAGTTGTAACCCGTAGGCGATATTCGCGGCGCAGCCGCCGTATTCGCGGCGCATGTCAGGCACCAGGAAAGAGACGTTCAAGGTGTGGAGCTTGTCCGGAAGGAGGTGAGCCTTGAAGTGATCCGGGAACACCAAAATGGTGTCATAGGCCACGGAGCCGCAAATTAATGCGGCCTTCTCTTTCGGTAAATGCTGCGCCATCGAACACTTTTGGTGAATTTAAACAGCTATTCTACAGGGAGTTAACACTTCACGGGCGTTATGAGCAGGTTACGATTCTGATACTCGGCCGCCAAACCTGCGGCAACTGGGATGGCGCCGCCGGTTATGAATGGCTGGTGACCAACGGATTGGGCGGTTACGCCTGCGGGACGGTCGCTTTGGCCAATACGCGCCGCTACCACGCGTTTCTGACCGCAAGCTTGGCTCCCCCCGTCCAACGAACGCTCATGGTGGCCAAGATCGACGTAAGCGTCGAGTATTTGGGCCAAAAATACGACCTCGGGGCCAACGAATTCGCCGGCGGAGCCATTAGCCCCCAAGGTTTCGTGCACTTGGAGTCCTTCTCGGTTGAGGTGGGCGTGCCCACCTGGCGCTATGCCATTGCCGATGCGCTCTTGCAACAACAGATTTTCATGGCGCCGGGAGCGAACACCAGCTACCTGCGATTGGCAGTGATCCGCGGCACGGCGCCGCTGCGCATTGGCCTCAAGCCCTACGTCACGTACCGCGACCATCACGGTCCAGCGAGGGGTGCGCAAGCCTTTCGCACGCAGAGCGGCAGCAGGCACTGCGGCATCGAAGCTTTTGCGGGCGCGCGTCCTTATCGGCTGCAGATCAGCCAGGGTGAGTTCACCGCGGCACCCGAGTGGTACTTAAACTTTTGGCACCGAGCGGAAGTCGAGCGCGGTCTCGATGCATCCGAGGATTTATTCTTTCCCGGCGTCTTTAACGCCGAGTTGGCGGCCGGCGTTGCGCTCAACTTCATTGCTAGCGCGGAACCCTCCTCGCCCGCCGAGGGCAGCGAGGTTTTGAAAGCCCTCAACGCCCGTAGCGAAGCGTTGAGCGCTGCCCTTCCCAAGGGCACGCCAACCTGGGTACAGGGCTTGGCCGGCGCATCGGATCAGTTCATCGTGCGCCGTGATGGGGCGGGCACGGCGGCCGCCAGCATCATTGCCGGATATCCGTGGTTTGCCGACTGGGGACGGGACACCATGATCTCTTTGCCCGGTCTGGCAACCGCGCTGGGACGCTATGACATTGCCGCCAATACCTTAAGGACCTATGCCTCATTCGTCGATCAGGGGATGTTGCCAAATCGATTCCCCGATAGCGGCGCGGCTCCTGAATACAACACCGTGGATGCGACCTTGTGGATGTTTCACGCACTCGAGGATTACCACAAACACAAACGGGATCCTAAGTTGCTTGCCGATTTATTCCCGACGCTGGTGTCCATCATTCACGCCCATGCGAAAGGGACGCGCTACGGCATTCACGTCGATGCGAAAGATGGTCTTTTACACTCAGGTGAAGCTGGCACTCAACTGACTTGGATGGATGCCAAGAGCGCAGACACGGTCTTCACGCCGCGCGTAGGCAAGGCCGTGGAAATAAACGCCCTGTGGCTCAACGCACTGAATTTCATGGTGCGCCTCGCCGAACGGTTGCGAAACCTGCCGGAGAAGCGATTTTGCCAAGGACTGCTCGATCGCGCCAGCTTAAGCTTCGCCCGCTTTTGGAATGAGGAGCGCGCCTGTCTGTACGATGTCATCGATGTCGATGGCGGCACCTCGCACGACGCCAGCATACGCCCCAATCAAATTCTCGCCATCGCCCTTCCCTATTGCCCATTACCCACAGAGCAGATGCGCGCCGTCATCAAGACTTGCGGGCGCGACCTGCTTACGAGTTATGGGCTGCGCAGCTTGAGCCCAGCCGATCCTAAATATATCGGCGTCTATGCAGGAGATCCGTGGCATCGCGATGCCGCCTACCATATGGGCACGGTCTGGAGTTGGCTGCTCGGACCGTTCGCCCGAGCGCACTTTCGCGTCTATGAAGATGCCCGGCTGGCGCAGTCGCTGCTCGAACCGATGGCTCAGCACGTTGACAGCGCCTGTATAGGCTCGATCAGCGAGATATTTGATGGTGATGCGCCTCACACTGCACGCGGTTGTTTCGCGCAGGCCTGGAGCGTGGCTGAGATACTGCGCTCGTGGTTATATCTCGAGCGCCTGATCTCCACAGGCGCAAGGACTATTGAATGAATACCGAGCGAGAGCGCCTGGCTCACGTGCTGGGCCCTGACGGTTGGAAGCACTGGGGGCCGTACTTGAGCGAGCGCCAATGGGGCACCGTGCGCGAGGACTACAGCCCCAACGGCACCGCCTGGGAATATTTTCCGCATGATCATGCCCGCAGCCGCGCTTACCGCTGGGGTGAAGATGGCATCGCCGGCTTGTCCGATGCCGAGCAACTGGTCTGTTTGTCCTTGGCTCTGTGGAACGGCGCCGATCCCATTTTGAAAGAGCGCCTCTTTGGTCTGACCAATTTGGAGGGAAATCACGGCGAAGACGTCAAAGAACATTATTTTTATTTGGATGCGACTCCCTCGCATAGCTATTTGAAGATGCTCTACAAGTATCCGCACCGCGCATTTCCGTACGCAGATTTAGTGGCGCAGAACGCAAGGCGCGGTACCGGCATGCCTGAATACGAGCTATTGGATACGGGAATATTCGAGGAGGATCGCTATTTCGATGTGTTCGTCGAGTACGCGCAGATCGAGCCGGGCGAGATTCTGATGAAAGTCACGGCGCACAACCGCGGTCCCACCGCCGTACTTCACTTGATTCCGCAACTGGTGCTGCGCAATACCTGGAGCTGGGATGAGGGCAGCGAAAAACCGCAACTTCGGGCGTCCGGGAAAGGCGCCGTCGCGATTGAGCCTGCGGCACTGGGCGTGACGCGTTTGTACTTCGAAGGTGATGCCGAGGTGCTGTATACCGAAAACGAAAGCAACGCGCGGCGGCTGTGGAACGACGCAGAGGAGGGGTATTTCAAGGACGCTTTCCACGAATGCATCGTCGAGGGCCACCGGGACCAAGTGAATCCCGCCAAGACCGGTACCAAGGCGGGCGTATGGCACCACTACACCATCCTTGAGGGCGGGCAACAAGAATTACGTTTGCGGCTGTCGCGCCACACCGTCGCTGAACCCTTCGCCCATTTCGAAGACACGATGGCGAAACGGCGGCACGAGGCCGACGCTTACTATGCGGATCTGCAAAAGGACATGACTTCGAGCGATGAACGCGTGGTCCAGCGTCAAGCTTTTGCGGGATTGATTTGGAACAAGCAATTCTACTACCTCGACGTGCCGCGATGGCTCAAGGGAGACCCGAACCAGCCAAGACCGCCCGACTCGCACCTTCACGGGCGCAACGCCGACTGGCGAAACTTGAACAACGCCGACATCCTGTCCATGCCCGACAAATGGGAGTATCCCTGGTATGCCTCCTGGGATTTGGCGTTTCATTGCATTCCCTTCGCCCTCATCGATCCAGAATTCGCCAAGCACCAGCTCGTGCTGCTCACGCGCGAGTGGTACATGCATCCCAATGGCCAAATTCCCGCCTACGAATGGGCATTCAGCGATGTGAATCCTCCGGTGCACGCCTGGGCCACCTGGCGCGTCTATCAAATCGACCGCAAGCAAAATGGCGGTAAAGGCGATCTAGAATTTCTCGAGCGCGTTTTTCACAAGCTCATGCTGAATTTCACCTGGTGGGTGAATCGCAAGGACAATCTCGGGCGCAATATTTTCCAGGGCGGGTTTTTAGGCCTGGATAATATCGGCGTATTCGACCGCAGCGCGCAGCTACCCACCGGCGGCTATATCAATCAATCGGACGGCACCAGTTGGATGGCGATGTATGCGCTGAATCTGATGCGCATCGCATTGGAGCTCGCGCAGCATAATCACGTCTACGAAGATATCGCCAGCAAGTTCTTCGAGCACTTCTTAGGAATCGCTGAAGCGATGAGTTGCATGGTCAGCGACGATGTTGGCTTGTGGGACGATGAAGACAAGTTCTACTACGATGTGCTGTGCCTGCCCAACAATGAGCGGGTGCGCTTGCGCATACGCTCCATGGTGGGACTGATACCGTTTTTTGCGGTCGAGACTCTGGAACCTGAATTGCTTAAAAAGCTACCCGGGTTCACGCGCCGTCTGGAATGGTTCTTGATGCACCGTCCCGATCTTGCCGCGCTGGTCTCGCATTGGCAGGACCCCGGCCGAGGCGAACGACGCCTGCTGTCGCTGCTGCGCGGCCATCGCATGAAAAAGTTGCTGACGCGCATGCTGGATGAATCCGAGTTCTTGTCCGACTATGGCGTGCGCGCCTTGTCCAAGGCGCATCAACAGCATCCTTTTCAATTGAAAGTGGGCCATATCGACGAGTCCGTGCACTACGCCCCGGGCGAATCGGAGACCCGGCAATTCGGCGGCAACTCGAATTGGCGCGGACCGATCTGGTTTCCGCTAAATTTTCTGATCATCGAATCGCTGCAGAAATTTCACCATTATTACGGCAAGGATTTCACGGTTGAGTGTCCGACGGGATCGGGGCATTTCCTGACCCTGGATCAAGTAGCCACCGAGCTCTCGCATCGCCTGTCGCGCATCTTCCTCAAAGATTCGAAGGGCGAACGCCCCGTTCTGCGTCACCAGCCGCAACTGCAGCATGATCCACACTATCAAGACTGCATTCCCTTCTATGAATATTTCCACGGCGACTCCGGTCGCGGTGTGGGCGCCTCACACCAGTCGGGGTGGACGTCCCTGATCGCCAAGCTGCTCACGCCCCGGCCGCATCAATGAGTGAGGGTAATCGCGGCCGGCCTTGACGGTTTGAGCAGGACCAGATGAGGTATGCGAGATTCCCGGGGGTGGGTTGCGAGGCAAAGGATCTGACCTTCGTCGGTTAGGTCATACGCGGACTGCAGACTCCATGTCCCGTCCGGCGAAATCAACGTGTTCAAATCTCGCATGATCCCGTCTTGCCAAATAAAGGCATGATGCGCAGATCGCGTGACCCCGGAACTGCCGACCACTTGGCGATGATTGTTGATGGCATTGGCTCGCACCGGCTCGTAGCCTAAGGATCCCAGATCCCTCATCCGGCCGCCTGCATAAAGAAACGCATGCGTATCTGCGCCATCCGCTTCTGAATAACCAACCGCATCCGCTTTATCGTTTACCGCCAGTGCCCGGCTCCGTAAACCGCCCGGCAGTGTCCCGAGATCCGCGATGTGATGATCTTTCCAGACAACCGCGTGCACCTGATGCGTGGGAGTCTCCGCCGCACCGACGATCAATGCCTTGTTATTGATGGCGTACGCGGCGCTGAAGTCTCCACCCGGTAAACTTCCCAGATCGAGCATTCCACCCAAACGATACAGAAACGCATGGGTGGTGTTATCCGCAAGACTTGACAGTCCCACCACCTCACCCGATGCATTGACATCCATTGCCTTACTATCTCGCCCACCCAGCGTACCGAGATCGACCAGCTGCGAACCTGTAAAAAGAAACGCATGCGTCGTAGCACTGCTGTCGACCAAATTTGCTGTCGAGACCGACCAGCCCACGACCTGCGCTTTGTCATTCGCTTTGGAAGCAAGGCTGCTTAAGAATCTCGGTAGTTTTCCCAGGTCGCGCATGGAATCACCGCGCCCGGCGAAAGCGTGAACGGCTTGACCCGTTGTCTGCCACCAGGTAATCACGCCCGATTGGCTCAGATGAGGCGCCACCTCGTCCCCCACCAGCGTTATCATCCCGATGTCGATGACGGCATACTCAAATGCTGGTTTGGCTTCAGCCGTGCGGTGCGCACCCGTGGCTGGAGCGGACAGGCTGCTTACCATCAGCACGCCAATACACGACCAAACCCCGCTTTTTTCACACGCCATTCGCGGCTTATTGAATTAACCAGGTTTGATTCGATTGGCCTGTCGGAGCTGCTTGAACAATGTTCGTTCCCTGGGCATCAGAGGCGCCGTCCACCGCAAGACCGCTGGATTGATTCTTGATGGTGTACCCGCCGCCTGATTTCGCGACCAGCCAATGTTGATTAATCCCCCCGTTCAGCGACCATTGAACCAATTGGGTTCCGGATGCCGTGCTGAATGCAGGGTCGTCGAGCGCAAGGCCGTTACTCAAGTTGGTAATGGTGTAATAGCCGTTGCCAACCGAGCTGAAGGTCCATTTTTGATTGTTGCCGCCATTCGCGGGCCACAGTATGACGTTGGTTCCCAACGCACTCGAGCTCGCCGGGTCATCCAACACCATATTGGCCGCGAGGTTGGTCACCGTATAAGTGCCATTTGCGAGCAGCGAACCCACGGCGGCGGAAGCTTCGTTTGATTGTGCCGATGTCCCGGTCGCACTGACCGCAGCCACCGTGTAATAGTAAGTCGTACCGGGGACTACATTGCTATCCGTGAATATCGTGCCCGCCGGCGAGCCAATGGGCCCGGAGCCCTCGCCTCCTGGGGTGGTGCCGCGGTACACATCGTAATACTGTGCCGCGGAACTCGCAGTCCAGGCCAGCTGGATCGTACTGCTTTGTCCCGTTGCGCTAAGCCCGGTGGGCGCGGAGGCCGGGCTACCGGTCAAGATATCGACACGATCCGCGACCGCATAGTTGCCCGTTGAATTGGGATTTTGGGTACCGAGGACACGCAGCTTGAAAACGTGCTTGCCGCTTTGCACGACCGGACTGCTCCACAGCAGCACATTACCGGTACGCGTGGATGCATAAAAGTCAATGTTAGTCTCGGCGCTGCCATCAATGGAGACGGCGCCGATGCCATGCCTCGGGTCCTGCACGCCGTAGAATTTGATCTGCGTCCCGGTGAAGGACACAGTGAGATAATCGTTCGCCGCGTTATCCCATGAGTTGCTTTGATCATAGAGAGGGGGCCCGCCGCAATTCGTGCAATGTCCCCACCCGCCGAAATAATTGAATTGATTGTCGGCAGAACCTGCGATGGCGTCATCTACCGTGGTGACCGTGTGGGAGGCGGGCGGCAAAAGTCCGTAAACAACGAGCTGGCCTGAGTCGCTGGCCATATACACCTTGCCGTTCGCTATGGTCGGCGCAACGAACTTCGCCCACGTTCCCACATCGTCGCGGGCTTGGTTTTGGTGCGAATTCCACAATTCAACCCCGACGTTCGACGCGTCGAACGCAAGGAGCTCCCCGGGCACCGTGGCATGATCAGGATCTTGCAGCGGAATAGAACCCCAAAGAATGGTGCTTCCGGCCGCGTTTTGATTCGATGAGATCGACAGCGCCCCGCCGACCGCTCCCGCGGGGGCGCCGACGGCGCTCTGCGCGACCGGCGTTGTCGCGAACAAACCATTCGACAACGAAAACGCTTTAAGATGATCTTCATTGCTCCATACAAAAAGAGTCGGGCTACTGGGATTGTTCCAAAATATGGGCGATCCCCATA
>JANYAD010000132.1 GCA_025355165.1 Gammaproteobacteria bacterium | reverse complement strand
CGTGCTCGACCGGCGCGAGGTCGATGTCCAGTATCGCCAACTGCTCCTCGCAGGATCTGCACTGGAACAACACCTCGCCCGTCGGGGTGAGTCTGGACGGCGTGGCTTTTGCGCTACCCATCCAAACCCAAGGTCAATTGTTCGACATCGATCGCGTCGAGGTGCTGCGCGGTCCCCAAGGAACGTTGTACGGACGCAATAGCACGGGCGGCGTAATTAACTTCATCAGCAACCGCCCCACCTCGCAAACTCATGCGGGATTCATGCTCGAGTATGGCTCGCACAACGAAGCCAATGCCAATGGATTCGTTTCCGGTAGTATCGCCGAGGCACTCACGGGGAGGCTGTCGGTGGCCACTGAACAGGGCGGCGCGTGGCAGCGCAATCGATTATCGGGCCAATCCTTAGGCGATAAGGACAAAGTGGCCGTTCGCGGGCAATTGCAGTGGGATCCCACCGAGGCTTTCAATTTTCGCCTTGGCGTGCACTGGGCGCAGGACAAGTCCGATGAGCAGGGCCTTTCCCTGTTGCGGTCATTCCAGCCGGCCAACGCAGCGCCAGCCATCCCGGCGGACACCTCTCGGTACGCCACGGGGTTCTTGCTCAACCCCGCGTTTGCCAAGCTTGTCGGTATCGCTGCGAACTCCAAGCCGGGTCTTAACAACAGCAACAATGGGGCTGACCTCACCGGGGACATCGATTTTGGCGGCGCAACGCTCACGAGCATCACCGCGTACAACAAGCTCATCAGGCGCGAATACGGTGATTGGGATGCCACGCTGTACCATGACTCCGATGAATTTTTGAACAGCGATTTCAATGTGTTTTCTCAAGAGCTGCGCGTGGCCTCGACCGGCAGCGAATCGGGGCAATGGGTAACAGGTGTGTTCTATTCCAACGAGGGGCTGCGCGAGAATTTCTATTCCGATCTCAGCGACCGGCTTGGTGGAATTGCCATCACAACATACCGGCAAGTCGCCAATTCGGTTGGCGTGTTCGCCCAGGGCAGCTACCAAATCAACGACACGCTCAAGGCCATCGTGGGTGTCCGCGAGGATCACGAGAATCGTGAATTGAAGGGACTTAACACTGCCTTCTTGCCCGGCGTGCCTTCCTTTACCGGCGGGGCGCTCGGCGGCTCGATTACCTCAAACTTGCCATCGGCTAAGTTGGAACTCGACTACCGGCCGCTATCGCATGCGTTGATCTACGGCAGCGTGAGCCGCGGCGTGAAATCAGGCGGGTTTACCGCGCACAATACCTTGAGCGCGCCGGCGGCCGACCCATTCGAGCCGGAGAAACTCACAGCCTACGAAGTCGGTGTGAAAACCGACCTCACGACTAAGCTGCGGCTGGATTCCTCAGCATTTTACTACCGCTACAGAGATCAGCAGATTTTGGGCAAGGTTTTCGATAACGCGTCGCAGTCATTCATCGGCCGATTCGTCAATGCAAACTCGCGCATCGGTGGAGGCGAGGTGGAATTGCAATGGCGGCCGGCGGCGGCGATCGCGATATCGCAGTACGCGGGTTTTGCGCAGGGGTATTATACCAGCCGGCTGCTGAATACCGATGTGCCGCCCTCTGACTACAACGGCAGGCCCGAGAGCTTTCCGAAGTGGAGCTACGGAGGCGATTTAAGCTACACCTTCAATCTTGGCGCCTTTAATCTCATCGCCGAATCCAACTATAGTTTTCATGACACCTACAGCCAGTTCTTCTTGCTCGGCAGCAACGACTTCACCATCCCTAAGTATTGGCTCGCGAATGCGAACTTGACGTTGGCGCGCTCATCAGGGGGCCCGTGGACCGTGGCGCTGTGGGGACGAAATATTTTCGACAGAGCCTACGACATCACCCGTAATTTTTTCCTGCCGAGCAGCGAAGTTGCACTTGCCGGCGAGCCGACAACCGTGGGTATTCGACTGACGTACAAATACTAGGAAACTTGGTGCGTATCATTCTCGGCATTGTTATATCGATCATGGTTCTGATCTTGGGTGCGTGGCTCAAGCTTCGAGGCCCTGATATTCCGTTTCAGGCTCTGGAAGCAGAGTACGCCGGTACCGATTCGCATTTCGTGGATTTGCCGGGCGGTTACCACGTGCATTATCGGGACGATGGCGATGCTGCCTTACCGCTGCTGGTATTGCTGCACGGATTCGGCGACTCCTTCACCACTTGGGATGGGTGGGTGCGGGAATTGAAATCGCAGTTTCACATCATCAGCGTGGACTTTCCCGGTCATGGCTTGACGCGCGCACCGCAGGGCAGTCAATTGAATGTCGAGGCCTTGGCGGACTTCGTAGATACCTTCGCATTGTCACTTGAGCTGCCGCAATTCGCGGTGGCGGGCAATTCCATGGGCGGCGGTGCCGCCTGGCAGCTTGCCGTGCGCCATCCGCAGAGAGTCCATGCGCTCATTCTGCTCGATGCAGCCGGTTTTCCCAATGAAAAGCCGGCGGACGCAGTACCGTTGGCCTTCAAAATCCTTCGATATCGGATCGGCCGAACCTTGTTGAGCAAAATCGACAACCGGCCGCTGATCGAAGAGGGACTGAAGACTGACGTGTACGACAACTCCTTGATCACTCCGGTCGTGGTGGATCGCTGGGCGCGATTCCAGCGTGCGCCCGGGCATCGTGCGATCCTGATGAGCATCAAGTTGGACCCGGGGGCGACGCCCGCGGCGACGCTACTATCCACCATCAAAGTGCCGACTCTGATCTTGTGGGGAGAGAACGATCCACTCATCGAACCCAATGCCGCGAAGAAATTCGCGGCGGCGATACGCGCCTCCAAATTGATCATGTATCCCCGCGTCGGCCATTTGCCGCAGATGGAAATTCCGCAGCGATCGGCCGCCGACGCGGCGGAATTTCTAAAGGCCCATGAAGGGGCCAAATGACCAGTCGCTCCGGTATCATCGGCGCATGCAGCAAGACTACTTGGGCAACGAGGTCACTGGGTGCGGCGAGGGCACGCTGCGCAGCGTCGATGAGTTCATCGCGGGTTTCCTCGCGTACGAGACGCGTGCGGAGGCAATTCTCCCGGCTGCTGACGCCGACGCCGAATCATGCATGGCTAACGTCTATGCCGGAATTCTTTGGATGCTGCTGGAGTCCGCGCAAAGCGCGTCGCATGCGGCAAAGTATGCGACCGCCGCTGAACGGGCCGCGCCGCGGGCAACGCGGCGCGAGCAGCTCAACGCCGCGATGTTGCGGGCTTGGGTCGACGATGATCTTGATGGCACCATTCGAATCTGCGATGAGATAACCGATTCATTTCCTCGCGATCTTGCCATCGTCAAGGTGCATCAGTACTTGCAATTCAACCGCGGTAATGCGCCGGAAATGCTGCGAATCGTTCTGAAGATCGCCAGCGTAAACCAAGACGTCCCATATGTTCATGGCATGGCCGCTTTCGGCTATGAACAATGCCACCTGCTCGATGAGGCTGAATCCGAGGCCCGGGCAGCCCTCGCGATGCAACGCAAGGAACCGTGGGCCCAGCACGCGCTCGCCCATGTGCTGTTGACGCGCGGGAGCATGGAGGAGGGCTCGCGGTTCTTGGAGAGCATGGCCGATACGTGGTCCGGTCTCAATTCCTTCATGCTCACGCATATTTGGTGGCACTTGGCGTTGTTCTACATCAGCCAGGGACGCGATCAAGAAGCGATTGCAGTTTATGATCGGCAATGCTGGGGCATCGCCAAGGATTATTCGCAGGACCAAATTGGCGCCATCTCATTGCTGGCGCGACTGGAGATCGCTGGCATCGATGTTGGATCGCGTTGGCAGGATGTGGCCGATCATCTCGCGGCGCGCGCCGAGGATACGGTGCAGCCATTTTTGACGCTGCAATACCTGTACGGCTTGGCGCGAGCCGCGCGCCCGCAAGCGCAGACGCTATTGGAATCGGTTCGTCTCCAGGCACGGCGGGCCCCGAAGTTCAGCCGCGCGGTTTGGCAGCAGGTGGCGCTGCCCGCCTGTGAAGGTTTGTGTGCCTATACGAGCGGCGACTACGAAAGCGCGTGGCATCTCCTCGGGTCAATATTACCGCGGCTCGCCGAAGTGGGCGGCAGCCACGCGCAGCGCGATTTGTTCGAGCAAATATGGCTGGACTGCGCGCTCAAAAGCAGACGATGGGTCGCCGCCCAGCAGATCTTGGAGCTGCGGCGCGGCGCAGATCCTGGCGGCGTGCCGGTCAACGAGATGCTGGCATCGGTGTACGCCAAACTTGGATTATCCGCATTGTCCCAGCAGTCGCGCAACCGAGCGGCCTCCACCCGCGCCCGGTACCTCTCGAGGATCCTGTGAATCCGGATCCGACGGAAGGTCTTTTTAAGATGATCGAAGCACGCCGCGACGAGCTGGTCGACTTGACGCAGACGTTGATTCGCTTTCCCACGGTCAACCCTCCGGGCGAGGCGTATCAACCATGCGCTGAATTCATCGGCCGGCGCCTGAAAGAGCGTGGGTTCGCGATAACGTATGTGCACGCGGCGGGCACTCCGGGCGATAGCGAGCGCCATCCGCGTATCAATGTCATCGCGCGTCGCGAAACCGCCCGGCGCGGACCTTGCGTGCATTTCAACAGCCATATCGATGTGGTGCAGCCGGGCGCCGGTTGGACGATGGATGCCTTTGGCGGGCTCGTTCGGGACGGCAAAGTGTTCGGCCGTGGCGCCTGCGACATGAAAGGCGGGCTCGCCGCCTCTATCGTAGCGGTAGAAGCGTTGATCGATTCGGGTGCTGAACTGCCGGGCACCCTGGAGATCTCGGGGACGGCCGATGAGGAGTGCGGCGGCTTCGGCGGCGTGCACTATTTGGCCGAGCGCGGCTGGTTCTGCACGCCCCGCGTCGATCACGTGATTATCCCTGAACCGCTCAATGTCGATCGCGTATGTCTCGGACATCGCGGTGTCTGGTGGGCGGAGATAGAAACGCACGGACGAATGGCCCACGGGTCGATGCCATTCTTGGGCGACTGTGCGGTGCGCCACATGCATGCCGTCATGGATCGTTTGGAACACGATCTGTACCCCAAGCTCGCCGCGCGGCGCACCGACATGCCGGTGGTGCCCTCGGGCGCTCGGCATTCGACCTTGAACATCAATTCCATCCATGGCGGCGAGTCCGAGGCTGCCGGCTTTCCAGCCCCCTGCGTGCCCGACTCCTGCCGATTGGTGATCGACCGTCGTTTTCTGATTGAAGAAAATATCGACAGCGTCAAAGGGGAGGTTCGCGAGCTGCTGGAGGGGCTGGTGCGCGAGCGAGAGGGCTTCACCTACGATCTGCGCGACCTCTTCGAGGTGTTACCCACCATGGCCGATCGCAATGGACCGGTGGCGCGCAGCACAGCGGCGGCCGTAGGCCGCGTGCTGGGCCGCAAGGCCGAGTTCATTTGCTCGCCGGGTACCTACGATCAAAAGCACATCGACCGAATCGGCAAATTGCATGACTGCATTGCCTATGGGCCGGGGATCTTGGAGCTTGCCCACCAGCCTGACGAATACGTGCTCATTGAGGATATGGTGAATTCCGCAAAGGTGATGGCGATGGCCGCCAGATCGCTGCTGTTCGGTACGGCGTGAACTTGAAGCTTGATATTGCGCCGAGCCGTCTCGTGCTGGCAGTGATGCTTTTATGTGCTGGCCTGTTGCAGCCCATGGTGCCGAGCGCAAGCGCTGCCTCGCGAGCCATCATCGGCACGCAGATCGAACCGCCGGTCCTCGATCCGACCGCGAACCCTGCTGCCGCCATTTCGGAAGTACTGTACGACAATGTCTACGAAGGTCTGGTGCAGTTCGCCGCAGACGGGGGAGTGTTGCCGAAGCTGGCTTTGGCGTGGGAGGTGTCGCAGGATGGCCTCACGTACGACTTTCACTTGAAGGGCGAAGTGCGTTTTCATGACGGAACATTGTTCGACGCAGCCGCCGCCAAGTTCTCGCTGGATCGCATCATTGCGCAAGGCTCCCTCAATCCGCAACGCTTGCGTTTTCGGGCGGTGCGCGCGGTCTTGGCGCTTGACCCGCTGACCTTGCGAGTGCTGCTGAAGCAGCGTTCCGGGGGGATGCTGCAGTCCCTCGCGTTCGGCTCCGCGGTCATGGTCTCGCCGCGATCGGCCGCGGGCAATGCGCTGCATCCCATCGGCACCGGTCCATTTCGGTTTTTGCGGTGTCGGCGCGGCGATTCCATCACGTTGGAACGCAATCCGGATTTCCAAGGCGTGCCCGCGATGCTGGAGCAGGTCACTTTCAAGTTCATCACCGATCCGACCGCGGCCTTCGCCGCTTTAATGGCCGGGGATGTCGACGCGTACGCGAACTATCCGTCGCCTGAAAGCTTCGCGCAATTCGCAGCCGATTCGCGTTTCTCGGTGTTTACCGGGACCACGGAAATGGAGACCGTGCTGGGGCTGAATGAGCGCAACGGACCTTTGCGCAACGTGCTGGTGCGCCGAGCGATCTCGTATGCACTGGATCGCCGCGCCATCATCGATGGCGCCATGTTCGGCTACGGCACGCCTATCGGCAGCCATTTTCCACCGCACAATCTCGCCTATATCGATCTGACCGGTGTGTATCCGCACGATGTGACCAAGGCCAAGCAGCTGCTGGCGGCTGCAGGTTTTCCGGATGGATTTGGCTTGAGCTTGAAGTTGCCGCCGTTCAGTTATGCACGCCGGGGCGGCGAGATCGTTGCCGCGCAACTGGCCGAAGTTGGTATCCGGGTGCGCATCGAGAATCTCGAGTGGGCACAGTGGCTGGATCAGGTCTACACGCAGCACGACTTCGACATGAGCATAGTCGGGCACGCCGAACCGCTGGACTACGACATCTATGCCCGTGACGACTATTACTTCGGATATGCAGATCCGGACTTCAAAGCGCTGATTGCCGCGCTGGATGATAGCGTGGAGCCCGACAAACGCATCGAGTTGTTGCATCAGATTCAACGCAAGCTCGCCGCCGATGCTGTGAATGGGTTCTTGTTCCAATATCCAAGGCTGGATATTTGGAATGTCCATTTGCAAGGCATCGAGTTCAACAATGTGCTGGGCGTGGTGAATGTTTCACGGGCGCATTTCGAGGGGGCCGCCCGGGCGGGAGGCGCACTGTCAGGTCGCAGCGCGGAGTTCGGCGCGCCAGCGAGCCGTTGGAATTCTTTCCGAGTGACCGGCTTAGGTGTCCTCGCAGGATCGCTGGTGTTGTTGGGCTTAGTTGCGCGCCGCTTCGGCAGTGCCTACGTCGCGCAGCGCATGGCGGTGCTGGTGGCGACGCTGGTGGTGGCGACGGCCATTGTATTCACCATGGTTCAGATCGTGCCCGGTGATCCGGCCCGCTACATGTTGGGCTTGCAAGCGGATGCCGGCACCGTGGCGGCGCTGCGTCAGCAGCTTGGATTGGACGCGGCGCCATTGCACCGCTATATCTCCTGGATTCAAGGACTGTTGCACGCGGATTTTGGGCTAAGTTACACCTACCGGGTCCCGGTCGAGGCGCTGGTGGCCGAGCGGCTGCAAGTCTCCGTCCCACTGGCTGTGTATTCATTGCTGCTTTCTGCCGCAATTGCCTTTCCTTTAGGCCTGATTGGCGCCGCGTGGAGAGGACGGGCGGGTGATGTGATCGTGGGTGGGATAACCCAACTTGGACTTGCGGTGCCAAACTTTTGGCTAGGGATGTTGCTGGTGTTGCTGTTTGCCATTCAGCTTCACTGGGTATCAGCGGGCGGCTTCCCCGGGTGGGATGCGGGATTTTGGCCCGCGCTCAAGGCGCTGACGCTACCCGCGATCGCTTTGGCCGCACCGCAGGCTGCGATCTTGGCTCGGGTGCTGCGCGGCGCGCTCATCGATACGCTGCATGAAGATTACATTCGTACCGCGCGGGCCAAGGGCGCCGGTGCGCGGCGGCTGTTGTGGCGGCACGCACTTCCCAACGCGCTGGTGCCGGTCCTGACCATCGTGGGCATGCAGTTCTCGTTTCTCCTCGCAGGCGGCGTCATCATCGAAAACGTATTCTTTCTTCCTGGATTGGGCCGGCTGGTATTTCAAGCCATCGTGCAACGCGATCTGATCGTGGTGCAGAGCGTAGTCGTCATCTTGGTTGCGGCGGTTGTGACTGTGTCGTTCTTGGTCGATCTTGGTTACGCGCTGATCAATCCTCAACTGCACAGGGCGCGCGGCGCATGAGCCCCTGGTCGCGCAATATGAACCTCCGGGCGGGTGCCCTGCTCACCCTATTTTTTTTGATCACCGCTTTACTTGCGTATTTCTGGACCCCATACGATCCGCGTGCCCTGTCCATCATCGAGAAGTTGCAGCCTCCCAATCCGCATCATTGGTTCGGTACCGATCAACTGGGCCGCGACGTGCTCTCACTGATCATGGTAGGAGCGCAAACTTCCGTCGGCGTAGCTTCGCTCTCGGTCATCATCGGCATGTGCGTCGGCGTCCCGCTTGGCCTGTTGGCTGCCGCGCGCCGCGGCGCCATCGATGAGTTGCTGATGCGCGGCAACGATGTCATTTTTGCGTTCCCGGCCTTACTGATGGCCATCCTCATCACTGCCGCGCTCGGACCCGGGGCGGTCAACGCCATCGTCGCTATCGGTATTTTCAACATACCCGTGTTTGCGCGAGTCACCCGAGCCGGCGCTTTGCCATTGTGGACACGAGACTATGCCTTGGCTGCCCGTGTCGCCGGCAAAGGACCCATGAGGATCTCCTCGGAGCACATTCTGCCGAACTTGCTCGGCGTGCTGGCAGTGCAGGGCACAATTCAATTCTCGTTGGGCGTCATTGCGGAGGCGGGCCTCGCGTACGTTGGCTTGAGCGCGCAACCACCCACGCCGAGCTGGGGGCGCATGCTCAACGAGGCACAGACGTTGACGGCGTTAGCGCCCTCTTTAGCATTTTTTCCGGGGTGTGCCGTGCTGCTGTTCGTGCTGGGGTTGAATTTGCTCGGCGAGGGACTGCGCCGCGGTGCAGAGCGCCCAACGTGAGCGACTCCTTGTTAGATATCGATGACTTGAGCGTTGTCATCGGCGCGAATCAGCTGGTCAAAACTCTGTCGCTCGAGGTGCATACGGGGGAAATTGTTGGCCTCGTGGGTGCTTCTGGCTCCGGAAAATCGCTCACAGCGCTTGCTATCATGCAACTGCTGCCCGAGTCGGCCGTCACGACGGGACTCGTTCGCCTACGCGGCGAGGCGCTGAGCGGCAAGCCTGAGGCGCTCATGCAGCAAATTCGCGGGCGCGACATTGGCATGGTGTTTCAAGAACCCATGACGGCCCTCAACCCGCTGATGCGCATCGGCGATCAGGTCGGGGAGACGCTGCGGCTGCATCAGAACATATCGGCACTGGCGGCAAAACGCGCGGCACGCGAGGCCCTGGATTTGGTCGGCTTGACCGGCGAGATCGGTTCGCTTGATCGATATCCATATGAATTGTCCGGCGGCGAGCGCCAGCGCGTGGCGATCGCCATGGCGGCGATCATGTCCCCGCCTTTGCTGATTGCGGACGAACCGACGACTGCCCTGGACGTCATCACCCAGGCGCAAGTCTTGTCGCTGCTGCAGCAGCTGGTACGGACGCGCAATATGGGGTTGTTATTGGTAACGCATGATCTGGCGATCATGGCGCAACTCGCCGATCGCGTAGCGGTCATGCGTCAAGGAGAGATCATAGAGCAGGGCGACGCGGAGCAAGTGTTGCGGCACCCGCGCCATGCTTATACGGCCGCACTGTTAGCGGCGGCGGCATTGAAGCCTCACGCCGGGGCGGGGCGGATCGATCAATCGGGCGACCGCGCCCCCGCGGTACTGCAGGTAGTCGATATCGTGCGCGACTTTCCTCGCAAGCGAAGATCTTTGTGGCGTGCCGCGCCGCGCTTGCGTGCTGTCGACCATGTTTCCTTGCAGGTTCGAAGCGGCGAGACGGTCGGGCTGGTGGGCCAGTCCGGTTCCGGCAAATCAAGTCTGCTAAAGGTGATTCTTGCGCTGGAAAGCTCGCAAGGTGGGAAGGTGCGCTTGCTGGGAGAGGATTTCTCAAGCGCAAGGGGTGCGCAGCTGCACCGGCTGCGGCGTGCCATCCAGGGCGTGTTTCAGGACCCTTATGGCAGTTTCGATCCGAAGTGGAGCGTCGAGCGGGTGATTGGCGAACCATTTTTTCTGTTGAATGCGCAACCCGCTGCCGCCGAGCGCCGACGCAAAATCGGCACAATGCTGGAACAAGTCGGCTTGTCGGCGTCGGACGCGCGACGGCTGCCGCACGAGTTTTCAGGGGGCGAGCGCCAGCGAATTGCAATTGCGCGGGCGCTCATCACCGAGCCCGCCGTGATTGTATTCGACGAGGCAGTCTCCGCTCTCGATGTATTATTGCGACAACAAATCCTCGACCTGCTGGCGCAATTGGCGAAAAGACTGAACGTGGCCTACCTGTTCGTGTCGCATGATCTGCACGTGATCAGAGCGATAGCCGACCGAGTTTATGTCATGCAGCATGGACGCATCGTCGAGGAGGGGCCCACGGAACGCATTTTCGCTTCGCCTCGCCATGCCTATACCCAAGCATTGATTGCGGCCGCGCCCAAACTGCAGGCCATGAGGTGACGGCGCCTCGCCTGATGGCCGCCCGGATGCTCCGAGGCAATCGCCGTTCTTTGCTCGGCGTGCGCGGACGGACCGTTGCGTGGTTCGCACTTGGGGCACTCCTCGCATTGTTCTTTATGGAGCGAGGAGCTGTTCTGCGGGGGATTGAATGGCTGCACTTGCACGCGCTGGCATGCGAGGGCCTGGCAGCGATGACCAGCGCCGTACTGGTAGCCCGGCGCCGAGCACTCGCGCGCACGCAATTCGCCCGCTCCTGGTTGGCGGCTGTGCCGGTCAAAGTATCGACCTCACGCTGGGAGGCGCTGATCATCGAGGCGCAGCCTGCGCTAGTGGCGATGGCGGTATTGACGGCGTTCGCGATTCTGGTCCTTGTGCCGGCATTCACTGCAGGCGCCAACGTTACTCTCCTATCGGACTGGGCCGGCCTGATGCTGGCAATTGGCATTGGAGTGATCGCGAGCTACGCGATGCCTTCACCGAAGCCGGTCCACTTACCGCCCGGTTCTCGATACGTGCCGCACAAGAAAGCCGCAAAGACCTCGGCGATTCGGCCTTCGCTCGCGGCTTTAGGAATTTGGCCGGTGCGTCAGATGTTCGCTTGGGCACAGCCGAGAGTGATGGCACCCGCCTGCATTCCCATTCTGCTCTCGATGCCGCTCGGTACCACGGCTGATTCGGCCATGGTGGTCCTCGCGATGGCCGGAATCGGCGGCGCACTCATGTTGCTGCTGCGTGCGGCGATCACCGTGAGCCGCTCAAGCCGGCGGTGGATGGCGCCGTTGCCCGGCCGCGCCGAAAATATTACGCGCGCCTTGCTGTTCCCCACGCTGGGAGCGATCGTCGCCGCGAGCGTCGCTGAGGCTCTGCTCCTCCTCGTGTTCGAGGTTGCCTTGCCCAAAGCATTGACGATGGGCTTGTGCATCGCTGTGATTGGCGGCCTCGCGGCCTTGGGCGGCGTTTTGTACTCGAGTGCGCCAACAAGGAATACGCCATGAGCGGCAATATCCTCGAGGTCCGTGGCCTGCGTGCCGGGTATGGACTGCGTACCGTGCTCGAGAACATCTCGATAACCTTAGCCGCGGGAGATTGGTTCGTGCTCTTGGGCCCTAACGGCTGCGGCAAAAGCACGTTGCTGGATTGTGTGGTGGGTCGTCTGAAGCCTTCGGGTGGTGAGATCTGCATTGCCGGGCATTCGCTGGCAAAGAAACCCTATGAAGCCAAGATTCAGCTCGGATATGGCTGCGCTCCCGATGCGCTGCCCGCTCTGTTGACTTCGCGCCAATGTCTTGAGGTGCATGCCGCGGCCAAAGGACTGTCTACCATCGCAGATGATCTGTTGGCGCTTGCTGAGCAGCTGCGATTTTCGCCCTATCTTGAATCCTTCGTCGATACCCTATCGTTGGGCACGCGCCAGAAACTCGCCGTGCTGTTGGCTTTGGTGGGCGATCCTCAGCTCATCGTATTGGATGAGGCATTCAACGGTCTCGATCCAGCCAGCGCGCTAGTGCTCAAGCATCATTTGCGAACGCGCATCGAACGCCGCGGAGGCGCTCTGCTGTTGGCCACCCACTCACTCGATATTGTTGAGCATTACGCCGACCGAGCTGCTGTTCTAATCGACGGCAGGCTCAAGCATGAATGGACGAAAGACGAATTGCAGAAGTTGCGGGAAAGCGGCGGTGATTTCGAAGCCGCGCTGGCGCGGGCGACGGTGGAGTCTGCGGCCTCTTTAGATATCTGAAGGCCTCAGCAGAGTCCATGCCAGCAGCGCGGCCCTTTTTTTGTCCGTCCCCCATGGCGGTCCAACCTGCCGGCCTAATTCGTTCACCGTATGCAGGATGCTCGGAAGAGGTAGGTGCAGTCGTTGCACCGCATGATTTTCCACAGTGCCGCCCGGTGTCCGATAGGTCTTCAAGCCGTCGCGCTGCGCTGCTGCCGACAGCGCGTCTCGAAAATGGGCTCCCTCGGCACCGTGGATGAACACGTGCGAGGCTAGGATCGTGGCGAGCGGGCTGGGCTTGCGGGGCAACGCGTCGAGGATACCGACGGATGTGAGCTTGAGCCCTCGTTCACTTAAGGCTGTGCATTGTGCATGGATTGCCGCATAGGCCAAACCTTCGGCCGTGGCCATGTATTCTGTTAAACGCAAAGCGGCAGCGTCGAGGTCTAGAAACTCCACCGTATGGTAGGGAAGCTTGGAGTCGGGTTCGCTTGCATCGATCAAATCGATACGGGATCGCGCCAGCACGCTGAGACGGGCCGCGTGCTTTGACAGCACAACCATGGCCGCCCACCCGGAGTGAACCGAGAAACCCATCGCTGCAGTTTGTGCTGCCATGATGTCGCTGGGATACTAGCCGAAGTGCACTCCCCGGGCGATCGCCCGTGACAGACAATCCGCCGCAGCCGATCCGATACGCCCGACCTGCGCAGCACGCAATATGTTTGACTCCAGTGCCATCTCGCCGCTCGCCAACGAGAAAACAGTATCGCCATCGAACGGGGTGTGAGCCGGACGCACGGCGCGCGCAATTCCATCGTGCGCCATCATAGCGACGCGCTTACATTCCACAGTGCTGAGGTCTGCATTGCAGGCAACCACACCGAGCGTGGTATTTGCACCCGGAGTCAAGCGGCCGACGCTTCGAAGGCGCGACTCCTCTGGAGACGGATCGCTCAAGTCCATGGGGCTCTTTGGGGGTCCGCCGCCGCCGAACTCATGGTCCAGCTCGAATGCCCAAGCCCAATAAGTTTTGCCGTCCGGCATAACTGCTGACCCGACTGAGTTCACCGCCACCAGCGCGCCGACGATTAAACCGCCTCCCAAGTCCACCGAGGCCGACCCAATGCCGCCCTTGCGCAAGCCTGCCACGGCGCCGCGCCCGGCGCCGTGCGAGCCTAGAGAGAAGTCGGCGCCGGCGTTGCTTGCGGCGCTTAGGCCCAATGCTCGGTACGGCGGGAACAATCCCCATTGTTTGTTCCCCTTATTGCCAAGGTCGTACAAGACGGCGCACGGGACTATCGGAATGGCCGGCGAGCCGGGACGCAATTGAAGTCCCCTGCCTTGTGCCGACAGCAAGGCAGCCACCCCATCCGCGGCGGCCAGTCCAAAAACCGAGCCGCCGGCGAGCACCAAGGCGTG
>JANYAD010000098.1 GCA_025355165.1 Gammaproteobacteria bacterium | reverse complement strand
TTTACCGGCACGAGTCACGGGAAACGCGCGGTCCCATGAAATTCTCCGCCTACCTACCGCCCCAAGCGCGCTCGAGCAAGGTGGCCGTGCTGTATTTTCTATCCGGGCTCACCTGCACCGAGGAAACCTTTTGCATCAAGTCGCATGCACAGAAATACGCCGCGGAATTAGGGCTCATGCTCATTTCCCCGGATACCAGTCCGCGTGAACCGCGCATCTCAGGCGACGCAGATCATTGGGACTTCGGCTTCGGGGCCGGATTCTATGTGGATGCCACGCAGGAGCCTTGGTCGCAAAACTACCGCATGTACAGTTATGTCACGCGCGAGCTGCCGCAGCTCGTTGCCGCGCACTTGCCGGCACGTTCCGCCGCCACCGGCATCTTCGGCCATTCGATGGGCGGACATGGCGCGTTGACGCTGGCACTGCGAAACCCCAGCTTCTATAAGTCGGTGTCGGCGTTTTCGCCGATTGCCGCCCCCATGCAGTCGCCGTGGGGTCAGAAGGCTTTCAAAAATTATTTGGGAAGCGATATGCAACTCTGGCGCGAATACGATGCCACCGAGTTGGCGGCCGGGAAGCCTTATCCAGGGCCGATCCTCATCGATCAAGGCTTGGACGATCCGTATCTTGCCGCCGAGCTTAAGCCAGAGAAATTTGCTGCCGCGGCGGCCAAGTCCGGTCAACAGCTCGAACTGCGCATGCAGCCCGGCTACGACCACGGCTACTACTTCATACAAACTTTCATGGCCGACCATTTGCACCATCACGCGCAACAATTGGCGAAAGTGGATTGACCCTTAGTGCATTAACGGTATGATCCGCGAACGCGCAAGGTTCACGTGAGTGAATAAATCGGAACGCGGTGTAGAACCGCGGCTGCCCCCGCAACTGTAACCGGATAGCGAACGTCCACGGGTCCACTGAAGCCTCAAGGCTTTGGGAAGGAGGACGTTAGCCACCACCCGGAAGCCAGGAGACCTGCCTCGCGCCGTCGTCTTGTTACCGGCCGGGGTGTGCTGATAACTGCGGGGGAAACCGTCGCGACGACAGTGAGGAGTCGCCGCGGAGATGGAATGAAAAACACTAGCCGTACGCATTCGCGCGCCGACTCTTGGCCCCTTACCAGGAGAATCTTGTGCGTAAATCCTTATTGCAGACCCTTATCCTGAGCGTTTCCTTGTGCGGATTCGACGGCGCGCGCGCCGTTCAGAGCGATGCTGCCTCCGAGCAGTTGCCCGATACGATTGTGGTGAGCGCCACGCGCGTGCCGACGCCCGAACTTCAGGTGGCCAGCAGCGTCAGCGTCGTCTCGGCGGATCAGATTGCGGCGAGGCAAGCGCAAACCTTGCCCGAGGTGCTCAAGCAACTGCCGGGATTGAATGTGGTGCAGACCGGAGGTCCCGGCGGCCAAACCTCGATGTTCATGCGCGGCACGAATTCCAACCATACCAAGGTGTTGGTTGACGGCATCGATGTGGGGGATCCAAGCAATGCCGGGGGTGCCTTCGACTTTGCGCATTTCTTGACGCAGGATATCGAAAAAGTGGAAATTTTGCGCGGCCCGCAAAGCGGTCTTTACGGCTCGGACGCCATCGGCGGCGTCATCAATATTATTTCCAAGAGCGGTTCAGGTCCGGCGCAGTTCAATGCCGCGCTCGAAGCCGGGTCATTCGACACCTTCAACCAGAGCGGTTCCTTGAGCGGCTCGTTGGACCGGTTGCATTATGCGGCGAATCTCGAGCATTTCCATGCCGGCAAGACTCCGGTGACGCCCTCGAATCTATTGGCGCCGGGTGAGCAGCGCATCGATGATGACTACGACAATTTGACGGCTTCGACGAAACTGGGCTTCTTCGTGACGCAGAATTTCGATCTCGGCTTGGTCGCGCGCTATACCGACAGCCATGTGCGACTCACGGGCGAGAATTTCAATAATTTTCCCTTTGATTTTCCCGATGCTTCGCAAAGCGCCAACAACACCTTGCAAACCTATGCGCGCGCAGCCGCACACTTGCTGTCCTTTGCGGGCACGCTGGAGCAGACCATCGGCGCGGCGTACACCAACATTCGATCCTCGGACTTCAGTCCGGCGACCGCGCGCAGCGATGCGGCAGGCCAGCGCGTAAAATTCGACTGGCAGGGAAACATCAAGCTGGCGGCCGGTGAAAAGCTGGTACTCGGCGCCGAACATGAACGCGACGAGATCACAGCGCCCATTTCGGCCAGTACCAAGATCGACTCAGGTTATGCCGAACTGCAATCGGGCTTCGGCGATCGATTCTTCGACTCGGTCAGCGTGCGCTACGACCAGGATGAGCGCTTCGGGGGGAAAGTTACTTATCGTTTTGCGCCGGCCTTCCTCATCACGGAAAGCGCAACCAAACTCAAGGCGAGCGTCGGCACCGGCTTCAAGTCCCCAACGTTGAATCAGCTCTTCCAAAGCTTTCCGGCATTCGGCTTCTTCGCCAACCCCAATTTAAAGCCCGAAAGCAGCCTGGGCTGGGACGCGGGATTCGAGCAAGCCTTGGCCGCCGATACCTTGAGATTCGGCATCACGTACTTCCGAAATCAGATCAAGAATTTGATCGCGGACAGTGCTGACTTCACCACGGACATCAATGTGGGCCGTGCAGCGACGCAAGGCGTCGAGAGTTTCGCCGCCTTTCGACCGCTTCAGAGCCTGACGTTGCGGTTGGACCACACCTTCACGCAGGCTACCGATGAGGTTTCGCACCAGGAACTGCTGCGACGACCGAAGCACAAGGGCAGCGTGAACGCCGATTGGCGGCCGACTCCGCGCCTGTTGCTGAATGCCTCGCTCTTGTCGGTGGGCTCATGGGTGGACGGCAATCGCGATTTTTCTATTCAACGGTTGAACGCGCCGCCCTATACCACCGTTGACTTGGCGGCCGGCTACGATGTGAGCAGCCATCTGAACATATACGCCCGGATCAGTAATTTATTGGATAGGCGTTTCGAGAATCCGGTCGGATTCTTGGCACCGAGCGTAGGAGCTTTCGCCGGCATCAAAAGCCGGTTTTAACGCAACGGACTGCTTAACGCACCTGCACCAGCGGTTCTGAGGTGATACGCCCGTCGAAATCCGTCCAAGCGTGCTGTGCGAAGTCGTAGAGCTTGCAGCGACGGACCGTGTTCCAGTAATAGCGCCACGTGAAGACTTCCGAGTTGAGTCTTTCATCCAACGTGGCAGCAAGCTTCGCTTGAGCTTCTTTAAGGCGATACAGCGGGATTCCCATGTTCACGTGGTGCGCACCGTGCTCGAGGATGTAGTGGATCAGCCCATCGAGAGGGCGCATCAGCTTGATATGCACAGTCGTGGTGGCATAACCGGCATTGGCGGTCCATTCATCGCGCCGCTCATACCAGGCGACTCGGGGATGCGTGTGCTGCACATAGATCACGAACCCCATGAGACAATTCCAAAGGAAGAACGGGACCACGAAACCGAAAATCAGCAGCGACCAGATCGATTTGCCGCTGTACAGGCCCCATACCACCAAACCGCCCACCCACAGCGTGCCGAAACCGGCGACCAGCAAGCTGTCCCAGGTATAGCTGATTCGTCGGGTCGACACATGCTTGCGACCTGGGAAAAATAACTTCTTCCACCACATCTCGATCATGTAGTACACGCCTTGGCCGAAGCCGCTGCGATAGACGTGTTCGAGCTGCCGGCGGATCCAGGGCAACTTCGCGAACTCGGCCGGCGAGTAGGGCGTCCAGACGTAATCGCGGCCCTTCAAATTCGTAAAGCCGTGATGCGCGAGGTTGTGGCCGATTTCCCAGAGACTGAAAGGAGTCAAGGAGGGAAGAAATGCGATTCGGCCAATCCATTTGTTCAGGGTTTTATTGGGAGTGTACGAGCCGTGACAGGCATCATGGCCGATGACGAACAGCCGTGCGATCCACAAGGCCGCGACCAGCGAGGCAAATACTCTCACCCACAATGATTCCACGATCAGCAAGCTGCCGATGGCAACGCCGAGCACCAGCCAGTCGAGGAAAAACCAAACCACGGGCATGGCGACGCCCGGCTTTACCGCGAAGGGCTGCAGCAGCTTTTGAAAGCGGAAGCGCGACTTATCGACTGGCAGCGGCGTCGCGACGGGGCCCGGCGCAACATCGGCTTTGGAAGACGAAAGGTCTGGTTTAGCTAGCGGCGAGTTCTGCACTCAAGGCCCCGTGTGCAAGTGAAGATGGATTTCACATTATACGCCGAGATGCGCCTTAAGCACGGACTTACGTTAAGCGGTTTCCGCGTCCGGCCACAGCAGAACCCCTAAATGCTCGCAAGCTTCAATGAGGGCCGTGGCGGCCTCCCGGGTACTGGCATCCAGGCGCCTATCGTGGGTCAAAAGCCACGTAAGCCGAGCCCGGCGCGATCGTGCGGATGGATCGCTGTCGAACAATGCCGGGAACAGGCCCAACGCATCGATAAACTCCCGCATCGCAGCGGTAGTGGGGACACTGGGGGCCGGGGTAAGCAGCAGTTTAAGCCATGTTACGCATCGTTTGGCGAGTCCCGCCCGTGTGATACCGACACCGGTTCGGCGCCGCGACTCTCCATCCGCCAACGAATCGGCAAGATTCCGATAGCGTTCGATGGCCGATTCATCCGCGGCCAATGCCGGACTGGCGTCGGACAAAATGGAACGCAGCACATCGCCCAGCAGCAAGGAGAGCGATTCGGCCAAAAAACGTTGGCACTGTTCTGCGTCTGGACGGGAAAGCTGATCCCAGGCGAGCGGCCCTCCGATTCTACGTGCGTTCGGCGACTTGGACATGTACGCCCAGTGTAGCGGCTCTATCGCCTATCGCAACTATCTCAAACTGCGACAAAGTTCACCGTCTCACGGAATCCGCCGAAATACACGCCCGCTTAGGGTTAGCCGCCCATCGGCTCGCGCAAAATTTAATGATCGCGGATGTATCATAGACGGTGTTGCGCTTAAGACCCCAACTCGCTCCCGGCAAATCCACCTCCCTGGCTTCAGGCGTACGCCGCATCGTGGCTGGAAATGCCGGCCTCATGACCGGTGCAGGAACCAATACCTATTTGCTGGGCGAGAATGAGATCGCCGTGGTGGATCCAGGGCCCGATGACACCGCCCACCTGGAATGTATCCTGAGCGCTGCCGGAGCGCCGATTCGTTGGGTCGTGACGACCCACACGCACCGCGATCACTCGCCGCTGGCGGCGAGACTCGCCCGGCGCACCGGAGCGCAACTCATTGGATTGCCACCGCCTCGCGACGGACGACAGGATGAATCGTTCGTACCCGACCACCAGCCGGCCGACGCGGAGGTACTCGCGCTGGGCGATAGCCGACTGGTAGCAATTCATACACCAGGCCATGCATCGAACTGCGTGTGCTACTTCCTCGAGGAAGAGCGCCTGCTGATCACTGGCGATCATGTCCTGGAAGGCGTGTCGCCCGTGATTTTGCCGCCCGACGGCAACATGGCGGATTATCTGCACTCCATCGACAAATTGTTTGCTTACGACTTCGAGAAAATTGCTCCGGGCCACGGCGAACTGATGGATAGCGGAAAGCAAGTTCTCGAAGCGCTGCGCGCGCACCGCCTCGCGCGCGAGCAGAAAGTGCTTTTCAGCCTCGCGAAACTGGGTCAAGCCGATCTCAACGATTTGACCCCGGTGGTTTACGACGATGTCTCGGCCGATCGGCACCCCTGGGCGCGCCTGACGCTGGAGGCGCATCTGATCAAGCTGCTACGCGAGGCTCGCGTCGGCGAGCTTTCCGGAGTCTGGCGTGTCAAGGCATGAGCGCGCGGCTTGCGATATCGCTGCACGCGGTGAGCGTGCGGCGCGGCGACAAATGGGTATTGCGCGACATCACTTGGCAACTTCGGCCCGGTGAACGCTGGGCGCTGATCGGGGAGAATGGCGCCGGCAAGACCCAATTGCTGAAACTGCTCAGCGGCGAAATCTGGCCCACGCCGACCAGGTTACCAGCAGCGCTCGGTAAGGACGGCCGCAGCTTCAGGTTGGGCCGCCGCTCGCTTGACTTGCTGAATGCAAAGCAGCGCATCGGCTATGTAGGAGGCGAGCGACAGGACAAATACGCACGCTACGGATGGAACTTAAGTGTTCGCGATGTGGTGGCGACGGGTGTTGAAGGCGGCGACTTGCTGTTAACGCCGGTCACGATGCAGCAAGCCAGGCGCGTCAGATCGCAACTCAGGGTTTGCGGCCTTGAATCGCTCGCCTCGCGCAATTTCTTGTCATTGTCCTATGGAGAGAAGCGGCTGGTGCTGCTTGCGCGGGCCTTGGTGCGAAACCCGGACTGGCTGCTGCTGGATGAGTTCTACAATGGTTTGGATGCCGCCTACCGGCGGCGCATAGACGCCGTGCTGCAGAGCGCTCGCCGGCGAGGCCTGTCTTGGGTTGCGACCGCACATCGCGCCATGGACCTGCCGGCCGGAACGCGCTCATTGCTCAAGCTGTGCGCCGGGCGGATTAGCGTCCTTAAACCCTTGCAGCGCGCCGACGCCGAACATCTGAAATCGAGCGCGGAGGAACATGAGCGGGATCTTCAACGCCAATCGGCCGCGCCGCGGACCCGTAAGAGATTAGGCGCAGTCTTACTTCGCCTTTCGCATGTGGATTTATATGTCGAATACCAAGAGGTGCTGCACGATGTCAATTGGCAGCTGCGGCGCGGCGAGCATTGGTCGGTAGTCGGGGCGAACGGCGCGGGTAAATCCAGCTTTCTCAAGCTGCTTTACGGCGATTTGTCGCCGGCGCTGGGCGGCCACATCGAACGGGCGGGCTGCGTGCGTGGGACCCCGATCATGCAGTGGAAGCGCCATGTTGGTTATGTGTCTCCGGAACTGCAAAGCACCTATGCATTGGGAGTCAGTATCTTGGAGCTGGTTGCAAGCGGCCGCCATTCGAGTATCGGGCTGGCGCACGCAGCCACGCGTGCCGACTCCAAAGCGGCCCGGTACTGGCTTCGGTTTTTCAAGTTGCTGAGTCTGGCGCAACGGCATCCTCGCGAATTGTCTTATGGGCAGTTGCGCAGGGCGCTCATCGCGCGCGCTATGGCCGCAGAGCCGCGGATTTTGCTGCTGGACGAGCCGCTGACCGGGCTTGATCCCGCGCAGCGAGCGCTGATAAAGCGCTTGCTGGAACGCTTGATGCAGCGGGGAGTCAGCGTGATCGCGGCCGTGCATCACCTTGAAGACCTGCCGCGCGGAATGACGCACTCACTGCGTTTACATAATCGGCAGGCGTGCAGCGCAAGTTGCCAATCTGCGACGTGAGCGTGGGTCATGTCTCGACGCCGCGGGTGAGACTGCGAGTCCTTGAAGGATTGGAAATCTCATTATGTTGCGTCTTAGCACGGCACCTTGGATCCTGACTGCGGTAGTTGTGGCCGGATGCAGCGGATCCGGATATGCGGTTCGACCCGTGCCGCGAATCGCCGCGGATAATGTAGGCAAACCTGTCAGCGTGTTGCAAGAAGCTTTCGGCGAGCCGCGCAAGATCGACAAGAGCACCACGAAGCTGGTGTACGTGTGGTTTCTTCCGCAAAAGCCTAAACAAGGGACGCCGTCGGGATTCCAGGGCTGCGAGATGGAAGTGACGGTCGATCCGCGCTCACAGCGCATTTTGGGATACTCATTATCCAATATCGGCTGGTCGGCGTGCCGCGACGTGCAGCGGCGCATTCGCGTGGCGCAGCGCTAACCAGCAAGCGAATTCTCGCTACAATAGCCGAGGTGTAAGCCAAAGGGCGCGTTCGGAGTCAGTCGTTGTTTCCCGTCTCCATTCTGTTGCTGCTTATCCAAGCGGCGCTCATCGTTCATGTGATCAAGACCGGCCGGAATCAGCTGTGGATCTGGGCCGTGTTTCTGTTGCCCGGTATAGGCGCGCTTGCCTATGTCGTCGCCGAAATTCTGCCGGAACTGTTTGCCGGCAGGACTGCGCACCGTGCCAAAGCGGGCCTCGGGCGCCTCATTGATCCGAATCGGGAATTGCGCCGCGCCAGCGCGGAAGTGGAGATTTCGGGAAACGTGGATGCCCGCCGCCGGCTGGGCGAGGAACTCTACGAACGCAATCAATTCGACGCAGCCCTCGAGGTATATCGAGGCGGCTTAAAGGGTATTTTCGAGCATGACCCGACCTTGCTCCTGGGTGTGGCCCGCGCCCTGTTCGGCAAGGGCGACTACGCCGCGGCGCGCTCCACGCTCGAACTGATGGCGCTGCACAACCCTGATTTCAAGTCAGCGGATGCCAAGCTGCTCTATGCCCGCACCCTCGACGCGCAGGACGCATTGGATGAGGCCGAGCGCGAGTATGCCGCCCTTGCTCCTGTTTATCCGGGGGCCGAGGCACGCCTGCGCTATGGGTTATTGCTCAAGCGGCGCGGCAAACTTAAAGAGGCGCAACAGGTGCTCAAGGAATTGCTCGACGGCGCGAGGTTGGGGCCTGCCCACTATCGTAAGGCGCAAGCGCAGTGGTTGGACCGCGCTCGCCGAGAATTGAGCTAGAATCGGGCGTTCGCTTTTTTTTTGGCGATGGAGCTTGCAATGAAGGCTAAGGCGCGCCCCGGCCGCTGGGTAATTCTGAGTCTAGCAGCCTTGGCATTGGCGGCGTGCGCCGGCCAAAAGGAGCCCGCACGCAAGCTGCTTGCCGATATCGATACGAGCGTGACCGCCGCATCGGCTGAGGCGGCGAAATATATTCCCGATCGGCTCATGGCGGTGCAAAGACAAACCGGCGAGCTTAAGGCCGCGTTCGACAAGCACGACTATCCGGCCGTGATGAACGGCGGCCCGGCTGTGCTCGCCGCGGCGCAGACCTTGGCCATGGCCGCTGCATCGAAAAAGGACGAAGTCTTGAAGGCGATGAATGATCAATGGACAGTGCTGGCAGGCGCAGTGCCCGATTACTTGACCGCCATTCAGAAGCGCCTCGATTTTTTGAGAAAGAAAGCCAACCAAAAACTCGCCGCGGGCATGGACCTCGATGCGGCTAAGTCCGGCGAGGAGGATGCGGCGTTGCTTTGGTCGAAGGCCCAAGCAGCTTTTGCCAGCGGCAGTATGGATGAAGCGGTCAGGACGGCCCAGGAGGTGAAATCGAGGATTGAGGCGCTCGCTGCGGCCCTCAAGCTGGATCTGGTGGCGCCGGTTACCTGAGCTTCGCCCTTTTAGAGCGCCAAGGTGCCTTCGCTGACGATCACGGCGGTTCCGGCGATATGGGCTGCGATAAAGGCGCCATTGTCAATCTCCAGACGCACCCTCACTTGTCCCGGCCGCTTCATCTGATATCCCTGCCTTCCGATGAAGGTGCTCGATTTCTTGCTGAATTGGCCTAGGTCCCACAAGTACGCCGCCAGCATGGCGTGTGCGTTGCCGCTGACCGGGTCTTCCGCTATCCCCAGGGCCGGGCAGAACATGCGCGATTCGGTGCACAGTGCATCCGAATCGCGATTGACGGCAAACAAGAAAAATCCTTCGGTGCCAAGTTCACTGCCGAGCGAAAGTAAAGTCTCGAAATTCGGCGCAATGCTCTCCAAGTGCCGGCGATCGGAGACGGGCACAAGTAGGCGGCTACTACCTTTGCGGGCGATTCGGGCCGGCATGACCTCGTGCAGGCAGGTGGCCGGCAGCTTCAACGCCTCGGCAACCCGCAACGTTGTCTTGAAAGGCAGGGGCGCATCCAACTGCGCCGCGGTCTGGCGGAATTCGATGAGGGTCTCGGCCGCCGGCCCGCGCTGTTCGACGAAGGCGCTGACTTCCATGATGCCCGTGCCGCTGTGTTGACGGCATAGGCCGGTGGTGCGTCTTCCGAGGGCGAGAAGCACTGCATGCGCCGCCACCGTCGCGTGGCCCACGAAAGGCGTTTCCTTACGCGCGTTGAAAAACCGCAGCCGCACATCGTGGTCGGACGCCTCAGGGGCAAACACGAACGCGGTTTCGGCGTGCGAGAATTCGCGCGCCACCGCGAGCATGGTCGCCTCATGCAGGCCATCCGCATCGAGGATGACGAGGGCGGGATTGCCGGCGAAGCGCGTTGCGGTAAAAGCATCTACTTGAAAAATGCGCAATGCAGTCTCCCCGAGCCGATGGCGGAGTTTTGCACGCATCGGTGCATCAGGCTACACTTGAATAAACCTTGGGGTGGCCTTAAAGGCCTGAGACGCGAGCATCGAACCCTCGATGATATCTCGCGAACCCGTTGAACCTGACCCGGATAATACCGGCGTAGGGAGCAGGTAATCGTATGCGCGCTGCAGTAGAAATCAGCATGTATCCACTGACCGGCGATTATCGCCCGCCGATTCAGGCCTTCATCGATCGGTTAAATACGCACCCTGGCTTGCTGGTAAAGACCAATGCGTTGGCAACGCAAATTTGGGGTCCGCTCGACCGAGTGATGAGCATCTTGACGCAGGAGATGACACACTCCGCCGCCCAAGCACCGCAATTGGTGTTCGTCCTGAAGGTGCTGCCGGGTTTGGCACCGCCGCAGCCCTCGCCGACGTGATCCGCGAGCTGTCGATCGGGCTCGTGAGTGCCTGGCACGATACGAGCGGGCTCGAGCTGACCGCGGCTGTGCTGGCGGTGGCGTACCTCATTCTGGCCATCCGTCAGCAATTGAGCTGTTGGGTTGCCGCCTTCTTGAGCTCGTGCCTGTACGTATGGGTGTTGTCCGAGGCGCACCTGTACATGGAGTCGGTGTTGAACGCGTTCTATGCCGCGATGGCAATCTATGGCTTCCTGCAGTGGCAACACCAGAAATCAGGCGGCGCGCTGACGGTGAGCCGGTGGCCGCTGGCGCGTCACACTCAGGCATTGCTCGTGATTCTCGCGCTATCGGCCGCGAGCGGATTTTTACTCAGGCGTTTCACCAGCGCGGCCTGGCCGTATGTGGATTCGATGGTCACCTGGTCCAGTGTGTTTGCGACCTTCTTGGTGGCCCGCAAAGTGTATGAAAACTGGTATTGGTGGCTGGTCATCGACTCGGTCAGCCTGGGCCTGTATTTCGCGCGCCATCTCTACATGACCCTGCTGCTCTTTAGTCTCTACCTGGTCTTGATCGTGATCGGTATGCGCGAATGGCGGCGCAGTTTGCCCTCAACTTCATATGCGGCCGGATGACATCGAGGAGCTTTGCCGCGCCGTTCTGCCCGGCACGGGCGGCGTCGATATTGAGCCTTTGGGCCGAGGACTCCTCAGCGAGACCTACCGGGTCCAGCGCCAGGGTCTTGCTTATACGCTCAAGGCCGCCACGCCAAACCGGCCGCAATTCGGCTTGAATTTTGCGTGGGAGGTCAGGCTGCTCGAGCGCGCCACCGAATCAGGACTCGCTCCTCCCTTGATCTACCATGACGCGGAGCGCGTGCTTCTCTCGCGCTGGGTCGAGGGTGAAGTCTGGTCACCGCAGCAGGCGGCGTTGCCGGAGTACCTTGGCGAGATGGCGCGACTGTTGCGCCGGGTTCATGCCTTGCCCTTGACTTCAAACGCCGACCCAATGGGTCCACGATGGTGGATTGAGAGCTACAGCGCGATGCTGTTGCGCGACGCATCGCGCGGGCTCGATCCAGCGTTGATCCAGACCGCGGCTGTGCATCTGCGAGAGCTTGAAGAGCTGCCGCGCGCTGCGGGCGTGGTCTGTCACGGCGATCTGCACGCCTTGAATGTACTACGGTGCGATCAAGGCCTGATCCTGCTCGACTGGGAGTACGCGCATGTGGCGGATCCTCTCTGGGATGTGGCCGGGTGGTGCGCCAACAATGATTTTGAGAGCGAGCTGCAACGCGAATTGCTCGGCCAATATTTGGGAGCGCTGCCTGATCGGCACGAGTGGGGACGCTTCAGGCGCCTACTGTGGCTCTATGACTATGTCTGCATGCTCTGGGCTGAACTTTCTGTAAGCCTGCGCCGCGATGCGTCGAAGGGCATTTCCCGGCGCGCGGCCGAACTCGACGTGCGCCTACACCTTCCGGCACACTACGCGGCCTGATGGAGTTCTATTGGCGAGGCGGAGGTTTTGATGGCGCGAATGATTGTGGTGGATCGTGACGGCAAGGAACACGAGATCGAAGCAAAGAGCGGATTGAAGATCATGGAAATTCTGCGAGAGCTCGACTACGGAGTCGCGGCGATTTGCGGAGGACTTTGTTCATGCGCCACGTGCCACGTGTACGTCGATGACAAATGGATGTCTCAGCTGCCGAAACGGCAAAGCGATGAACTTGAACTGCTCAACGAGCTGTCGGATTTTCGCCCGGCCACCTCACGGTTATCCTGCCAGGTCGATTTCACCGAAGCGCTGTCGGGAATCAAGGTCACGGTCGCCGCTGATTCCTGAAGTCGGCAAGGGCGAGCGTCGCCCCCGCTATTTCTTTTCGGCCTGCCGGCGTACCGCTTCCTGCGCGGCCGACACGGCATTGGGATCGCCGAGAAAACGCCGCGAAATCGGCTGTAATTGTTCGTCGAGGTCGTACAAAATCGGGATTCCGGTCGGGATATTGAATCCGACGATGTCGCTTTCGGACATCATGTCGAGCATTTTCACCAACGCGCGCAACGAGTTGCCATGGGCGACGATGAGCACGGTTTTACCCGCGCGAAGCTCCGGGACCATCCGGGACTCCCAATAGGGTAGTACCCGGGACAAGGTGTCTTTGAGCGACTCGCCCGCGGGCAACCAGCTAGGATCGAGCTCCGCGTAGCGAGGGTCGAAACGCGGGTGTCGCGGGTCATCGGCACTCAGCGGCGGCGGCGGCACGTCGTAGCTGCGTCGCCACACGTTTACTTGCGCCTCTCCGTGCTGCTCGACTGTTTGCGCTTTGTCGAGCCCCTGCAACGCTCCGTAGTGGCGCTCATTCAAGCGCCAGCTTCCCTCGATCGGCGTCCACATGCGATCCATGGTGTCGAGCATGATCCAGAGCGTGCGGATCGCCCGTTTCAACACCGAGGTGAAAGCAATTTGCGGCTTCAGGTTCGCGGCGAGCAGTTCGCGCCCCGCCCGAGCCGCCTCCGCGGCTCCTAAGTCGCTTAAGTCGACGTCGTGCCAACCGGTAAAAAGGTTTTCGACGTTCCAAGTACTTTGGCCGTGGCGAACCAAGAGCAATTTCCCCGTCATTTTTTCCTCCTAATGGCGCATGGCCGCCGCGAACAACCCGTCAAAAATGGCAGCCCGTGTCGTGCCCTGGTGAATGTTAACGCTCAAGCGGATTCGACCCCGGTCCGCACGCAGCAGCATTTTGCAGAACTTATCGGTATCGCCGGCAGCAGGCATTTCGATAGCAGCGCGCATCTCGCCGTGCACGGGTGCGAGAAAACGCATATTGGATTCTTGAATCACCGCGTCGGCATCCATCGCCCGAGTTGCAAGGAAACGCGTGACCCACGCCCACCCGGTCAATACCGCGAGCGCGTAAAGGCTGCCGCCGAACGCGGTTCCTTTGTGATTGGCATTGGGAGCGAGCGGAGCGCGCAGGATCATCGACATTTCGTCCGCCGCCTCCACGATCACCCCCATGGGCTTGGCGAGCATGATTTCCCGATCGATGCGCTGCTGCAGGTACTCAGCGCCATAGTCGACGGGCCGCCCTTCGCGCTCAACTCTGTGCAAGACGTCGGACCGCTTGTAGCGCGACGGAAATCGTCGCGAAATCCGGCGGCGTGCCGGTCCGCAGGTCCACTACTACGCGCTTCAGCGCATCAACCGACGCCGAGTGGCGCGAGATCCAGTGCTCGACTCGCGCTTGCGGATCTCTGCCCTTGAACCGCAGTACCGCCTGGGTGATCTTCGCCTGAAGTGCATATAAGTTATCGCGCAGGGTGTGGCGCGCGACCCCCTGCCAATGGCCGTCGGCGCTCAGTGCTTCGATTTGTTCCTTGATCCAGGTAAGGCCGATCCGCTCGCCAAGATCGAAATATGCCTTGGCCGCGTAACCTATCCGCACGCGGGCCGCCATGGCCACCTCGACCAGGTCCAAGGCGCTGTGCAGTTCCTCCAGGGAGGCGATGCGCGCGGCGAGCGCTTCAGGCACATTTTGCTCGACGAGCTGCGAGCGCAACGTGTTCATGCGTGCCTTTGGCGTGACGCTCAGCACGCCGTGCAATTCGTGGAACAATTCACTGACCTTGGCGGCATAGCGGGAAACTGCGCGATCGATGCTCAAGTCGTTGCGCCGGTTTTCCAACAGCCAGTAGCTGATATGACGCAGCAAGCGCGTGGTCTGAAACATGGCGGTGTACTGAACCGCAGCGGGAATATGATTGTCGAGCGCCTCGATCTGGGCCCAGATATTGCGCACGGCAAATACTTCGCGCGCAATACTGTAGGCGCGCGCGATGGCGGCGGGGTCCGCTCCGGTATCATCTTGCGCACGCACCGGAAAAACGGGACCCATGCGGTTGATCAAGCTGTTGGTGATGGCGGTTGCGATAATTTCCCGCCTCAGGCGATGGCGTCTTATACGCCGGGCGAAACGTTTTTGCACCGGCTGCGGGAAATAGCGATTAAGCTCCGCGGACAGATACGAATCCTCCGGGACGTCGGAATGGATGAGGGCACGGTAGAGCCATATTTTCCCATAACTCAGAATAATGGCCAGCTCCGGGCGCGTCAGTCCTTCGCCGGCCTGGCGACGCTCCGCCAAGTCTTCATCACTGGGCAGAAATTCCAGGCTGCGGTTCAAATCGCCGGATCGCTCCAGCGTTCTGATGACGTAAGCGCTTTCGTTCAAACTCTGTTTCGCCTGGAATTCGCTGGTGCTGATGCCTTGGCTTTGCAGGTAGTTGTTGCGCAAGACCAGGGCCGCCACCTCATCGGTCATGCGCGACAGCAGGCGATTGCGCGCCGCTTGAGTGATATCCTTGGCACGTACGGCGCCGTTCAAGAGAATCTTCAAGTTCACTTCGACGTCGGAGCAGTTCACGCCGGCAGAATTATCGATGAAGTCGGTGTTCAGACGGCCGCCGCGGCGCGCGAACTCAATGCGCCCGAGCTGCGACAGCCCTAGGTTGCCGCCTTCGCCGATCACTTTGCAATTCAAATCGCGCCCATCGACGCGTACGGCATCGTTGCTGCGGTCTCCTACGTCGCTGTGGCTTTCGCTACTTGCTTTGACATAGGTGCCGATGCCGCCGTTCCACAAGAGGTCAACATGCGTCTTCAGGATCGCCTTGATGACTTCGTTGGGCGCGACTTGCGCCGGGAGTTCGAGCAGACTCCGAGCTTCGCGGGGCAGGTTGAGGCTTTTCGCCGACCGTGAAAATACACCGCCGCCTCGGGAGATGGCAGCGCGAGAATAATCCTCCCAGGTGGAACGCGGCAGATTGAACAGACGCTGGCGCTCCGCAAACGAGCGCTTGGGGTCCGGCTGCGGATCGATAAAAATATGCTGATGATTGAAGGCTGCGAGCAGGCGGATGTGCCGCGACTGCAACATGCCATTGCCGAACACATCGCCTGCCATGTCGCCGATGCCGCAAACGCTGAAGTTCTGGGTTTGGATGTCGACCCCAAATTCCCGGAAGTGGCGCTTGACGCATTCCCATGCGCCGCGAGCGGTGATCGCCATTTTCTTGTGGTCGTATCCGGCCGAGCCGCCGGAG
>JANYAD010000064.1 GCA_025355165.1 Gammaproteobacteria bacterium | reverse complement strand
CAAAGTACATTAAATACTAATTATCAATCATTAATATAACATTTTAAATCGATTTGATGTCCAGGTCTATTCGAATGGCAATATGAAGGACCTCGAGAGGCTCTGCGGCATCAAGGCCGGCAATGACTATGCGCGTGGCACTCTGGCGGCCTTTTACATCAAAACGACGGATGAACTGGCGGTGCTGCAAAATTTCAGCGGCCGCAGCGTGAATCAGAATATCGGCGAGACTACACGGCGCGGCTTGGAAGCCGAGGCCGATGTCACCCTAGCCGGGGGATTCGACGCTCAACTGGCCTATACCTATATTCGCGCGGCGGTGGCGCAGTCCTATTTCACTTGTGTGGGGACGCCTTGCAATCCCCTGGCGAGTCGCACCGGAGAAGCTGCGCCCAATTTCTTGCCGGTGGCTGCGGGAAATCTCCTACCCGCAATTGCGCGCAACGCGTTGCACTTGGGTCTCACCTGGCACTTCGCTCCGTTGCACTTTTCAACTACGCTCGAAACCGACGGCAGGTCGAAAATCTACGCGGATGACCGCAACACGGATGCGGCGAGAGGTTTCTGGGTGGTCAATTGGCGGGCAGGATTCGAACAGGACACCAAACATTGGCACCTGAGCGAATTTGGCCGCCTTGATAATCTGGCAAATCGGGCTTATGTGGGATCGGTGATCGTCAACGAGACCAACGCGCGATATTTTGAGCCTGCGCCCGGGCGAACAGCCTACGTTATGTTCAATGCAGCGCTGCGTAATTAAGCTGGTGTTATGTACACCAAAGCGCTTGAACCGCGTTGTGCTTATAAGGTCTTATTGATGAACGCTTAAAAAGCGACGGCGAGCGGTTTTAGTGAGGAGAGGCAAATGATAATCAAAGGCAAAGGCGGTCTGTTGGCGTTTGGCGCGCTGGGATTGATCTTGGCCGGGGCCGGCCCTGCGTTCGCTCAGCACAGCGGCGGAGGAGGGCATGGCGGTGGCGGTGGTGGTGGAGGAGGTGGACATCCCAGTGGGGGTGGCGGGGCGCATGGCGGGGGCGGACATAGCTCCGCAGGCCACTTCGGGGGCGGCGCCCATTTCGCCGGATCCGCTCGGTATGCTGGAGGCGCGGGTCACTACTACGCGGGCGGTGCAGGGCACTATAGCGGCGCCTACCACAGTGCCTACGCCGGGCGGGGTGGCTACGGCGGCGGCCACGGCTATTCGACTGGCTATCGCGGCGGCTACGGCTACGGCGGTGGCCGGCGGGGAGGCGGTTGGCATGGCGGCTATTGGCATGGCGGTTTCTGGCCCCGCTGCTATTACGGCGCGGGATTTGCCTGGTTCCTGCCTATTCTGCCGTTGGCCTATGCGACCTATTGGTATAGCGGCGTGCCTTACTACTACGCCAACGACGTGTACTACACCTATAACCCCTCCTATGAGGGCTACGTGGTCACCGACCCGCCGCCCGTCGCGGACTTGAGCGGTTCAGCTGAGGGCGCAGCCTCGGCTGCAAACGATGCGGTCGGTGCGGATCAAGGTCAGGGGTCCGCTTGGCAGATTTTCATGTACCCGAAAAATGGCCAGAGCTCTGAGCAGCAGTCGGCCGACAAGGCTGAGTGCCAGCGGTGGGCCTCCGATCAGGCGGGCCAAGTGGCCCAGAACGGCTCCGACTACAGTCGCGCGATGGTGGCGTGCGTGGAAGGTCGAGGGTACAGCGCCCGATAACAAGTCCCAGAACGACAAAAAAGCCGCGCTAAGAAGCGCGGCTTTTTTTTGGGCCACTAGATTCGCAGAATGCAACGCCTAGGTTGAACCCCAGCAGGTTTGACTGCCGGCGGGAGTTGCCCCTTGCGCGCCCGCCGTGTTTAGCGTGAACGTCTGGCAAGGAGCATCTGCTTGTTGCGAGGGCGCCAGGGGAACCGCGGTGATCGAAAAACTCGGCGCTGGAACTAAGGGATCCGGGATCGTGATCGTCACGGTGTATTTTCCCTGCGGAGAGGGCAGCGCACCGGCGGCAGCGTTGGGACAGTTCGTATATTGAAAGCTTTGCGAGTAACAACGCTCGAGCGCTTGCGCATCCAAGGTCATGGTCTTGGTCGCGTCTGTGCGATTCGCCCGTCTGACATATTGCGTGTATGAAGGAACCGCAACCATCGCGAGGATGGCCACAATCGCCACCGTGATCATCAACTCCACCAGGGTAAACCCGTTCTTGACCATGGTGAGCCTCATGACCCAGGGTGCTGCATGATTGAAGTCACCTCGGGGGCGTTCGGCGGCCCGTCGAGTACCATATCGACAGTTTCCCCCACGTAAAAGTTGCTCAGTGTCTTCGCAGCGGCGCTGTTTGCCTTGACGTGATAAGTGCGCCGGTCGACCTCGATACTGTTGTTCGAGGGCGCTGCCGTTACCGTGCCGGTAATGGGCGCAGTGACCGCCCGGCTACTCCACCCCACCGTGGGCTGCAAGAACAGCCCGAGGGCCAGCGTGCCGATCATCGACTTCATATTTGCTGATTTCATGGACGTATCTCCCACCATGCTGTGCGAACTTTTGGAGGCGGACCTACGCCGTAACTGTTGACGTTTGTACCACCGTTGGGCAGTCCTGTCGTCGTGACGATGGCGACTCCCGACCCGCCGAGGCCGAGTGCGCCGGTTCGATTCGTGACGCCGGAGGCATAGACATTGCCGAGCGACAATCCGACAGGAGTAACGGCGACGCCGCCCACCATTACCAGGTCAGAGGCGTTGATATGGCCATCGCCATTCGCATCGAAGCGAGGCGTCGTGAAACCACCGCCGGTGGCAAAGTTCAAGACCATTAGATAAGAGCTGCCCAGAGTCGTACATACGCCCGCTGCGGGAGGGATGGGCCGGAAAGTGGTCAGGATCAATTCTCCGCCCGTGAAGAGACGCGGGCTGTTGATCACGCGCTCGCCACTCAGCAGATTCAAATCCATGAACCATCCTTTGTTTGCCGGATAGACAGGGGCAGTTCCGGTAATGGTGCGCACCTGGGAGGTGCCAAGCATCGCGGTCGCCAGGGTCTGCTGCAGCAGGCTCGATCGATCGATCGCGGCAACATAGCCGGCCGGCGGATCATAGACCCCATAGATGGACTGCACTTTTGCATTGGCGATGTCGGGAAGTCCCAAATATTGACCGGTACCGAACATCACTAAAGTGCCCAATACCTGGGGGAAGCGGGGATTGAGGGTGGCTACAGGCTTGGTCGTTATTGGCTGCCGATTACCTGCGCCATCGGTCGCTTGGAACATGACCGTTGCCGCCCACATAGCCGGATTGGCATTCGATATGTCCACCCGCCATAGATTGCCTTGCAGGTCGCCGGCATAAACGATGTTGGCGTATGAAGTGACTGCCCCGCTGGTATTCACCGCAATTACGCTTGAAAGGCCATTGGCGACGGCGAGATTACAGGCGGTGGGTACCGCTGCGCATAAATCGATCTTCGCATTCATCGTGCCAAGCTGCGGGTCCAGTGCATACAAAAACGGCCTCTCGTTGGTGCTGTTGTAGCCGTTGCCGACAAACACCTGCCAGCCGCTATTGGTATTGGCGATGGCCGGACTGCTGAATCCCAGTCCCATATCCAAATCGATGAAGTCCCACAGTACCTCGTTGGCGAGGGTCGCTTCGGAGTTTATCGAGCCCGGGTCGGTGATATCCAATGCAAAAACGCTGTTGCCACCTTGCGCCTCCGTTCCAACCAGCACGCTATGCCAGGTCATATCGCTAAATTGCACATCGGCCGCCTGCGGCGAACCGTTTACATAGAACTTATGCTGCGCATTGTAGAAAGGGGAGACTAGATTGACGAGGTTCGCGTAAGAGCCCCGAGGAATATAAGCAAATCGTTCATTGCCGGTCCCCGTGTCAAAGGCATGCAGCATGCCATCATTTCCGCCGATGTAGAGAGTCGGCGGCCGCAACGCCGTCGTGTTCTCGAAAGCCAGATAGGTTGAGGATTGAATGTTCTCGCTTGATGGACCGATGTAGGCCGGATTGCTGTCAACTATATCGGCAAGAATATGCGCGCGATTGCGGAATGTGCCGCCGTTACGCTGTTCGAGTGCGGTCGAGCCCCGCAAATAGTCCACCACATCGCTGCCGCTCGAGTCCGGCGCATACGTCTTCAGCGCTGCCCCAAGGGCGGTGCTGTTGGCTATCCAATTCGGGGGGTTGCCGTTATGCCATTCAAAGGGGATTCCCTTGCCTTGTGCGGGGTCCCATGTCGCGATTAACCGCGATGCCTGCGCGTCCAATTGGGTTTGGGCCGACCAAACATTGTCTGCCGGCACCGTGTCGACAATGCCGGTAAGTGGATTGATGGGGTAGGCAAGGACGTTTCCGGTCCAGTCTTGGTAGGCATCGGAGGTGACAAATTGGGACTGGTAAACCACCGAATTGACGTTAAGGCCTGTGGTGTTGACGGCGGCAGAGGCGGTCGATTCGGTGACCGCGAGAATATGGGTGATGATGGTTTCCAAGGCATTCGTAACCGCCTGGGGCGTGACTGCAGGAAAGTACGTCGCCGTTCCGCCCGCCACCGCCATGGCGGTGAGCGTCGCTGCTGCCTGCGGGTTCTTGCTGGGGTCGACCCCCGCACCCACACCGATGATGTAGGTCTGGATCGGATTAGCGCCGCTGTTCAATGCGGCCAGTTGAGTGATCACATCGGTTAGCGCCTGGTCATTGGTCGCTAACAAGTGGCCATCGCCGGGCGTGTTGAAGGTGGCGGTGACGCCATACCCGGCCGCAGACGTACTGCCCAGTGGCGGCCAGTTGCGGTGGTTGAGATCCATCGTCGGTAAGCCGTCCGTCACGAGTACGACGTAGCGGTGAGTCACGCATCCGTTGGTGGTGGGCGGGTTACCTGAAAAAAGATTCTGTGCCTGTACCAACAAGCCGGCGGTCGGCGACTGGGTCGCGGACGCTTTGATGTCGGGCGTACCCGCGTCATTCGTTTCGGGCGCAAGGTAGGGTGTAAATTGCGCGATGGCCGCAGCCACGCTGCCGGCGTCGGGGATGGCGCCCGAGGAGGTCATGGGCACAACCGTAGTGCCATCGTTCGCGCTCTCGCCAAAGGTGTAATAGCCCCAACCGCGCGCCTCATAAAGCACTTCCGGCGAATAGGGCACAAAGCCGGCATTGGTCGGGCCGGTGGCGCCCGGACAGAAATTCAGTGCCGATCCATAGCCCTCTTGCACATTGCCGTTTTCATAGTCCCCCAGTGAGTACTGCGGCGGGAACGGGTTGGGGGCGGGGTTGGGTCCGTTGTAGGTCGTGCAAACCGGGCTGTATCCGGAATGGAAAACGTCATAAAAGACGTCATTCACAGCGGGGTCATCGCTGCTCGCGCTCACGAGTATGTACTGCTTCGTGGTGATGCTTTGGGTGGGATAAAAACCAGCCAGCTGCGAGCAATTCTGTTCCACCGCGAAGAAACCGAAGATATTAATGTGGTAGCAAGGGTTGAGAATGTATTCACCCACTGGCGCGTTGGTAAAGACGAACCCCCCCGGTGGGCTCATTTGATAGACGTAGGTCGGTGATTCGGTCAATCCACCCACGTTGTAATCGACGAGCGCGAAATCCGCGCTGTCGATATAGGCATTGAGTACGGCCGTAAGACCCGCTTTAGCGACGTTCAAGCGGCTGGCAGAGTTATCGGCGAGAGTTCCGCCGCCGATGTCGACCGTGTAGGGGGCCTGACCTGCCGCGCCCGGGTTGAGCGGCGGCGTGAACCCTGCAGGAATGGTGAAATTGCGCGGCGAGGATGTGGGAAAGAGCAGGGGGTGCGGAATGGATCCGGAACCGGTGCGGATGGCGCCGCTTAAATCGCCATCCATCGATTCAGAGTTTCCCAACGCCAGCAGGATCTGAGGATGGGCGGGGATCGTTACCGTCAGCGGGATTTGCGATATGGAGATCGGCGCAGCCGGTGCCGCCATCACGTTGGAGGACCAGCACACGAGTAATGTGTAGCACCCAGATGCCAGCATGTGCGCGCATCGCTGTTGCGTAGTCCTTGATATCAGTCTTTGCATAAATAAATCCTTGCTACCTTGGCCTAACGGACAATCGTCTGGAGCATGGTCGTCGATGAATTGTCGGCACCGACGCCTTGTGTAGTCACTCGAAAAACGCTGACAGGAGTGGGGCTGTTCAAACCCGTAACCGAAATGTCATCGCCCGCAACCGCCACGGGGGGCATGGTTTCGATGACCGCCTTGGGTGCCTGGGATGGAGCGGGTAGATTGTTAAGGGCAGGACCTGCGTAGGGAAGCGTCGCTGCCGGCGCAGCCCAGTTCATCCCTGTCAACGGACTTCCGGCGGATAGCAGCGGCGCATACAGCCCATTGGTGTTGCCGGCAAAATTCACATAGAGTCCAGTGAGGATTCCCACCTCGGCGGCGCGCAATGCGGCTTCCGCGGCCTGCGCGCCAAGCTGCCGATTGTTGTCGTTGCGCGCCATGCGCTCTTCAACCGTTTGCATGCGTGCCGCGGTGACGCCCAGCAGGCTCAATATCAATAGCAGGATCAAGGCGATGAACATGACGACCCCGCTTTGCTTGCAGGAGGCGCCGAGAGGATAAGAATGGTTGCGCATGAGGGGGGCCTTTAATGCAGCGAATTGCGCACGGCAATGGTTTCTTCGAACACTTGGCGCGACCGTGAGTCGACCGGCGGCGTCACGGTAGTGCCGAGCAGGTTATAGGTCGCCGCTATGGATGGGCGCCCGGCCCCCGGTGCACTGGCCGCCAGCAGCGCAACTTTCACGCTCATTACCAAGTTGAAATTTCCAACCTGATCGGCGGTAACGTACTTACCCACTGTTTGCGTCAGGTTGGTATCCACACCGTATAGAACTTGCATCGCTTCGATATCGGGTACCAATTCGGTTGAGGCGTAAACGCCTGTGGCGTTCGAACTGTAGACAAACAGCGCGCCATCTCCATCAGCACCAACGCCGATGTAGTACGCCATCACGTCCACGGGCATCACCACGGCGCCGGGCGCGAAGGCCGGCTGAAACACGGAGGTTGCATTGCCCGGGGGACCGCCGCCGCCGTTGTGCGTGACGATCGGATTGGCGCCGGGCCCGACGTTGCTGATTTGAAATATCACGCCTTTCGAGCAGTCCGATAAGACGGCGAGTTGCCCGCTGGCAAGCGAGGCCGGCGGCGCATTGATGGTAAATTGACTCGACCCAGCGTTGATGACGGAGACATAGGCGGGCTGCGCGTTACCCAATGTCGAACGTACGACCAAAACGTCGTTGTTCTTGACCGGCAGAGCGTTCAATGCATTATCAAGGCCGCCCACCCAATCGCCGTTGTTGCCATCGGCGGCCACTGGCAACGGGGTAGAAGGGGCAATGTTATAGGCATTGCCGTTGCCGGTATTCACCGCCTCAAACCCGCCGAGTCCAAAGGTAAATGCCGTGGTCAAGGGCGTAGGACCGGCGTTCAGCGTTCCCTGCAACATCGGCGCGGTGGTGCAGGCCATGTAACCGGCGCCGCGAACGGAGTTTGAAATGAAATTGAGCGCAAAGCGGCCGCCATCCGTCAGTTCAGCCGTGCCGGAGGTGGCGTTATAAGCAGAGCGCGATCCGATGAACACCGAGATCACGCCGGTCGTGACGATCAGCGCGAGCGTGATCGCGATCATCAACTCCACCAGCGAGAAGCCGCGCTGCCGACTCATAGGACTGTCTCCAGCGTGATCGATTGCGTGTTGGCGGCCGCCGCTGCGCCCACATTCAGACTCTTCTCGGCCACTGAGTCATCCCAGCTCACGATGATGGTAGCCGTGGTTTGCCCCCCCGCGACGACGGTGGCCACGGACCCCTGGCCATTCGGCAGCGCGCCCGCGGGCACCAGTCCGCTGGTCGCATTTAAACGAAGCTTCCATTGATACACATCGTACAAAGCTAGATTGGCGCAGGGAGCTGCGGCAATGCAGGTAAAGCCGGGATCGACCGGACCGGCGCCCAACGCTGTGTTATAGGGTCCGAGGGCAATATTGGCCTGCACGCTGTTGGCCCGCATGTAATCGAGCATTTCATAGGCCAAGTCCGTCGCTTGACTGCGCAGATAGGCGCTGTCGTTCGAATGGGATGACAGCAGCATGAGCTTGGCAATGCCCAAGAGGCCAATGCTCAAGATCACCAACGAAACCAGAACCTCCACCAGCGTGAATCCGCGAGCGCCAGAGCGGCTGCAGGGCGTGCTGCGATCAATGGTATTCATGATATTTTCGCCGCACATGGTTAGGGGCACGCCAGCGCCGTGACGCCGTCGACGGCGAATCCAGCTCTTTGCGACGCCGCGACGCGGCCGGTGGAAAGGACTTCGACTTGGCGCGCGAAAGCCGCTCCGCGTACATCACAGATGCGAATCGTCAATCCCGGTGCAGGTGCGGAGGTGAGTCCGCTCGACAAGAACGTTATACCGCCGGCAGGGCCGGCCACGGGTGTCACGGTGTTTGTCCCCCCCAGCGCCGGCACCGCCTGCAGCACCACGTTATTCCCGGCGTTGAGCGGGTCGATGTAAGTCACGATCCAGCCGCCGCTCCATGGCGTCGCGCCGCAAACCAGCCCATTTGGCGAGGGACATACCGTAATACCGTTGGAGGACGCGCGTTTCACAGCCTCGCTGCGTGCGTAGCTAAAGCTGCCAACCAGCGAATTGACTTGACCGGCGTCGCGATCGTTCAGCAAAAAACTTCTGAAGGAAGGTACCGCAATGGCGGCCAAAATTCCGGCGACGGTGATGGCCACCATGAGTTCGATCAACGTAAAGCCGGGTGCGGGAAGTTTCATGGGTTGGCATACTAGGGAGACAAGCTTGCTCGAACCTGTCAGGCAGGCAGCAAACGTTTTAGAATGCGACCTAGTTCACGGATCGCGGTGGAAACTGGATCGACACGCGGGTGCCAATTCCATGCGGCCCCGCCTCGATGCTCATCGAGCAATCGTATAAGCGCGCGATCTCGTCCACGATCGCCAGACCCAGTCCGCTGCCGTGTCCGGGCGAGTTCGGCATTCGGTAAAATCGCTGACGCACGCGATGGCGCTCGGCTTCGGGAATGCCGGATCCGGTGTCAACCACCGCGAGGTATGGCCTGCCATTCTTTTCTCCGGCCATGGCCGTGACGCTGCCCCCGGCAAGAGTGTACTTGAGCGCATTGTCCACCAGATTGCTCATCAAATCGTCCAGCAGCGACGCATCGGCGCGTATCGCAACTGGGGTCGCGTCGACTCCTAAGTCGATATTCGATTGCAAGGCGCGATCGAAGAATTTAGCGGCGACCTCATTGACGATGGTCTGCAAATCCACGCTTTGATTCCTGGCGCTGATGTTGGCCGAAGGATCGGCACGCGCCAGTGTCAGCAGCTGATTAGCCGAGTGCGCAAGCTGTTTCACGCCTTCCTGTAAGGTGAGTAGTCGGGTCCTGATAGGCTGCGCCGCGGGTTCTGCGATGAGGAGGTCGAGTTGTGCCTGCATTCCGGTGATCGGTGTGCGCAACTGATGCGCGGTATCGGCGATGAACTGTTGCTGCGACTGCACTGATGTGCGCAGCATTCCAAATAAGCGATTGAGCGTTACCACTACCGGCGCAATTTCGCGCGGCCCGGAAGTTTCCACGATGGGCCGCAGATCGAGCGGCGAGCGCCGAGCGATTTCATCGCGCAACCGTTTGATCGGCCGCAACCCCAACTGAATGCCGACCCAGACCAGCACCAACGTGATATCGAGCTGCACAAAGTCCCACAGCAGCGTACTCATCAGGCCGAACCGCGCCTCCGGTTCGGTGGTTGCCCTGACATCAGCCACCGTCATGGTGATGGGTCCGCGGGGTGAGTCGAAGCGCGTGGTTAGAGTGCGAACGTTGCGGCCATCGAGCAGCGCCATCGCCAGCAGCTGTGTCCCCTCACCGCCCATGGCCACGATCGGCAGTTGTGGGTCACCCGCCAGCAGGCGGCCCTGGGCATCGCGCAGTGCATACCTGATCGAATCGGCGTGCGGCAAAAATGGCTGGATGTAAGGATCCAGCGCGATTTGGCCTTGCTTGACGACCACATGGGCCATCAATGAATTCGCCGCGTCCTTCAAGCGCCGGTCGCTGCTGATTACCACTGGCGCTACGTTATTCAAGTAATGAATCAGGGCGCCGCATACCGCCACCAGCATGAGTGGGATTGCCAGCCACAAGATCAACTGGCGGCTGATGGAGGAGGTCACGCGGCTTTCGCCTCTTCCAGGCGATAGCCAAGTCCCCGCAGGCTGCGGATAATGGCCGCATCGCCAAGCTTGGCGCGCAGCCGCGAGATGTGCACTTCCACGGCGTTGGCCGTGATGTCTTGGTCAGGGCCCGCGACGGCCTGCTGCACACGCTCCTTGGGGACGATTTGCCCAATGCGCCGTGCCAGGCACTCGAGCACCAGCCATTCGCGGGCGGTGAGCTCGACCTCCGCCTCATCTATGCACAGGCGTTTACCCGCAAGGTCGACGCTGATTCGATTGAGTTTGACCATGCCGCTGGCTGCGCCGTGGGAGCGGCGCATGAGCGCGCGGCATCGCGCCGCGAGCTCGGCCGCCTCGAATGGTTTGCTGAGAAAATCATCGGCTCCGAGGTCGAGCGCTTTGACCTTATCGGAGAGGGTGCACCGCGCCGTGAGAATGAGCGTCGGAAGGGATTTGCCGGCACTGCGCAGCCGACGTACCAGCGTCAAGCCGTCGGCGCCCGGCAGTCCCACATCGATCACGGCCATGGCGAACTCTTCGTTGGCGATTGCCGCCTGGGCGGCCTCTGCGCTCATGACCCGGTGCACGGAATAATTGGCCGCGCTCAAACCGCGCAGGATGGCATCGGCAACGAGATCATCATCTTCCACTAGTAAAAGCCGCACGCGTCACTTTACTACGGGCAGCGCCCTTAACTATCTTTAAGGATCGCCGATGGCGTGGCTGGCGGCATTGCTTGGCTCTTCTCGGTCCGTGCCGAAGCCGGTGCGGCGCGGCGGAACCAAGGCGCGCAGCTTCGCCTCATATGCCTTTGCGAAAGTCTCCGTGAACAAGTGAGGAAACCCATCGGCGGGGCGTTGCGCGAGGCCTGAGTAGAGTTCGGCGTACAGGTCCCAGTATTTAGCTTTGTTTTGGCCACCAAAGACGCCGCGCTTGCCCACTCGTTCGAAGCGCTCTTCGAGTTCCTTAGGGTCGACACGGCCCAAGAATTCTTCGAAGGCGGCCCGTGTCGCGGTGAGCGTCGCGGCATTCTGAGCTTTGAGCTCGCGTAAATTTTCACGGATCGCCTCAACCGATCCCGCGCGGGTCGAGACGGTGCTCAATAATCGCACCAGAGCCTCATCGACGCCTCGCGAGAAATTCAAGGGCGATTCGGCAGAATCCTCAGCTGGCGCTGCGATCCTGAACCTATTGCGAAACTCATTGCGGGCTTGATTCAGTTCCATCAATCCCAGCACCGCTTCACGCAGCATTTGCCCGGCCAGCTGCAGGGCGGCGCCACGCGCCTCGGAGCTGATGGAGCTGGGATCGATTCCGGCGCCGCGGCAGAATGAGGATAGGCCGATGTCGAAGTCGCCTTCGTACAGTGCAAGGCCCTGCGAGCGCGACAAGTGAGCGCTCGGCACACCCGGCGCGTTGTCACTCACCGGCGCCGGCGCCGGCGCGGGCGCGGCTTTTGATTTGGGCGCGTCGACCTTCAACGGCCGCGTCATCATGTGCCAGGGCGTCGCGGCTGCTTCTGCGGCCGCGGCCGGCCGAGCCAGCGTGGGCAGCGGTTGTCCATACGCATCTCGGGGGCCGCCCGCATCGCCGGCGAGCAAATTGCTTGGTTCCAGCAGCTGACTTAAGTCAAGGTCGGCGCCCAAATCATCCGCGGTGGATTTCTTGGCGGCGGAGGAAGGCGATTGCCCGTCATAGGCGACAATGGCGCTTTCCTCGGGCGGGAAGTCGTTGCTTTTGTCGATGCTGACCAGAAGCTCGTACTCGCCCAGCCGTACGTAATCCCCATCCTGGAGCGGGTAGTCGTGGTACTTGCCCAAGGGAACTTGCGCGCCGTTGACATAGGTACCATTGGAACTGGTATCGACCAAAATGTAGTGGCCGGCCCGAAAATCAATGCGAATGTGTTTGCCCGAGAGGTATCGCTCCGGGTCGGGTAGAATCCACTCATTGTCAGTGGCGCGACCGATGGTGCCTCCATGGACACCGAAGACTTTCGTTGCAAGTCCTCCGAGGCGGGTTGAGTGTTCACTGACGACGCGTAAGCGCAGGGCCATAGTCAATCCATCCAGCGGGTCTCAAGGTTTGCGCTAAGTGCCGGTATAATATGGTAATGCTAGCAATGGTTGGAGCCTACACTATGGCAGCGAGTCACATTTTTAAAGTTCTGTTCGTAAATCAGGGCAAGGTCTATGAGATCTACGCCCGCAAAGTGAGTCACGGCGGCCTATTCGGTTTCATCGAGGTGGAGGAATTGGTGTTCGGGGAGCGCTCCACGGTGGTGGTGGATCCTGCCGAAGAGAAGATCAAGGCCGAATTCAACGAAGTCAAGCGCACCTATCTGCCGATGCATTCGGTGCTGCGCATCGATGAAGTCAAGAAACAGGGCGTGAGCAAGATCGTGGCGCTGGAAGGCTCCAACGTTGCCCAGTTTCCCGTGCCCATCTACACACCCGGCGGAGACTCCAGCGCCCGCAAATAGGCGCATCCTGTAGAATGCCGCATGTTTAGCCTTTTCGGCGCACCGGCGCTGTCGAAATTTCGTCTCGATCAGCTGCTGCGAGCACTGAAGACGGAAGAGCCGCGGATCCTTGGCGTGTCAACCCGCTGGGTTCATTTCCTAGATGTCTCCCGCGCGCTGGGTGAACCTGAACTTCAGGTGTTGGGAAAGCTGCTAACGTACGGCACCCGCGAATCGCCGTGCGGCCACCGCGATGGCGGCCACATGGGTGCCGGCAGCGAGGGCCAGCGCATATTAGTCACGCCGCGCTTGGGAACAGAATCACCCTGGTCCAGTAAGGCCACCGACATCGTGCATGTGTGCGGGTTGAATGCTGTGACGCGCGTCGAGCGCGGCACCCTCTATTCAGTCGAGTCCGAAGTTGCACTCGACAGTGCGGATCTGAAAAAGCTCGCAGCGCACATGCATGATCGCATGATCGAATCCGTCTGGCTCAATACGGTTGAGCCCGTTGGTCTGTTTCACGCCGCGCCACCGCGAGGCCTGCGCCGTGTCGACCTGGGCGCTGACGGTCATCAAGCGTTGGCGCGGGCTAACCAAGAATGGGGACTGGCTTTATCGGCCGATGAAATTGATTACTTGGTGCAGGCATTCGCTAACTTGGACAGAGATCCAACCGATGTCGAACTGATGATGTTCGCGCAAGCCAATTCCGAGCATTGCCGCCATAAAATATTCAATGCCAAGTTCATCGTCGATGGCGAGCCGATGCCGCTGTCGCTATTCGACATGATTCGCGCAACTTATGCACGCAATCCTCAGGGCGTATTGTCGGCGTATCGGGATAATGCGGCTGTTATCGAAGGCGCGAGCGCCACTCGTTTCTTCGCCGATCCCCTGACGCGGCGCTATGGCGGTAGCACGGAATCGATCGATATCTTGATGAAGGTCGAGACTCACAATCATCCCACCGCTATTTCGCCATTTCCCGGTGCCGCCACTGGGTCGGGGGGCGAAATTCGAGATGAGGGCGCCACCGGGATAGGCGCCAAGCCCAAGGCTGGATTGACCGGCTTTTCGGTATCCAACTTGAGGATCCCGGGCATGTTGCAGCCTTGGGAAGAGCATTTCGGCAAACCGGACCGAATTGCCTCCGCGCTCGACATCATGATCGCTGCGCCGCTGGGGGCTGCCGCCTTTAACAATGAATTTGGACGTCCGGCTGTCTGCGGCTATTTCCGAGTGTTCGAGCAAGTGAGTGAAGATGCGGGCCGCGCGCTGGCTCGCGGCTACCACAAACCCATCATGGTTGCCGGCGGCGTCGGTAATGTGCGCCGCCAAAACGTAGAGAAAAAAGATGTCGTCTTGGGCGCGCCGCTCATAGTGCTCGGCGGCCCCTCGATGCTGATCGGATTAGGCGGCGGCGCTGCCTCCTCTCTAGGCAGCGGCGAAAGCTCATCCGATTTGGACTTTGCATCGGTACAACGCGGCAATCCCGAGATGCAGCGGCGCGCGCAAGAGGTCATCGATCGCTGCGTCGCGCTCGGCGAGGCCAACCCGATTCTATTGATTCATGATGTGGGTGCGGGCGGATTGTCGAATGCGTTGCCGGAGGCTATCGCGCATAGCGCACGCGGCGGGCGCATTGATTTGCGCAAGATACCCAGCGCCGAATCGGAGCTCTCGCCGCTGGAGATCTGGTGCACGGAGGCGCAGGAGCGTTACGTGCTGGCTCTGGTGCCGGGGAGCGTCGATCAGTTTGCCGCGCTTTGCGAACGCGAACGCTGCCCATACGCCGTGGTGGGCGAGATTACCGGCGACGGATTGCTCGAGGTTTTCGATCCGCTGCTTAAGGACGTACCGGTCGATATGCCCCTTCAGGTGCTGTTAGGCAAGGTGCCGCGCACTATGCGCGATGTGCGATCCCTACCCAAGCGCCAGCGCTCCGTGACCACCGGTACGGCGAGTGTGGGGGAATCTCTGGATCGCCTGCTGTCTCTGCCGACCATTGCGGATAAGTCGTTCTTGATCACCATTGGCGATCGCACCGTCGGCGGCTTGATCAGCCGCGATCAAATGGTTGGCCCTTGGCAGGTGCCCGTCGCGGACGTTGCTGTGTCTTTGAGCAGCTACGATGAATATAGCGGCGAAGCGATGGCGATGGGGGAACGTGCTCCAGTGGCGCTGTTGGATCCGCCGGCATCGGGAAGGCTGGCTGTCGCGGAGGCCTTCACCAACATCTTGGCAGCGGACGTGCGTCGCTTGAGCGACGTTCGCTTATCGGCAAACTGGATGGCCGCGTGCGGTGAGCCCGGGCAAGATGCCGATTTGTATGCCACTGTGCGCGCCGTGAGCGAATTGTGCACCTCGCTTGGCATCACCATTCCGGTGGGAAAGGACTCCTTGTCGATGAAGACTACGTGGCGCGATGCGCGCGGCGAGCGTACCGTGCTCGCTCCCGTTTCGCTGATTGTCACGGCATTTGCGCCCGTCGAGGATGCGCGCAAGACGCTGACGCCCGAGCTTGTTTTGTCGCAGCCCTCACGTCTGTTGCTCGTTGATTTAGGTGCGGGTCAGAATCGCCTGGGAGGTTCTTGCTGGGCGCAGGTGCAGATGCAAAGCGGCGGCAACCCACCGGATCTGGACAGGCCCGAAGTGCTGGGAGGATTTTTTGCCGCGCTGCGCGAGCTGAAAGATCAGGGCCTGCTACTTGCCTACCATGACCGATCGGACGGCGGTGTGATGGTGACGGTTCTGGAAATGGCATTTGCCGCACATTGCGGACTGCAAATCGACTTAGGTGCAGTCACCGATACGATCGCCGCCTGCTTTTCAGAAGAGTTGGGCGCGGTGATCCAAGTATCACTGAAACAACTGGCGCAAGTGCGCAGCATATTTGACCAGCATGGACTCAAAGAGATGATCCGCGACATTGGCGAGCCTACGCCAGGCTCCGAGGTGCAGGTAAACGCAAACGGCGCGGTAATCTATTCAGCCTCACGCATCGCTTTACATAGGCGCTGGAGCGAGGTGTCGTTTCGAATGCAGCAGCTGCGCGATAATCCGAATTGTGCGCGCGAGGAATATTCGCGGCTCGAGGATGCCTCCGATCCCGGACTGCACGCGAGCTTGAGCTACGATCCGGATGCCGATGTGGCCGCACCCTTCATCGTCACCGGGGCACGGCCGGCGATCGCGGTGTTGCGGGAACAAGGAGTCAACAGCCACGTTGAAATGGCAGCGGTGTTCACACGGGCGGGTTTCGATGCATACGATGTCCATATGACCGATATCTTGGCGGGCCGGGTGGCCTTGGGCAGATTCCACGGCCTGGTGGTGTGCGGCGGCTTTTCCTACGGCGATGTTTTGGGTGCCGGCGAGGGATGGGCAAAGTCCATTCTTTTTAACGAGCGGGCGCGTCAGGAGTTCGCCGCGTTCTTTGCTCGCGAGGCGACGTTTACTTTGGGGGTATGCAACGGCTGCCAGATGCTCGCCGCACTGAAAGAATTGATCCCTGGCGCGTCCGCATGGCCGCGGTTCGTGCGCAACACGTCGGAACAATTCGAAGCGCGGTTGTCGCTGGTGCATATTCCGAAATCCACGTCTGTACTGTTCCGCGGCATGCACGGCTCGGTGCTGCCCATTGCCGTGTCGCACGGCGAGGGCAAAGCAGAATTCGATGCCGGATCGGGTCCGGACACGTTGCTGGCCCAAGGTATCGCGACCCTTCAATACGCGGACAATCGAGATCGGCCTACCGAGAGATATCCATTCAATCCCAACGGTTCGGCGCTGGGTCTCGCGGGGCTGTGCAGCGTCGATGGGCGCGTCACGGCCGTCATGCCGCACCCGGAGCGCGTATTTCGCAGCGTGCAAAACTCCTGGGTTTCAAAAGACTGGTCGCACGACGGCGGCTGGATGCGATTGTTCCGCAACGCTCGGGTATTCGTCGCGTAACAACCGAACGATATCAGTGCGAGGTAGTAATCAGCGTACTGCGGTTGGCGGCATGAACACCGGCTCAGTTTGGTTGGGGGCGACGAACCTGCGAAAGGTCATCGCCTGTACCAGTCGCGCTTTGCGCACAAACGTCTGATAGAGCAGGTCGCGCATAACTTCCAGTAGTATGCCCGCTTGCTCTGAATCCAAGTTGGGCTGATTGGGCCACGGGTCGCTGTCGCTGCCGAAAAGCAGGGCCCGCAGGGTCGCAAAGGTGTCATCGTCGAGGTCCGCCAGCGAGCGGATCTCCTGCAGGGTATCGAAAAGCTCCAGTTTGCCGCGCTCGCCCAGCTCGCGAAACAAGGACTGCGCGGTGCGCCGGCTCATCGAGCCGAACGCGTTGTAGCACGCGGCGGAATAGCAATTGAGGGCCTCTTTGAACAAGCCTTCGGCTTCTTCGGGCAAGTAGGTCAAAGGAAAACTCTCTCGCGCCCGCTCGATCTCCATATAACTGGCAGCGAGTTCCACGCGCAAAGCGGTGTACGCCTTGGTGAGGAACTTGAGGAAAATCGGCTCCGCGCATGTATCGCAGCGAAACACGATCCCGACGTGCTTGGGCTTGCGGCGGCTGAGATCTTCGAATTTTGGCACCGCGACCGGCGTCAAATGTGTAAGGGTCTGGCAATGCGGGCAAGTCAGGGCAATGCCGTGGTATTCGACATGCAGCTCGTCTTGGGGCGTGATGTAAATGCTCATAGATTAGCCCGAGAGTGGTTTGTAACGAATCCGGTGGGGCTGATTGGCATCTTCCCCTTTGCGTTTTTTGTAGTCATCGACGTATTCCTGGTAGTTACCCTCGAACCACACGACTTGCGAGTCGCCTTCGAATGCCAATATATGGGTCGCGATCCGATCGAGGAACCAGCGATCGTGGGAAATGACCACCGCGCAGCCCGGGAACGCCACCAGCGCATCTTCCAGAGCGCGCAGCGTCTCGATATCCAGATCGTTGGTCGGCTCGTCGAGCAATAAGACGTTGCCGCCCGCCTTCAATACCTTTGCGAGGTGAACCCGGTTGCGCTCGCCCCCGGACAGCTCGCCGATGTTTTGTCCCTGTTGTACCCCTTTAAAATTAAAGCGGCCCACATAACCGCGTGATGAGGTCTCATAGTTGCCGACCTTGATAAGATCCAGCCCGCCGGAAATCTCTTGCCAAACCGTGTTTTTATCATTCAGCGCTTGCCGCGATTGATCTACATAGGCGAGCTTGACGCTCGGGCCCAGGCGAATTTCGCCGCTGTCCGGCTTTTCGATCCCTGAGAGCATGCGGAACAGCGTGGTTTTCCCGGCACCGTTGGGTCCAATGATGCCCACGATCCCCCCGGGGGGTAGATTGAAGCTCAAGGAGTCGATCAGCAGCCGATCGTCGTAGCCCTTCCTCAAGTTCTTGCATTCGATCACCAGATCGCCGAGACGATCTCCCGGCGGGATATAGATTTCGTTGGTCTCGTTGCGTTTTTGAAAGTCTTGAGAGGCTAATTCCTCATATCGCTGCAAGCGAGCCTTGGATTTGGCCTGGCGGGCTTTTGGGTTGGTGCGCACCCATTCCAACTCGCGCTTGAGGGTTTTAGCCAGCGCATCTTGCTGGCGCTCCTCCTGTGCCAGCCGCTGGCCCTTCTGTTCCAGCCACGACGAGTAGTTGCCCTGCCACGGGATCCCATGGCCGCGATCCAGCTCCAGGATCCATTCGGCTACATTGTCGAGGAAGTAGCGATCGTGCGTGACGGCGATCACCGTGCTCGGATATTCCTCCAAGAAGTGCTCGAGCCAGGCTACCGATTCCGCATCCAAGTGGTTGGTGGGCTCGTCGAGCAGCAACATGTCGGGCTTGGATAACAGCAGCCTGCACAAAGCGACGCGGCGCTTCTCGCCGCCGGAAAGCTTTCCGACCAGCGCATCCCACGGCGGTAGGCGCAGCGAATCGGCGGCGATTTCGAGCTTTCGCTCCAGTTCCCAGCCGCCCACCGCATCGATTTTGTCCTGCATCTTGGCCTGCTCTTCCATGAGCTTGTTCATTTCATCGTCCGACAGGGGTTCGGCGAATTTGTCGCTGATCGCATTGAAGCGATCTAACAGGCTTTGCACCTCGCTTACCCCTTCGCCAACGACCTCTCGCACCGTTCTGGTTTCATCCAGCGCAGGTTCTTGCGGCAAGTAGCCGACCTTGATGCCCGATTGGGCACGAGCCTCGCCTTCGATGTCCTTGTCGAGGCCGGACATGATTTTCAGCAAGGTGGATTTGCCGGACCCGTTCAGTCCCAGCACGCCGATTTTCGCGCCGGGGAAAAAACTCAGGCTGATATCGCGCAAAATGATGCGCTTGGGCGGCACGACCTTGCCAACCCGGTTCATGGTGTAAATGAACTGAGCCATCTATTAACCTATATTTTGAAGTGATCCCGTGAAATCGCGGGGAACTGTACGAATTATCCGCGAGTCGCCGGTGCTTGTCACGATGCAGGCTACTCGCTAGGGAACCTTAGTCGATTAAGCTACAATTACCGGCTATCTACTGGAGTTAAGTCATGTTTAGCGCACAAATGTCAATTGCCGGCTTCGATCCTGAACTGGCCCGAGCAATTGCAAGCGAGCGAGGTCGCCAGGAAGATCACATCGAGCTGATCGCCTCGGAGAATTATGCGAGTCCGAGAGTTCTCGAAGCCCAGGGCTCGGTGCTCACCAACAAGTATGCCGAAGGATATCCAGGGAAGCGCTATTACGGCGGCTGTGAATTTGTCGATATAGCGGAAACCTTGGCGATCGATCGCGCAAAGCAGTTATTTGGGGCCGCCTATGCCAACGTTCAGCCGCATTCGGGTTCGCAGGCTAATGCGGCGGTGTATTTCGCCCTGTTGAGTCCCGGCGATACCATACTAGGCATGAGTCTCGATCACGGAGGGCACTTGACTCATGGCGCGAAGGTCAATTTCTCGGGCAAGTTTTTCAAGCCTGTGCAATATGGGATCGTGCCGGACACCGGTTTGATCGATTACGATCAAGTCGATCGTCTCGCGCAAGAACACCGCCCCAAGATGATCGTCGCCGGGTTCTCGGCTTATTCACGCGTGGTTGACTGGGCGCGCTTCCGCGCGATTGCCGATTCGATCGGCGCGTACCTATTCGTCGACATGGCGCACGTTGCCGGTTTGATCGCCGCAGGCCTGTATCCGAACCCGGTACCGATCGCCGATGTGGTAACGACGACCACGCATAAAACCCTGCGCGGTCCGCGCGGCGGCCTGATTCTGGCGCGGCCGCACGCCGACTTGCACAAAAAGTTTAACTCCATGGTGTTCCCGGGCACTCAGGGCGGCCCCCTTATGCATGTGATCGCCGCCAAAGCCGTCGCTTTCCTGGAGGCGCTGCAGCCTGAATTCAAATCCTACTCCTCGCAGGTGATTGCCAACGCGCGGGCCATGACCCAAGTACTGCAGCAACGCGGCTACAAGATCGTATCGGGCGGCACCGACAATCATTTGTTCTTGGTCGATCTGATCGATAAGAACATCACCGGCAAGGACGCGGATGCGGCCTTGGGCCGAGCGCACATGACCGTCAATAAAAATGCGGTGCCCAACGATCCACGGCCACCTTCCATCAGCAGTGGGTTGCGGATCGGTACGCCTGCGGTGACGACGCGCGGCTTCAAAGAGCCCGAAGTTCAGCAGCTTTCGAAATGCATCGCCGATGTGCTCGATCACATGGGTGATGAATCGGCCGTCGAGCGTGCCCGAAACGAAGTGTTGGCGATTTGCAGGGGCTTCCCCGTCTATGGGTAGGCATCGATGAGAATCCAGAATGCATTGCCCCTTTTGCGGTCACAGCGAGACTAAGGTAATTGACTCTCGCCTCGCCGGCGAGGGGCGGCAAATTCGCAGACGCCGCGAATGTCTTGCGTGTACCGAACGATTCACCACTTTCGAAGCCGCGGAGCTGTTGCTGCCGACGGTGGTTAAGGGCGATCGCAGCCGCGAACCATTCGATGAGAAAAAGCTGCTCACGGGTATGCACAAGGCGTTGGAAAAGCGCCCTGTTTCTCGCGAAGCGATCGAGGCGGCTGCGGCCAGAATTTGTCACAAGTTGCGCAGCTTGGGCGAGCGGGAAATGGCCGCTCGCAGCATTGGCGAAATGGTGATGGAGGAGCTGCGCCACCTGGATGAAGTGGGGTATGTGCGTTTTGCGTCGGTGTACCGCAGCTTCCAAGATTTGGATGCCTTCCGCACTGAAATCGAGCAGTTGCGGCGGCATCGCCGTCGGCGCGAACCCAGCAAAGACCAACTGCCTTTGCTGCCGGGCGCGACGGCCGAGGATGAGGATGACTGATCGTACCCATATGGCGCGTGCACTGGAGTTGGCCGCGCGCGGGCTCTACACCACTGATCCGAACCCCCGTGTTGGGTGCGTCATCGCGGGCGCACAAGGGGCGCTGGCGGAAGGCTGGCATGTTCGGGCCGGCGAGCCCCATGCCGAGGTGCTCGCATTGCGCAATGCCGGAGGGGATGCGCGTGGTGCGACGGCCTATGTCACTTTGGAGCCGTGCAGCCATACCGGACGCACTCCCCCGTGCGCCGAGGCCTTGATCGCGGCGGGCATAGTCCGCGTGGTTTGCTGCACTCGCGATCCCAATCCTTTAGTCGCAGGCGGCGGAATCGAACGTCTGACCAAAGCCGGCATCGCGGTGGAAGTGGGCATGTTCGCCGATGAGGCCCGCAGGCTCAACCCGGGTTTTTTTTCGCGATTCGAGCGGGGCCGGCCCTACGTACGCTTAAAGCTCGCGATGAGTCTGGACGGGCGCACGGCGCTAGACACGGGTGGCCAAACGTGGATTAGCGGCGAGGCGTCGCGGGCGGATGTCCAGAGCTGGCGTGCGCGCAGTTCCGCCGTGCTCACCGGCTCAGGTACGGTGCGCAGCGACAATCCAAAGCTCAACGTGCGTTTGAACTATGGCCCGGCGGTGCGACAGCCACTGCGGGTCGTGCTGGACACCATGCTCACGACGCCGCGCGCTTCGAAAATATTCAGCGATACGGGGACCCTGATATTTGCCGCCGCTGAAGCACCGCTCGGTGCATTTAAGGATCTTCAAGTGGAAAGGGTTGCGCGTGCCGAAGGCGGATTGGATCTTGCGGCTGTAATGCAACATTTGAGCGCACGCGAGATAAACGAAGTGTTGCTCGAGTGCGGGCCCACCCTGGCAGGGTCCTTCATCGCCAAGCATCTGGTCGACGAGATGGTACTGTATGTCGCACCGAAACTACTTGGCGAGGCGGCGGCACCGCTGATACGCACTCGCTTAAGCAGCTTAACTGTGCCGCCATCGTTCGAGTTCCGTGATCTGCGCCAGCTCGGCGATGATGTACGCCTGACTTTGCAACTGAAGAAGACATAACGAATGTTCACCGGGATCATAGCGACCAAGGGCCGCGTCATCTCCCTCGCAGAACGAGGGGACTTGGAATTAGGTGTTGATGCGGCCGGACTTGACCTTGCGCGCACCGCGATCGGCGACAGCATCTGTGTTGAGGGGGTTTGTCTCACTGTGACGCGTATCCAAGGCGCGTGTTTCTTCGCGGACGTATCGCGGGAAACCTTGGCCAAGACCACTTTGGGAAAGCTGAAAGTCTCTTCGAACGTCAATCTGGAATCAAGCTTACGCGCCGGCGATCCCCTGGGCGGTCATATGGTGAGCGGCCACGTCGATGCGGTGGGACACCTGCTGCGTCTCGAACAGGATGCGCGGTCATGGCGCTTGGTCTTTGAGCTGCCGCCGTCCCTGACGCGATTCGTGGCGGCGAAGGGATCGATATCCTTGAATGGGGTAAGTCTGACGGTCAATCACATCGAGGGCGAGCAATTCGACGTAAACATCATCCCGCACACGCACGCCGTCACGACATTGGGCGAATTACGGATCGGCGACGCGGTCAACGTCGAGATCGACGTCATCGCGCGCTATCTTGAAAAACTCATGACTAAAACCGGTACCTAGGCGACACATGGCATTCAACACGATCGATGAAATCCTTGAGGATTTGCGCCGCGGCAAGATGGCAGTGATCATGGACGATGAGGATCGGGAAAACGAGGGCGATTTGATCATGGCCGCCGAATGCGTGCGCCCCGAGGACGTGAATTTCATGGCGCGATACGGCCGCGGGCTTATCTGCCTCACCCTCACTCGCGAGCGCTGTCGTCAGCTGCGCTTGCCGCTCATGGTGAGCGATACCGACAGCAGCCATCGTACCAATTTCACTTTGTCGATCGAGGCGGCTGAAGGGGTGACCACGGGAATCTCGGCTCATGACCGGGCGCACACGATCAAAACGGCGGTCGCACCGAGTGCCAGGCCTGAAGACTTGCGCCAGCCAGGGCATATCTTTCCGCTGATGGCGCAGCCGGGCGGGGTTCTGACCCGGGCCGGCCACACCGAGGCGGGTTGCGATCTGGCGCGGCTTGCCGGCTTTTCCGCAGCCGCAATGATTGTTGAAATATTGAATGACGACGGCAGTATGGCGCGGCGGCCGGACCTCGAGTTGTTTGCTCCCAATCATGGCTTGAAGATCGGGACGATCGCGGACTTGATCCGCTATCGGTTGAAAAATGAGCGCTCGGTGGAGCGGATTTACGACCAGCCGGTCGATACGGAGTACGGGTGTTTCCGCTTGTGCTGCTATGAGGATCACGTCAACAAAACGGTGCACATTGCCTTGGTCAAAGGCGACCTGAATTCAAGTTTGCCACCGCTGGTGCGGGTGCATATCAAAGACACCCTGCGCGACGTGGTCGGCGTCAGTAGCGAGCGGCTTGGCTGGCCGCTGCGGGCGGCCATGCTGCGAGTCGCCAAGGAGCCTTCCGGCGTTGTGGTCATATTGCGGCCCGAAGAGTCTCCGCGAGAATTCATGGAGAGTATTGGACAGTTGGATGCCAAGCCCGCGCAGCAACGCGGGGGGGCGACCGTGGTGCGAACCTACGGTATCGGCGCCCAAATACTCAAGGACTTGGGGCTCAAGCGAATGCGCGTGCTAAGCGCCCCGAAACAGCTGCAGGGACTTGCTGCCTTTGAGCTTGAAATCACCAGCTACGTAGACGGCGATGACTGAGCGGCGCCTGGGCTTATACTGCGGTACCGCCATTGCGAGGATTTTTTGTGCCGAATGATCAGCCTAAGGTAATCGAGGGAGAACTATTGGCCCGCGACTTGCGCTTTGCGCTCGTTGCCGCCAGGTTCAATGACTTCGTGGTGGAAGTGTTGGTGCGCGGTGCCCTCGATGCGTTGAAGCGACATGGGGTCGCAGAGAAGCAGATTGAAATCGTGCGCGTGCCGGGTGCCTTCGACATCCCCATCATCGCCCGCAAACTCGCGATGTCGCAACGCTACGATGCGCTGATTGCGCTAGGAGCCGTGATCCGAGGCCAAACGCCGCACTTTGATTATGTGGCGGGGGAGTGCGCTTCAGGGATAGCACGGATCAGCTTGGAGTCCGGGGTGCCGATTTCCTTCGGAGTGCTGACTACCGATACGGCCGAACAGGCGATGGATCGGGCCGGAGGCAAGGCCGGCAACAAGGGTGCCGATGCTGCGATAGTGGCGATTGAGATGGCTAACCTCTTGCGCCGCCTGGACAATTAAGTGTCCGTCGGGGCCACGGCCCATCGAGCTCGGAGCCTCGCCCGTCGCCTTGCGCTTCAGGCGCTTTATCAGATTCAGATGAATCCGCTGCCCTGGCAGGATGTGCTGCAGCAATTTTCTGCAGACCCGGAGGCGGAGCGGGTCGATCGTGCATATTTTCGCGGCCTGATCGAAGCTATCGCACCGACTCGCGATGTCTTAGACCAGCGGCTGTCAGGCTTGTGCGAGATTCCGCCTCAGGAGCTTGATCCAATCGAACATGCTCTTTTGTGGCTGGGGTTGTATGAACTGCAGTCCTGTCCCGAGCTGCCGTATCGAGTGGCCCTCGCCGAAGCCGTACTCTTGAGCAAGCAGTTTGGCGCGACGGACGGACATAAGTTCGTCAACGCGGTGTTGGATCGAGCCGCCCAGGAGTTGCGCCCGCAAGAGTACGGCCGTCCGGTGGAGTAATGAGCTTCGATGCGTCGCATTTAGGCGAGTTCGAGTTGATCCGCCGATTCTTCGTGCGCGATACGGGCGCCAGATCCGGAGTGATCCTCGGCATCGGTGACGACGCCGCCTTGCTCGAGCTGCCGAACGGATCCGACCTGGTGGCTGCCGTGGATACGATTGTGGCCGGCCACCACTTTTTGGAGGGAGCCGATGCCCGCTCGATCGGCCATCGATCCCTTGCAGTGAATTTGAGCGACATCGCTGCCATGGGAGCCGCACCCTTGTGGGCGACCCTTGCGCTGACCTTGCCTAGCATCGATCCTGAGTGGCTGCACGGCTTCGCGGCGGGGTTTAGGGATCTTGCCGACTTGCACGGGGTTACGCTGGTCGGCGGCGATACGACGCGCGGTCCCCTCACCGTCAGTGTGCAGATTTTGGGCGGCGTGCCGCACGGAACCGCGTTGCGACGAAGCGGCGGGCAGGCAGGAGACTTATTAGCCGTGAGCGGTACTTTGGGAGATGCGGCGGCCGGTCTTGCCTTTCTGAAGGCGCCGCGGCGCTTGGCGCGAAGCGATGTGGACGAACTCATCCGGCGCTTTGATTATCCGACGCCCCGAGTGCAACTCGGCTTAGCAGCACGAGGGGTTGCGAGGGCGGCCATGGATTTGTCCGACGGCTTGGTCGGAGATTTGCCGAAACTGGCGGCTGCGAGCGGCGTGGCGGCGCACGTTCGTGTCGAACAGTTGCCCTTATCCCTTGCCTTGCGCAGCGCCGAGAGCTCGCAGGCGCGAGCGCTTGATTTGGCGTTGGGCGGAGGCGATGACTACGAATTGTTGTTTGCCGTTCCCGCGCGTCGCTTCGCTGAATTGCAGGCCGCGGCAGCTCAATTGAACTTAACGTTGTCCGCGATCGGAGAGCTGCGTTCCGGCGAAGGTGTGACGTACTCATTAAAGGGCGGGGAATTCTTACCCCGCGTCTCAGGATACGACCACTTTGGCCGAGCCTCGACCCAAATCACAGTTTAGCGCCAGCCACCCCAGTATCCTCGGGTCACTGAACTTGAACAACGCTGCGCAGCGCACGGTTACCATTGATCAATACTCGCTCCACCAGTCTTGTGAAAGCCCAACCGGGCCATGGATCGCTGCCGGAAAAAATCGGCAAGTATGTGATCATCAATGAAGTGGGCCGCGGCAGTACCGGGGTTGTGTACTTGTCGCATGATCCCTACTACGGCCGCGACGTCGCCATCAAGGTGTACAACGTCGATGCCAGCGGTGATGAGAATCGCAAACGAATCGCGCGTAAAATGTTTCTCTCCGAAGCCCATATGGTGGGCATGTTGCAGCACCCGAACATTCTCCCGATATACGATGCGGGTGAAGAAAATGGCCATTGCTACATCGTTACCGAGCATGTGCACGGAGCGCGTACGCTGGCCGCTTATTGCCGTCCGGACAATCTGCTGCGCATCGACGATGTCGTAGAGTTAGTTTATAAAGCGGCACGCGCGCTGCACTATGCACACAGCCGCGGTGTGATACACCGGGATATCAAGCCCAGCAACATCATGCTGACCCTCGAAAGCGATGTGCGAATTATCGACTTCGGAATTGCGCTGGTTGCCGATTCGGAGATCTCGCGCATCGAAGGGATTGCGGGCAGCCCATCGTATATGTCGCCCGAGCAAGTCCAGTCGATCGAATTGACGAATCGCTCGGACTTATATTCTCTCGGCGCGGTGATGTACGAGCTCTTAACCGGAACCAGGCCATTCAGGGCAGGCAATCTTCAGAAATTGTTGCATCAGATCGTCTTCGCCACGCCGCCGCCCATCCACACGCTGCGCCCAGAGATCCCAGAGGAGCTCGAAAACGTGACTGCCATGGCGCTGCAGAAGGACCCGGCGAAGCGCTACAAGACCGGACTCGATTTCGCCGCGGAGCTGACCCGAGTGCATCAGAAGTTGCGCGCTCAGTACAATCGTATCGATCAGCAAGAGCAGTTCAGCCTGCTGCGCAAATTGAAGTTCTTCCATGAGTTCTCCCACGGCGAGATCTGGGAAGTTCTGCGCGCCAGCAGCTGGCAGGACTATGCGGATGCCGAAGAGATCGTCAAGGAAGGCGAGATGGACGACCGCTTCTACATCATCGTGCAGGGCCGCGTCGGCGTTCAGCGCAATGCGAAAGCCTTGGGTTATCTGGAAAGCGGCGATTGTTTCGGGGAAACGAGCTATGTTCGCGGCGCAAAACGCACTGCGACGATTTTCGCATCCGGATCGGTGACCGTGATGAAAGTCAGTTCAACGCTGCTGGAACAGGTGTCGGCCGAGTGTCAGTTGCGATTCAACCAGGTCTTTTTGCGCAGCATGATAGGGCGACTGCAGAGCGCGGAGCGCAGCGCCTCTTAGGAGCCTGTCATTTCTTTGTCGTGCTCAATCATCGCATAGGCTGAATGATTGTGAATGGACTCGAAGTTCTCTGCCTCGACGATATACGCCCGCACCCTCTTGTCCTTGTTGAGCGCCACTGCGACATCGCGCACCGTATCCTCGACGAATTTCGGGTTTTCGTAAGCGCGTTCAGTAACAAATTTTTCGTCAGGGCGCTTCAAAATACCGTAAACCTCGCAGGAAGCCTCGCGCTCCGCGATCTGGATTAATTCTTCAAGCCACATATGCTCGTTGAGCCGCGCCGTCAAGGTGATGTGCGCGCGCTGATTGTGCGCGCCAAAGTCCGAGATTTCCTTGGAACACGGACATAAGCTGGTCGTCGGCACGACGACCTTGAGCCAAACTTCGGTGTGGCCGTCGCGGTGCTCGCCGAAAATTGTAGCCTGATAGTTCATCAGGCTCTCGACGCCGGAGACCGGCGCTTTCTTCATGACGAAATAGGGAAAGCTCATCTCAATGTGGCCGGAAGTGGCAGCCAGATGCTCGGTCATTTCCGCCAGCATGATGCCGAACGACTCCACCGATATTTCACGCTCATGGCGATGCAGAATCTCCACGAAGCGCGACATGTGCGTGCCTTTAAAATCGTGCGGCAAATTTACGTACATGTTGAAATTGGCAATGGTGTGTTGCTCACCGCGCGCCCGATCTTTGACTTTCACCGGGTGAAAAATGTCTTTGATACCGACCTTATTGATAGGGATCCGCCGGTTGTCAGGGTGTCCCTGAACATCCTCCACGGAGTGAACCTTCGGCTTTTTAGCGGGTACGGCAACGTTCATGTTTCGGTCCTATTCAGGCGGTTACGCACCGTAAGTGGTGACGGAACCGGCTATCTCAAGGATGTTAAACCATTCCGCTCGAGTTGGGCCTAAGAGTCAAGCCAGGAGCGGCAAGCGGCGGGCGGTTAGGCTCAGGGGCGCGTCAAACGCGGCGCTCAATAACATAGGAGGCCAGCCAGTCCAACACGCCGGCCTGTGCTCCGAGCGGAACCAGCCTCTCGGAGGCTCGTTGCCGAAGCTGCCGAGCTCGATGCTTGGCGGCTTCCAGACCGAGCACACTGGGATAGGTCGGTTTGGCCCGTGCCGCATCCGCACCGCTGGTTTTTCCAATTTCTTCAGTGTCGCCTTCAATGTCCAGAATGTCGTCCTGAATTTGAAAGGCTAGCCCGATGTCCTGCGAGTAACCATCCAGTGCATCCCAGGCGTCGGCACCTAGATCGGGCGCGCAGGTGGCGGCCATCAGCACGCTTGCTCGGATCAGGGCGCCGGTCTTCAAGCGGTGCATCGCCTCCAATTGTTCCAGAGTCAGCGCGCGTCCGACGGCCGCCAAGTCGAGGGCTTGGCCGCCTGCCATGCCGGCGGTGCCGCTGGCGTCGGCGAGGATCTGAATCATCTTTAAGCGAGCCTCTGCTCCCACGTCTGCAGTTAGATCGCGAGAGAGCAACGAGAATGCCAACACTTGCAGCGCATCGCCCGCCAGGATTGCCGTGGCCTCGTCGAAGGCGCGGTGCGTAGTGGGCTGCCCGCGGCGCAAATCATCATCATCCATTGCCGGCAGATCGTCGTGAACCAACGAATACGAATGAATGAGTTCCACCGCTGCGGCGGGAGCATCGAGCAACGCCGCGGAGATATTCAGCGCTTCGCCCGTGAAGTAGACCAGCAAAGGGCGCAATCGCTTGCCGCCGCCCAGCACTGCGTAGCGCTGCGCCGCGTGCAGTCGCTGCGGCGCCAAATCTGCCGCCGGCAGCGCTGCGGCCAATACGGCTTGCACGCGCGATTGGTACGCACGCATTCGCGCTTCCATCGCGGCCGCATTCACTAGGAGCCTGTCTGAGAGCCGTTGTTCTGTTCGTCGGGCATGAAGGTTTCGATTGCGGGCTCGCCGGCCCTTTTTAGCAGGATCTCAACTTTCTGTTCGGCTTCTTTGAGGGCGCTTTGGCAGGCTCGTGTCAACATGACACCGCGTTCGAACGCCGCTAAAGATTCCTCCAGCGGTAGCTCTCCGTGTTCCAGACGCTGCACTAACTCCTCGAGGTCGCGCATGGCCGTTTCGAAGTCCGGCGTCTCGAGGGTCGTTGTTTTAGGTATTGGCATGGTTAGGAACGGTACACATGCGCTCCGGCGGGGTCAAACGCAGCACTTGTGACGTGCGGCAGACGCAACATGGTCAAGCCGTGAGACACGTCACAACCACGGGGTCGCTTGACGGCCGCTTTTCGGTAACATTGCTGGTGGGAAACCATATGCGAAATCCAATCAAATCAATGACCGCCGGCGCATGCCTTGCTGCGCTTGTGTTGCTCGCCGCAGCCTGCAGTCCGCGGCGCATTCCGCCTTTGACGGTAGCCGATTTGATGGAAGATCGTGTTCTGCTCGATGGGGTTCTCATGAAGTGCAACCGTGATCCCGGGAAGGCCCGCTCTAATTCAGAATGCTTGAATGCGCGTATTGCAATCGAACGGCTTGCCGCGCGAATCGATCCGGCCGAGGAGGCCAAGCGGGTTGAGGATTTCGAAAAGAGCCGTGAGCAATTGCGGCTCGCCGAAGCGAAGAAACGCCAAGAGCTCGAGTCCAAGGGCAAGCTGGACGCCTACCACCTGCCCGTGATTCCCGTGGAAGCGACGCCGCCGCCGAAAAACCCGCAAGTTCCGACCGTCAGTCAGACACGTCCTTAGCCGATCGCCGCTTGGCCTTCATCAACACGGCCACCGATTCAGGCCGATCATCCCAATAATCCAACCGCACTCGCTTATCAGGCAGCTGGGTCACGGTTGCAGGTGCCGCGCTGAATGTGCAGTACCAGCCCGAGGGCAACACCACGGCGTTTCGCGGTCGTCCTAGACTTCGGTCGAAGACCAGCTCCTCGCCATCGAGCTTGTAGCTCGCGGGCGCGGTGTACGTCTCTGCTATGCGCAGTCTCAACGTTTGACCTTGCTGCAGCGGCGAGAAGGGGATGACGACAACGTGAGCAGCCGCCGCAACTGATTCACCCACATTGATTTTCGACGAGGTCAGCTCCGCGCCGCTCATTTCCAGTGTTTTTAAGATCTCTCCCGTATCCAGGATTCTTGCCGAAGGATGACTGGCGACGCTGCCCTCGCGCACCACATTCGCATAGCCACTGATGCCGGGTCTGGATTCGGTGTAATCGTGGTAGAGACTGAACGCGTGAGTTTCAGGCTGCTGCAGAAAATAAACAATGTCTCTATCCTGATGTGCGCGCTCCGACAGCCGCTCTTGCTCGGTCTCGCCGGCAAAAGGGGCTTCCCAGCTTCTCTGTGCCGTCGGCGGCTTCGGCAAAGCAGCGGCCCCGACCTGCGCGCCCAAACTTGCGCGCAGTAGCAGCGGAGCCTCGCCCGCTCCTGCGTGCATAAAACTGATGGCAATACGGCCGTCTTTCTGCGTCAAGATCTGCGATGGTACCGTCAAGCCGACCACTTCGTACCCGGGTGGCAGCACCACTTTGTTGCGCTTGACACCCAGGGGTCGATTAAACACGAGGGTCTTGCCATCGAGGTAATAGCTCTTAGGATCCTGGTAGGTTTTGACGATGATCACGCGACCCTGACCGTGCGGCGCCACCGGCCGCGCCAGGGCGACCTTGATGTAGCTGGTGGCCAGATCGGCGTCCGGCATCAAAGCGTCCATTCGGGCGTGTGCGCCGCTCACGATTTCAAAACGCAGTGGCGTCCCGAGCATGGCGTCATACACGCTTTCCTCGCTCGCAGCGCTGCCGCGGCGGATAGGGTTATAGAAATACTTCGCCCCCGGCGTAGTCGCTGAGACTTCATAATAGATCTTGAAGCTCGCCGTCTCAGGCGCCAACAATTCGTAGCGCGTGTATTCGTCGCTCTCGGTTTGGCCAATGGCGGGCGGGAAATACGGGCCGTCGGCATCCTGTTGAGTGGGTAAATCGGCACAGGCTTGAGTACTGAGCGCGATCGCGAACGCCACTGCCAAGCAAATTGTCGCTTTCATCGTTGAGTCCTCATTTTACATTTTTTATCCACTTCGAGTGTCGCACAACCTGCGTATTACTACTGCGCAGCTTACTTCTGAGCGGTGGTACCGCTAAACTTGGCCCAAAAGGAAGACTTAGCCAGGAGCTTGATCATGAGTCGATTTAAAATGGTCGCATGCCTATGTGCGGTATTTGCACTTGCTTTGCCCGCGCAATTGTTGGCCGCGCCTAGCGCACCGAGCACTCCGGACAAGAAACTAGAGAGCGACACGGAGAAAACGGAAGCGGGGAAGTTTCAGCCCTTCAAGCCCGAGTCTGTCACCAGCACCGGCACGGTTATCGTTGGCGGCCAATCCATCCCCTATCAAGCGGTGGCGGGAACGCTGGTCATCCATCCGAAAGATTGGGATGACGTGCCACGCGATCCAAAAACCGAGCGGGGACCGTCCCCGGCCGAGGAGGGGGCAGAGCCGCGAAATCCCTCGGCCGAAGCATCGATGTTTTATGTGGCTTACTTCAAGACCGGCGGGGGCGTTCGACCCGTCACGTTCATTTACAACGGCGGTCCGGGCTCATCTACAGTCTGGCTGCACATGGGCGCCTTTGGACCGCGCCGCATAGTCACGGCTACCAACCGCCATACACCGGCGGCCCCGTACTCGGTGGTCGGCAACGCTTCGAGCTTGCTGGATGCTACGGATTTGGTCTTTATCGATGCGCCCGGTACCGGTTTCAGCCGCATCGCAGGCAAAGACAGGGAGAAGGCGTTCTTCGGCGTGGATCAAGATGCCTATGCCTTTTCCGAATTTATCTCGCAATTTCTATCGAAATACGGCCGCTGGAATTCGCCCAAGTACTTATTCGGCGAGAGTTATGGGACGCCGCGCTCGGCGGTGATCATCAACCAGCTCGAGTCCGATCGCGCGATCGACTTCAATGGCGTAATTCTGCTGTCGCAGATTCTAAACTTTGATCTCAGTCCTGATCGTCCAACCGGCAATCCGGGCGTCGATCTTCCATACCAGACCGTGTTGCCCACCTATGCGGCGACCGCGTGGTATCACAAGAAGCTGCCCGAGGAGCACGGCGATTTGGAAGCGCTTCTTTCGGAGGTCGAACAATTCGCCATGGGCGATTACGGACGCGCATTGGCGGCTGGGTCGGATCTTGCGCCAGCGGAGCGACGGACAATCGCACAAAAGCTTCATCAGTACACCGGCCTTTCGGTGGACTACATCGTTAAGGCCGACCTGCGCATCGATGGGGGTGAATTTCGACAGAATTTGCAGGAGGCCGATGGGCTGACTACGGGTCGGCTCGACACGCGCTTTTCAGGGCCCGACATCGATCCTTTGAGCCAACGTGCCGACTATGATCCGCAATCCACGGCTTTGGGATCGGCTTATGTTTCCGCATTTAACGACTATGTGCGCAGGGACCTGCGCTTCGGCGATGGAAAGGACTTCAAGCACTCTATTGAGGCCGGCAGAAGCTGGAATTGGGTTCATCAGCAGCCCGGTCAAACGCAGCGGCCCTCATCGTCGCGGCAGGGGTCCAATGTCATGCCGGACCTTGCCAATGCGATGAAGATCAATCCGAACTTGAAGGTGCAGTTGAACGCAGGCTATTTCGATCTCGCGACGCCGTTCTATCAGGGCATATACGAGATGCATCATCTGCCCATGCCCGCCAGCCTGCAGGCGAATATCGAATATAAATTCTACGATTCAGGACACATGGTCTATGCGAAGGACTCATCGCTGAAATTGCTGCACGACAACGTGGCGGGGTTCATTCGGC
>JANYAD010000022.1 GCA_025355165.1 Gammaproteobacteria bacterium | reverse complement strand
ACCGACAAGAGATTCGCCGATTCGCCGCGCAGAACCATGAGCCCGATCGCGAAAGACAAGGCGAACGGAATGGTCATGGCGACGATTACGGCGCTGCGGATATTGCCGAGAAAGGCCCACTGCAGCAGAAAGATCAACACGATGCCGGCGAGCATGTTGTGCAGCACCGTATGCGTCGTCACCTCGATCAGGTCGCTGCGATCATAGATGCGCTCGATCCTCACCCCCGGGGGTAAAATACCGCTGGCATTCAACTTGTCCACTTCAGCTTCGACGCGCCGGATGGTCGGGATGCTTTGTGAGCCGCGCCGCATCAGCACGATGCCCTGCACGATGTCGTCCACATCGTTGTAGCCGGCAATCCCGAGACGCGGCAGATTTCCGACGGCGACCTGCGCGACATCGCCGATCACCACTGGGGACCCCTGATTATTGGTGATCATGGTGTGGAGAATTTCGTCGGTCGAATGAATCAGGCCGACGCCGCGCACCACCGCCGACTGCTCACCGAAGTTCACCGTTTGACCGCCGACATTGATGTTGGCGTTGCCGAGCGCCTGCAAAACTTGCGGTACGGACAGGCCGTAACCGATGAGCTTGCGCTGGTCTATGGCGATGTCGTAGGTCTTGGTCTTGCCACCCCAACCTGTCACGTCGATAACACCCGGAACCGCCTTGAAACGGCGCTGCAGCACCCAGTCCTGCAAAGTCTTCAGATCGGTGACCGAATAATTAGCCGGTCCGGCGACTCGATAGCGAAAGATCTCTCCGATCGGGCTGGTTGGAGAGATCTGCGGCTGGGCGCCGTTCGGCAAACCACCGAGTTGCGACAGGCGGTTAATGACCCATTGCTCGGCTTGGGTATACGTGAAGTCATAGGTGAACTGAACTTTCACGTCCGAAAGTCCGAAAAGAGAGATCGTACGGATAGCCTGCACGTTCGGGATGCCGGCCATCTGCACTTCGAGAGGAATGGTGATGTAGCGTTCGATTTCCTCGGCCGACTGCCCGGTGCTTTGCGTCACGATGTCGACCAGCGGCGGCACCGGATCGGGGTAGGCTTCGATATTGAGTGTGAGGAAGCTGGCCACCCCCGCGACGAGCACCATCACCAACAGCACGATGATGAGTACGCGCTGGCGCAGCGCGAAACTGACGATGGCGTTCATGAGGAGGCGGGAGCGGCCGCTTGATCGATGAACAGACCCCCTTTGGTGACTATTCGTTCGCCGCTCTTCAACCCTTCAAGCACTTCCACCAGGCCCTCGCTGCTGCGCCCGGGCAGAATGCTTCGCAAGCTGATCAGCCCATCGTCCGCGACCACCCAGACATGCGCCGCTGCACCCTCGTAGACGATCGCGCCCTGAGGCACGGCGCAAGACTCGGTCGCATCGCTGGTGAGGATGCGAAAACTTGCGAACATCTCGGGTTTGAGCGCGCCGTCGCGATTGTCGATTTCCGCGCGCACCGGCAATCGATGGGTGGAGGGATCGACGACGGCGCCGACATAGGTCAGCCGCGCTTTGAAGGTGCGCTTCGGGTACGCGAGCACTCGCACTTCAACCGATTGTCCCAATTTTACAAGGCCTGCATCCGTTTCGCGGACATTGGCGAGCAGCCAAACGGTCGAGGGATCGGCTATGGTGAACACCGGGGTGCCGCCGGCCTGAAGGTATTGGCCCGGGCCCACTTGGCGATCGATGATCACCCCTTCAATGGGTGCCACCAGCGTAGCGACGGGATCGATTTTCTGTGCACTTTCCATCTGGGTGACCTGGGCGGGCGATCTGCCCAGGATGCGCAAGCGATTGCGAATCGAGTTCAGCGACGTTTCCGCCGTGGTCAGATCCGCCTGTGCCGATTGCCAATCCTGCAAGCTGCCGCCCTTGGCCTCGTACAACGCATGTTTCCGGGATTCATTGATGCGCGCGAGCTTCACCTGCGTGGCGGCGGATTCGACGTCGTTTTGCGCCTGGACGAACTCGGGGGATTCCAGAGTGGCAAGCGGCGCACCCGCTTTGACGGTATCGCCCAACCCGGCGATGACGCGCGTGATGCGTCCTGAAAAAGGCGAGAACACCGCCGTGGCATGATCGGCGTTGGCGGCGATCTTGCCTTCCGTCAGTTCCTCGCTGACGAACGCATGCGTCACCGCGGCTTCAACGGTCAGGGACTTAAGCTGCTGGGTGGTGGGACGAAACGTGCCGGGCCGTGCGGGGGCGGGTGCCGCCACCGGTGCGCGCGAGCCGAAGATGCGCGGTGCCAGCCAAATCGCGAGGATCGCGGCAACGGCCAGAGCGGCGGCAATGCCCACCGCCCGCCATTGTCGCCGCGTGGACCAAGCGCGGCGAGTAATTGGATCCTTGGGCACTTCGTTCATGTCGGCTCTTCGATAAGGCGCCTCGCTTTGCGGCGCAGGCATCCGCAAGCGAACTTTACGTCGACCAAGTTAACGATTCATTTCTTCAAGTACTGATGCACGATATCCACCAGCTCCTCGGCCGCAGCCGCCCGAGGATCATCGCGACCGGCTTTCGGATCCATCATGTGCTCGCGAATGTGATCTTCAATTACTTCGGCAATAAATCCATCCAAAGCCCCCCGGCAAGCCGTTGCTTGCTGCAACACGTCGGCGCATTCCTGATCATTGGTCACCGCGCGTTCAATCGCCTCGATTTGACCGCGCAGACGCTTGATGCGGTTCAGGAGCTTGATCTTTTCTTTGGCTACGTGGCCCATGCTCGACTACCTCTTGATGTAGCATACCCTAGTAGGGTATATTTTGGAATCCCTTGGGCGCAGAACGCGAGGCATCTGCACTTAGGACCGCTGGCCCGCTTTTGGCAGAGTCGATGAAAGTTGGGTAACGCTGATGAGTTGCGGCCGCGCTTTCTCTAACGAGTGAGCGTTTTTACTTCCAAATCGAGACAGATAATGGCTGCATTTTTCAAGTGCCCGCGGTCCGGCAATCTTCGTGCGGTCCTCTGTATGGGCGCGTTGGCCGCCTCGACGGCTTTCGCAGACGCAGGGCCGCCGGCGGATGCGGATTTGGCCGTGCGCGCGCGAGGCGAAGACTTTGCTATTCACGCTCAATTTACCTATGTCGAACAAGACACCTTGGGATTCAACGCGCCGTATCGCGGCACGAACAGTCTTTCGCCGCGGATAGGACGGGAAACCACCGACTTCACGCTGTTTCTAGGTTTCAGGATATGGCCGGGTGCTGAACTATGGATCAATCCGGAAATCGATCAGGGTTTTGGCCTCAACAACACCGTAGGGGTCGCCGGATTTCCGAGCGGCGAGGCATACAAGGTCGGAAAAAATCAGCCCTATTTTCGCCTGCCGCGTCTCTTTGTGCACGACACCGTCGATCTTCAAGGCGACCGCGAGAAGCTGGACGCCGGTCCGAATCAGCTCGGCGGCGATCGATCTTTGAATCGTTTGGTGCTGTGGCTGGGAAAATTCAGCGTAGGTGACGTGTTTGACGTCAATCAGTATGCGCATGACCCGCGCGCGGATTTCCTCAATTGGGCGGTGGTGGATGCCGGGACCTTTGATTACGCCGCCGATGCTTGGGCCTACACCGTCGGTGCCGCCCTCGAATGGTACCAAGGCGCATGGACGTCCCGCGCCGGCGTATTCGATTTGTCGGATATCCCCAACAGCGCGCATCTGGAACCGGGCTTCAAGGAATTTCAGCTCATCGCCGAGCTCGAGCATCGCCATGAAATTGCTCATCACCCGGGCAAGCTCATGCTCACGGTATTCGACAGCTTCGGGCGCATGGGGCTACTCGATGAGGCAGTGCAACGGGCGCAGGAGACGCAAACACCCGTCGACATTGGCTCCGTGCGCCGCTACCGCACCCGGCTTGGAGCGCACCTCACTGCCGAGCAGCAGCTATCGACGGATTTGGGCTTCTTTGCGCGCCTTGGCAAGGCGGCAGGCAACGTCGAAGCCTACGAGTTCACGGACATCGACAGATCGGCATCGGGCGGACTATCGCTCAAAGGCTCCGCTTGGAGACGCGCGCATGACACCATGGGGCTGGCGGGCATCATCAACGGGATTTCGGCGTCGCGCGAACGGTATTTGAATGCAGGAGGTCTCGGGGTTCTCATCGGCGACGGGAAACTGCCACATCCAGGACCCGAGAAAATCGTGGAAACCTATTACAACGCCGCGATTTTGCCGCACGCGCAAATGACGTTCGATTATCAATGGGTGGATAACCCGGCATACAACAAGGATCGCGGCCCTGTCTCGATACTCGCAGTGCGCTTCCACGCCCAGTTCTAGATTGGCGACTTGATGGCGGCCGCGATGACTTCGGCTTTCTGCTCGTCGTCGAGTTTTTTAGGCCGGGCCCAGGCATCGATTGTGATTTGCCTGGAACGTTCCAAAACCAGTTTTCCCTCCGCGGTGCTCGCTGTAATCGTCGATCCAGCACCGACCGTGGCACCGGCGCCGATTCGCACCGGGGCCACCAGCATGCTGCCCGAGCCGATGAAGGCTCCGTCATCGATGAACGTGGGCCACTTGTTGGCGCCGTCGTAGTTGCAGGTGATGCTGCCGGCGCCGACGTTCACGCCCTTACCGACCTGCGAGTCACCCAAGTACGTGAGATGATTGGCCTTGCTGCCGGCACCGATTTCCGTGTTCTTGACCTCAACGAAATTGCCGATGTGCACATCGCGGTGCATCACGGTGCCTGGCCTCAAGCGCGCGAACGGGCCGATGCGGCAGCCTTGCGCCACCGTCGCATGGTCGATGACGCAGTTGGCAAAGATCTCGGTGCCTTCGCCGATAGTCGAGTTGGCAATGACGCAGTGGGGTCCAACTTTGACGCCGGAGCCTAAGTGCACATCGCCGATGAACAGCGCATTGATGTCGATGAAAACGTCGCGACCGACCGAGGTTTTGCCGCGAATATCGACACGCAACGGGTCCGCAAGCGTGGCCCCGGCAGTCATCAGCTCTTCCGCGCGCTGCCGCCGGTACTCCGACTCCGCCGCAGAGAGCTGGATCTTGTCATTGACGCCCGCCACCTCCGCAGCGCTCGCGGCTGCGACCGCGACGACTTTAATACCGGCCTTTGCGGCGCTCGCGACCACGTCGGTGAGAAGATATTCACGCTGCGCATTGTTGCGGTCGAGGCCCAGCAGCCATTTTCTCAAAAACCCCGCCGGCGCGGCCATCAATCCTGAGTTCACTTCGCGTATCTTGAGTTGCGCCGCGGTCGCATCCTTGTGTTCGACGATGGCGGCGACCTCACCTTTTGCATCACGCAGCAGCCGCCCGTAGCCCGTGGAGTCATCCAATTCGACGGACAGCAGTGCGAGGGCGTCCGCGGCGGCGGCAGTCAATCTCGCCAGCGTGCTTGAGCTGATCAAAGGCACATCACCGTACAGCACGAGCACCACATGATCGTCCGGAATGACGCACATGGCCTGCATCACGGCATGGCCTGTGCCCAGCTGATCGGCCTGCAACACCCACTCGATGTCTTCGTGCGCAAGCGCGGCCTGCACTTGCGCGCCACCATGTCCGTAAACCGCGTAGATACTGACCGGGTTCGCACTGCGCGCGGCGTTGATCACGTGCTGCAGCAGCGGGCGGCCCGCTAAGGGCTGCAGCACCTTGGGCAAGCTGGAGTTCATCCGCTTGCCCTGGCCCGCTGCCAAAATCACGACCGAAACTTGCATGAAGGCTCCGAAGTTGCGGAGGTCCTACTTACGGAGAGGCCACTAACGCGATTTCTTGCGCATGCGCTCTATGGCGCGCAATTGCGCCACGGCACGCAGCAATTCGGCCTGCGCCGCAGCCACATCTACTTTGTCGCCGCGGCTGCGCACGGCTTCTTCCGCGCGCTGCTTCGCCGCTAGTGCGGCGGCCTCGTCCAGGTCGCGCGCACGCGCCGCCGTATCGGCGAGCACCGTCACTTGGTGAGGCTGCACTTCCAGAGCCCCGCCGCCCACATAGAACACTTGCTCCTCTTGACCGTCCACGTGAACCCGAACGTCGCCGGGCTTCAAGGTGGTCAGCAACGGCGCATGGCGCGGATAAATGCCGAGTTCGCCCTGCGATCCGGGCACGAACACCTGATTCGCCTCGCCGGAAAAGATCTGGCCTTCGGCGCTGACTATATCGACGTGAATGGTGTGGGCCATATGCGCTTTATGACAGAGTCTTGGCTTTCTCGACGGCCTCTTCGATGGCTCCGATCATATAGAAGGCCTGTTCGGGTAAATGATCGTATTCGCCGGCGATGATGGCTTTGAAACCCCGGATGGTATCTTTCAGCGCGACGATCTTGCCGTCCTGCCCGGTGAATACTTTCGCCACGTTGAAGGGTTGCGAAAAGAAGCGCTGGATTTTTCGCGCGCGGTATACGCTCAACTTATCTTCTTCGGACAGCTCATCCATGCCGAGAATCGCGATGATGTCCTGCAGCTCCTTGGCCCTTTGCAACACGGCTTGCACGGCGCGCGCGGTGTCATAGTGTTCCTGGCCGACGACCAATGGATCGAGCTGGCGGCTGGTGGAATCGAGCGGGTCGACAGCCGGATAAATGCCGAGCGAGGCGATTTGCCGCGACAGCACCACGGTCGCATCCAAGTGCGCGAAGGTGGTTGCCGGAGACGGGTCGGTCAAGTCATCGGCGGGCACGTACACGGCCTGAATCGATGTGATCGAACCGGTTTTGGTTGAAGTAATGCGCTCCTGCAACACGCCCATTTCTTCACCCAGCGTGGGCTGATAGCCCACCGCGGAGGGCATGCGGCCAAGCAGCGCCGAGACTTCGGTTCCTGCCAAAGTGTAGCGGTAAATATTGTCAACGAAGAACAGCACATCGCGGCCTTTGCCCGAGGCTTGCTTTTCATCGCGGAAATATTCCGCCATGGTCAGGCCGGTCAGCGCGACGCGCAGCCGATTGCCGGGCGGCTCGTTCATCTGGCCATACACCATGGCCACTTTGGAATTGCCGAGATTGTCTTTGTCGATGACGCCCGACTCGATCATTTCATGATAGAAGTCATTGCCCTCGCGGGTACGTTCGCCGACGCCGGCAAACACGGACAGGCCGCTGTATTGCTTGGCAATGTTATTAATGAGTTCCAACATGTTCACGGTCTTGCCAACGCCGGCGCCGCCGAACAGGCCCACCTTACCGCCCTTGGCGAAGGGCACCAACAGGTCGATCACTTTGATGCCCGTGACCAGAAGATCCTGACCGCCGGCCTGCTCGTCGTAGGCCGGCGCCGGGCGATGGATCGGCAGATATTCCTTGGCTTCTACCGGACCGCGCTCGTCTTGCGGCTTGCCGAGCACGTCCATAATGCGCCCGAGTGTGCCGGCGCCCACCGGCACGGAAATTCCCTTCCCCGTCCCCCTGACTGTCAGCCCCCGGCGCAATCCTTCGGAAGGTCCCATCGCAATCGCGCGCACCACGCCATCGCCCAGCTGTTGCTGTACCTCGAGGGTGAGATCCACCTCATCGAGCTGAAGCGCGTCGTACACCTTGGGAATCTGATCGCGCGGAAACTCGACGTCGATGACCGCACCGATGATCTGCACGATTTTACCGCTGGACATAATTACTGACCTCTTGCCTAAACCGCTGCCGCGCCGCCGACGATTTCCGAAAGTTCTTTCGTGATCGCGGCCTGACGGGCCTTGTTGTAAATAAGTTGTAGCTCATCGATGAGCTCGCCGGCGTTATCCGTCGCAGCCTTCATGGCCACCATGCGTGCCGCCATTTCGCACGCGACGTTCTCCACGGCCCCCTGAAAAATTTGCGCCTCGACATAGCGCATAAGAATGCCGTCGAGAATTTCCAAGGAGCCCGGCTCGTAGATGTAATCCCAACGCTCCTGCAGCTCATCCTGGTCGATGGTCTGAATCGGCAGCAGCTGTGACACGACCGCCTTTTGCGTCATGGTGTTGACGAACACGTTGTGCGCCAGCAGCAGCTGATCTAATTTGGCGTCGCGATAAAAATCCAGCATGACCTTGGTGGTGCCGATCAAATCGCTGACGTGCGGCCTATCCCCCAAGTGCGTGACCGATGCTGCGATCTCCACGCCCTGCAGCCTGCGAAAGAATTGCAGCGCCTTGGAACCGATAATGCACAGGGACACCTTTTGGCCGCGCGATTGTGCTTCGCGGATCGCCGCCAGGGTAGCCTTGAACAGGTTCAGGTTGAGCGAACCGGCCAACCCTCGATCGGTGCTGATGACGACGATGCCCACGGCCACCACCTTGCGCTCCAAGGTGAAGGGATGCTTGTAATCGAGATTCACCGCGCGCAAGTGCCCGATGATTTTGCGGATCTTCTCCGCGTAGGGGCGGGCGGCGCGCATCCGCTCCTGCGCCTTGCGCATCTTGCTTGCTGCCACCATTTCCAGCGCCTTGGTAATCTTGCGGGTATTTTTGATACTCGCAATTTTGCCGCGGATTTCTTTTGCGCCTGCCATTACTTTCTCTTCAAGCCCTGATTACAAAGTTGCAAAGAACTCGCCGCAGCACTTCTTCAGTGCCGCTTCGACTTCCTTCGTCAAATCCGGCTTGGCATTGATGCTGTTGAGCAACTCGCTGAAGCTGGTGCGCGCGAAGGACTGCAACGCGTTCTCCGTGTCGACCATCTTGAGACGGTCGACTTTGTCGAAGTAGCCATTGTTGGCGGCGAACAGCGACAGCGCCATCTCGGCCACCGACATCGGCGCGTACTGCTTCTGCTTCATGAGCTCTGTGACGCGTTGGCCGCGTTCCAACTGTTTGCGGGTGGCTTCATCCAAGTCCGAGGCGAATTGGGAGAAGGCCGCAAGTTCGCGGTATTGCGCCAGCGCCAAACGGACTCCGCCGCCCAGCTTCTTGATGATATTGGTTTGCGCGGCGCCGCCGACACGGGATACGGAAATGCCGGCGTTGATGGCGGGACGCATGCCGGCATTGAACAAATCGGTTTCCAGGAAAATCTGCCCGTCGGTGATTGAAATGACGTTGGTCGGCACGAACGCCGTGACATCGCCCGCCTGGGTCTCGATGATCGGCAGGCCTGTCAGGGAACCGGTCTTGCCCTTCACCCTGCCTTGGGTGATTTTTTCGACGTATTCCTCGTTGACGCGCGCAGAACGTTCCAGCAGCCGTGAGTGCAGATAAAACACGTCGCCGGGATAGGCTTCGCGGCCGGGCGGCCGGCGCAGCAGCAGCGAGATTTGGCGGTAGGCGACGGCCTGTTTCGACAGATCGTCGTAAACGATCAGCGCATCTTCGCCGTTGTCCATGAAGTACTCGCCCATTGCGCAGCCGCCATAGGGCGCGAGATATTGCATGGCCGCCGGCATGGAGGCCGACGCCGCGACGATGATGGTGTGAGCCAGAGCACCGTGCTCCTCGAGCTTGCGTACGACATTGGCGATCGAGCTTTGCTTCTGTCCGATGGCAACATAGATGCACTTAACGCCGGTGGCCTTCTGATTGATGATGGTGTCGATCGCCACCGCGGTCTTGCCGGTCTGTCGATCGCCGATGATGAGCTCGCGCTGGCCGCGGCCGATCGGCACCATCGCGTCGATGGCCTTGAGGCCGGTCTGGACGGGCTGAGACACGCTCTTGCGGAAAATAACGCCGGGAGCGACGCGTTCCAACGGCGATTTGAGCTTGGCGTTCACCGGACCCTTGCCGTCGATGGGCGTCCCGAGCGCGTCCACCACGCGTCCCAACAACTCAGGCCCCACCGGCACTTCTAGAATGCGGCCCGTGGTCTTGACCTCGGATCCCTCGGAAATGTGCTTGTAGTCGCCGAGTACGACGGAGCCGACCGAATCCCGCTCCAGATTCAAGGCCAGTCCGAAGGTGTTGCCGGTGAATTCCAACATTTCCCCGTAGCGCGCGTCGGCGAGCCCATGGATGCGCACGATGCCGTCGGTGACGCTCACCACGGTGCCGACATTGCGCGCCTCGGTGGCGGACTGGAACTTGTCGATGCGCGCCTTAATGAGGTCGCTGATTTCCGATGCCTTAATGGACATACCTTGAATCCTCTAGCAAATACTGGTCGCTAAGCCGTCAACTCGAACGCGATGCGTTTGAGCCGGCTGAGCAAGGAACCGTCGATTACCGTATCGCCTGAACGCAGCACGGCGCCGCCGATAAGTGTGGGATCGGTGGCGCAATGCAGGCGCACCGAGCGCTTGAGCTTGCGCTCCAGGGCTTTCGCAAGCGCTTGCTGCTGCTCGTTGTCGATCGGCGCAGCCGAGGTAACCGTCACGTCGACGATGCGTTCGGCCTCGTCTTTGAATTCATCGAACAGCGCCGAAATTTCCGGGATGTAAGCCAGCCGATGATTCTGCGCCAGGATGCGGAAGAAGTTTCGCCCGTGTTCGTCGATCTTTGGATCGGCGAGTTCCATCACGAACTGCGCCAGCTCTTCACTGCTGACCGAAGGGCTGCCAAGCAAGTCGTGAACGCGCGGATCCCGCACCGCGGCGGCGGCCGTCCGCAGCATCTGCGACCATTCCGCCAGACGTTTATCGGCCTTGGCTTCTTCGAAAGATGCTTTGGCGTAAGGCCGCGCGATGGTTGTCTTCTCAGCCATGTCGCGCGATCCTAAATTTGCGCCGCTAGTTGGTCGATCAAATCGCTGTGCGTTCGCGGGTCGATTTCACGCTGCAGAATCTTTGATGCCGCGCTGACCGCAATCTGCGCCACATCGCGGCGCAGGCTGTCGCGAGCGTGCGCCGCCTCCAGGCCGATCTGCTCCTTCGCGGATGCCAACAGCCGAGCGCCCTCCGCGGTTGCGGCGCCTTTCGCCTCTTCCACCATGTCGTTGGCTCGATGCTGCGCCTGGTCGATGATATGCGCGGCCCGTTCGCGCGCCTCGCGCAGGACCACCTCGGCGCGCTCATTTGCCTGGGCCAGCTCCTGCTTGCCCTTTTCTGCGGCTTCAAGGCCTGCCGCGATTTTGCGCGAACGCTCTTCCATCGGACCTAAAATCATCGGCCACACGAATTTCATCGTGAACCAGATAAGGACGATAAAAACGAGCATCTGCACGATCAGCGTGAGATTGATATTCACAATCGTCTCCTGACCAGGGTGACCGGCACTGCTAGTGCGTCAGACCGGCTGTAAACGGATTCGCGAAGGTAAAGAACAGGGCGAATCCGATGCCGATCATGGCGACGGCGTCGACCAGTGCCGCCACGATGAACATCTTGACTTGCAGCATGGGGGTGAGCTCAGGCTGGCGGGCGGCACCCTCGAGAAAACGGCCTCCCAGAATACCGAAGCCGATGGCAGTGCCGAGCGCGCCCATGCCGAAGATGATCCCGACGGCCAGCACGGTCATGGCCTGGACGTGTGCAAAATTTTCCATTCAATTCTCCTAAGCGAAACAGATGCGAACTTGCTTTGTTACCGAACTCGAGACATCAATGATGTTCCTGCGCCATCGACAGATAGACGATCGTCAGCACCATGAAGATGAAAGCTTGCAGCGTGATCACCAGCAGGTGAAACACCGCCCACAAAAATGCCAACGCGAATTGCGCCACTAGAAGCGCCCAACCGCCCGCACTCGACAACTGAGAGGCGCCGTGCAGCGTGAGGGCCGCCAACAGCAGGAAAATCATTTCGCCCGCGAAAAGATTGCCGTACAGACGCAACGACAGCGAAATGGGCCGCGCCAAAAACGGCACAATCTCGAGCAGCAGATTTACCGGAATCAGCAAGATCTTTACGACGGGATTCTTTGTGGTAAAGGGCTGCATGGTGAGTTCGGCCAAAAAACCGCCGAGACCCTTCACCTTGATGCTGTAGTAGATGATCAAAACAAATACCGTCAACGACATCGCGAAGGTGGTGTTCAGATCGGTGCTCGGAACCACTTTTAGGTGCTCGACGCCCGCGCCGTGCGCCAGCGCGGGCAATAGATCGACCGGCAAAATATCCATCGCGTTGAAAAGAAACACCCAGCAAAAAATCGTCAGGGCCAGGGGCGCGAGCAGTTTGTTGGTGCCGTGGAAACTGTCCTTTACTTGCGTATCGACGAACTCCACCAGGAGTTCGACGAAGTTCTGAAACTTGCCGGGCACGCCCGCATTTGCGGTGCGCGCGGCGAAATAAAACGCCCCGCCGAACAGCAATGCCAGCACCGAGGAAAAAAATACGGTGTCCAGGTGAATCACGGAAAAATCCACTATCCCTTTCGGTTCCTTGTTGGATAGGAACGTCAAGTGATGAAGAATGTACTCGTTCGCGCTGCTGGGTTCTTCTGCTGCCATGTCAATTCTTATGTGTGTCTCATTCGCCTCAAATCAACTAAATTTCAGCGTCCGCGCGGAACATTTGTCCCGCCGAGCGGCGGCAGCACATTCGCCAGAGCAACCCAAAACACGAAGAAGGTCGCTACATAGGCACCGAGCATCGCCAACGGCACCACCTTCATCGACTTCAGCACCACCACGAACAGCACGATAACGATCGCAATCTTGGCGCTTTCCCCTATAAAGAACGCACGCATCGCCCGCTGCCCATCTGCAGCCGATTTGCCGCCGAAACCCAGCCATGCCATGACGAGACTCGCAGCGGTGCTGATCCCGCCGCCAATCGCCGCAGACAATGCAGCGTGAGGACCGGCGATCAGCCAGCCCGCGAGGGCGCAAACTACGGTCACGGCCGCCTGGCCCAGTACGACGCTGAGAGCCAGCCGCCGCGCTAAGGCCAAGTCGATCGCAGCCAAGTCAATTCCCATGTAGCGAAGCTATGCAACACTTCGCTGTGTTGTGCCAAAAATGGCCGGCGCATTATAGAGAGGCGGCCCCGGTGCATCAAGGCGTTTTAAGCTCTTTTTCGCCCTATTGGATGTGGGCCAGGATGCCCTCGAGTTCATCGAGACTGTTGTAGCTGACGATCAGCTTGCCCTTGCCGGAGGTGGCGTGCTGAAAGGACACTTTGGCGCCTAACTTCTCCGCAATTTCCCTCTCCAGCCTGTGTATGTCCGGGTCCATGGGCTTGGCTTCGGAGCTCGATTCGGAGGCTCGTGGACTCATGATGCGCCGCACCAGAGCCTCCGTGTCGCGCACTGACAAGGACTTCCTCGCCACCAG
>JANYAD010000020.1 GCA_025355165.1 Gammaproteobacteria bacterium | reverse complement strand
TGGGGGTGATGTTCTACGAAATGCTCACCGGGCAGAGGCCCTACAATGGCCGCAGTGCCGTGGCCATCATGTCGCAGCACACCAGCTCCCCCGTCCCCTCACTGCCAGAGTCCACGGCAATGCAGCAACCGTTGCTGGATCGGCTCATGGCGAAGCAACAGAGCGCCCGATATACATCCGCGGATGAGTTGTTGGCCGACCTAGGACCCATCGCTGCCGTCGCATAATCGTGACGCTCGTCACAGACTCTCGCACCGCCGCAGCTTAGGTAAAACCCGCAAGCTAGGCTGTGACAGCCATCATGCCCAGCCTCGCCGCCCTTTGGCACCCTGTGAAGGTCATGTTCATATCCGTTAAGCGCCACGAGCGCGAAAAACAGGAACTGATCAGCGCAAGCAATCGGCTGACCGATGCCATTCTGAAAACCAGCAGCACCGGGCTATTCCTCATGGATGGCAAGGGCAAGGTGCAACCGCAAGTGTCGGCGGCGCTGAGGACTCTATTTCGCCGCCAGGATTTCGCGCATTTAACCGTCGAGAAGTTGATCGGTCCGCTGGTCTCAGCGAAAACCCTGAGCGTGGTGCGCACGCACATGGCGCATTTTCTCGAACACGGAACGCCTCAAGGGGAATTCGATCCGCTGCAGGACGTTGAGGTGAAGTTGAGCAACACGGACGGCAGCTTCGCCGCCGCACATTACTCTTTCGAATTCAGCACCGTCCAAAATCCGAACGAGCCACGCTCCTGGATGGTGAGCGTCACCGACATCACTGCCCGCGTTCAGCAGCATCGTGAGCTCGAGGACTTGCGGGTTCAGACCCTGACGCAAGGCGAAATCTTGCGCAGCGTGCTGCAAGCAGGCGGCACCCGCTTCGGCAGTTTTTTGCAGAGCACCGACGCGTCGATGAAAAGTATCAATGAGGTTCTGAAAAAACCGGCGCGTGAGGCCAGCATTTTTCGCAACAAATTGGAAGATACATTGCAGCAGGTAGATTGCATACGACACGATGCCGAGGCGCTGCAGCTGTCTGGAATGCAGAACGCAGCGCTCAACTTCGAGGCGGCATTGCAGGAACTGCGCAGCCGAGAAACCTTAAGTGGCAGCGATTTCCTCCCCCTCGCCGTCAAGCTTGATGCGCTCTACGGACAATTCGCCTTGCTAAGATCGCTGACCTCACAAGCCAGCCCGGTGCGGGAGACTGAGCCTGGGGCGTCCGCATCACGCCCGACCGGCTCTGCACGCGCGGCTGCCACGGGATTCGTCACCGAAAATGGCACCGAAATCATCGAAGCGCCGAAATTTTTCGCGCAGATGCAGAAGCCCTCCGCGGCGCCGCGCACAGCGACGGTGGGCAGCCTGGAAAGCACGTTGGCCACGCTCTGCGACCTAGTGGCGCAAGAACACCACAAAACGGTGCTGCTCGCCTGCAACGGACTGGAGTCAGTTCCCCCGCGCTATCAGGCGACGGTAAAGAACGTGGCGATCCAACTGATCCGAAATGCCGTGGTGCACGGGATTGAAGCCGCCACCGAGCGTGAGGCTGCCGGCAAGCCGCCTAACGCGACGCTGCAATTGAATTTCAAGTCCGCGCCGGGAATTGGCTTCGAAATGGCTTTCCAAGATGACGGCCGGGGTCTCGACCCGGTCAAAGTGCGCGAAGTCGCGGTCGCCAAGGGGCTCTTGAGCGCAGAGCTCGCCGCCGGCTTGCATGATCGTCAAGTGATTAAATTGATTTTCAAGTCCGGCTTCACGACTATGGCGAACAATGACGGCGAGGCGAAGCATGGCACGGGCATGTCGCTGGTGCGTCGTTACGTCCATGAAGCCGGCGGCAAGATCGCGCTTGCCAGCCTGCCGGGCCGGGAAACGCGTTTCAAGGTCACGTTGCCCATGCTTGAAATGGCCGCGGACGCGCAAGTCGCCTGAAGGCAAATTATTTTTCCAGCGGCGAGAGTTCCACCAGGATGGCGCCCGCCTGCACCCGGTCCGACAGGCCGAAGACTATCCGCGATACCACGCCCTCGTGCGGCGCCGTCAAGGTATGTTCCATCTTCATCGCCTCCACGGTAACCAACGGCGCGCCGCGCGCCACCTGCTGTCCCGGTTCCACATGCACTGCGACGATGGTTCCTGGAAGCGGCGTGAGCAATGACCCTTGCTCGATGCCGCCGGCGACTTGCAACGCATCATCGGTGCTTTGCAACGTAAGCATGGCATGCCGGCCGCCTCGAAATAAATGCAGCGCCCTATCCGCCGCGAATAGCCGAACCTCTTCGATGCGATCCCGGCATTCCACCCGCAGCAATTGCGCGCTGCGCGACAGCACGCGCATTGGGTAATCTTGCTCACCCACCCAGGCCAGATAGGTGTCCGGCAGCGAGAACTGCACCGCGGCGCTGCCCTGCGCGAACCGCCACACCGTACTCGGCAGCGCCGCGAGCCGCCAACCGCGGCTGTCAGCCCACAGCGCGTTGTGCTCGCCACGCTCAGCAGCGCACCACACCGCCGCGAGCGCAATGTCGGCGCCTTCCGCCGAGAGCTCGCCAAAGCGCAATTGCGTACGGCGTGCAGTCAGAAAATCAGTACCCACCGCTCCGCGGCGAAACTCCTCATCTGCCAGGACGCTCGATAGCAGCGCGCGATTGGTTGCGACGCCGACGATCTCAAGCTCGCCAAGGGCGCGCTGCAAAAGGTCAATGGCGGCGGCACGCGATTCGCCCCAGGCGATGATTTTTCCGAGCATGGGATCGTAGTACACCGAGACCTCATCGCCCGCCTCGAGGCCCGTATCCAGCCGCAAGCCCGGCACGCTTTGCGGCCAGCGCAGGTGCACAATGCGGCCGACGCTCGGCAAATAGTCATGCGCGGGATCCTCTGCATAGAGCCGTGCCTCGACGGCGACGCCGCGCTGCTTGATATCCGCTTGAGTTCGCGGCAGATGCTCACCCTGCGCCACGGCTAACTGCCATTCCACCAAATCGATGCCGGTGATGCATTCGGTAACCGGGTGCTCCACCTGCAAGCGTGTATTCATCTCCATGAAGTAGAAGTTTTGAGCCTCATCCACCAGGAATTCGACCGTGCCCGCACCGATGTAGCCAACGGCTTGCGCGGACCTGACGGCAGCTTGCGCCATCGAGGCGCGAACCTCATCGCGAAGCCCTGGGGCCGGCGCTTCCTCGATAATTTTTTGATGCCGGCGCTGCACCGAGCAATCGCGGTCGAACAGGCTTAAAGTATGGCCGTGCGCGTCTGCGAAAATCTGCACCTCGACGTGGCGCGCTTTGGGAAAATAGCGCTCCATGAGCAAGCGATCGTCGCCGAAGGCCGTCCGCGCCAAGCGCTGCGCCGATTCCACTGCCGAAGGTACCTCGGCGGCGCTGTTTACGACCTGCATGCCCTTGCCGCCGCCACCCGCGCTTGCCTTGATGATGAGTGGATAGCCGACGCGCGCCGCCTCCTCGATGAGCCGCTGCGTCGATTGATCGGCGCCGTGATACCCCGGCGCCACCGGCACACCGACCGCCGCCATGGCCGCCTTGGAAGCACTCTTCGAGCCCATTGATTTGATCGCTGCGGCAGGCGGCCCAACAAAAGTCAATCCGGCATCGAGACACGCTTGCGCGAATTCGGCGTTTTCCGACAGAAAACCATAGCCGGGGTGGATGGCATCGGCGCCGACGCGCTTTGCCAGCGCAATAATCCTGCCGATGTTCAAATAGCTTTCGGCGGCAGGTGCAGCCGCAAGGTAATAGGCCTCATCTGCCTCGCGCACGTGCATGGCAGTGCGGTCCGCATCCGAATACATTGCAATACTGGTCACGCCTAAGCGCCGCGCGCTGCGAACGATGCGGCACACGATTTCGCCCCGATTGGCTATGAGAAGTCGCCGCATCATCTGAAAGGTCACATTCGAAACACGCCGTAGCGTGTAGCCGCAGGCTCTTGGGCGCGCGTCAGTGCGAGCGCCAAGCCTAAGACCTGCCTGGTGTCGAGCGGATCGATTACCCCATCGTCCCACAACCGCGCGGAGGCGTAGTACGGATGCCCTTGGCGCTCGAACTGCTCGCGGATCGGCGCCTTGAGCTTTTCCTCCTCGGCATCGCTGAAGCTCTCGCCGATGCGTTCCAGCGCTTCGCGCTTGATGGTCGCGAGCACGCTCGCTGCCTGCTCGCCGCCCATCACGGATGTGCGCGCATTCGGCCATTGGAACAAGAACCGCGGGCTGTAGGCGCGCCCGCACATCGCGTAGTTGCCCGCGCCGAAGCTGCCGCCGATCACCACCGTATATTTCGGGACCGAGGCGCACGCCACCGCCGTTACCAGTTTCGCTCCGTCCTTGGCAATACCGCCCGCCTCGGCGGCTTGGCCGACCATGAAACCGGCAATGTTCTGCAAGAAGACCAAGGGAATACCTTCGCGGCAGCACAACTCAATGAAATGCGTGCCTTTGAGCGCACTCTCGGAAAACAAGATGCCATTGTTCGCCAAGATTCCCACCGTCATTCCGTGGATGTCGGCGAAACCGCAGACCAGCGTGGTCCCGTATAACGCCTTGAACTCATCGAACCAGGCACCGTCGACCAGGCGCGCGATAAGCTCATGCACATCGTACGGCTTGCGGGAACTTTGCGGGATGATGCCGTACAGTTCCTTCGCATCGAAAGGACTTTCGATGCCGCTCAGCGGCGAAGCGGGTGGTGCGGCGCGCAGAGTTGCAGGTCGCAGGCGCGCGACCGCGCGGCGTGCAAAGGCCAACGCATGCGTGTCGTTCTCGGCATAGTAGTCTGTCACTCCTGACTTGCGGCAATGAACATCCGCACCGCCCAAGGATTCCGCGTCGATCTCCTCACCGGTCGCGGCGCGCACCAGCGGTGGACCGCCGAGGAATACACGTCCCTGGTTGCGCACGATTATGGCCTGATCCGACATTGCAGGCACGTAGGCGCCGCCTGCGGTGCATGAACCGTGCACCACCGCGATCTGGGCCACGCCCTGCGCCGAGAGCCTGGCCTGGTTGAAGAAAATTCGTCCGAAGTGTTCGCGGTCCGGGAATACCTCATCTTGCCGCGGCAAGAATGCACCGCCGCTTTCCACCAGATAGATGCACGGCAATGCGTTGTCGCCCGCGATCTCCTGTGCCCGTAAGTGCTTCTTCACGGTGAGCGGGTAGTACGTGCCGCCCTTCACCGTCGGATCGTTGGCGAGAACCATACACTCGCGCGAGCTGACCCGCCCGATACCGGTAATCAGCCCCGCCCCGGGCAACTCTTCGCCGTACACCCCTTGTGCCGCCAGCGCCGAGAGCTCCAGAAAAGGTGAGCCGGGATCGAGCAGGGCTGCAATGCGTTCGCGCGCCAACAGCTTTCCCGCCTTGACATGCTTCTCGCGCGCCGCGGCGCTGCCGCCGGTCGCATTGCGCCGCAGCGTCGACCGTAGATCCTCAACCACCTTCTGCATGGCCGCTTGGTTTTCGGCAAATTCCGCGGAACGTATGTCGATCTTCGTGGCTATCTTGGCCATTGGCTTTGTCGCTCTAAGCGTGGCAGAATTGTCGGACAGTCCGATTATCCAACGATCTTGAGCCGATGACAATGGGGGGCGGTAACAATGCCCGATTCTGCTTATCGAGAATTCAACTTCGGCCTCGGCGAAGTGATCGACACCGTCAGAGACCAGGTACGACGCTTTGCCGAAGAGCGCATCGCACCTCGCGCCCAAGAAATCGACCGCAGCAATGTGTTCCCTCGCGATTTGTGGCGCGAAGCCGGCGACCTTGGACTTCTTGGTCTCACCGTAGATCCCGAGCACGGCGGCGCCGGCTTGGGCTATCTCGCACATACCGTGGCCATGGAGGAAATCTCGCGTGCGTCCGCCGCGGTGGGGTTGAGCTACGGTGCCCATTCGAATCTTTGCGTAAATCAGTTGGCGCTCAATGCAACCGAGATGCAAAAGCAAAAGTACTTACCCAAGCTCATCAGTGGTGAGCACGTCGGCGCGCTCGCCATGTCCGAGCCTGGCGCCGGGTCGGATGTCGTTTCCATGCAGCTCAAGGCGGTGCGTCGCGGTGATGGCTACGTGCTTGATGGACGCAAAATGTGGATCACCAACGGTCCGGAGGCCGACGTGCTGGTGGTTTACGCTAAAACCACGCCGGACGCCGGCGCGCGCGGCATCAGCGCCTTCATCATTGAAAAGAATTTCAAGGGCTTCACTCCTGCCCAGAAGCTCGACAAGCTCGGGATGCGCGGCTCGAGCACCAGCGAGCTGATTTTCGATGGCTGCGAGGTTCCCGCGGAAAATCTTTTGGGCAGTGAAAATCACGGTGTCAGCGTATTGATGCGCGGCCTCGACTTCGAGAGGGTGGTGTTATCCGGAGGGCCGCTCGGCATCATGGCCGCGGCGCTCGATGTGGCCGTACCTTATGTACGCGAACGAAAGCAATTCGGGCAGGCCATCGGCACCTTTGAGCTCGTTCAAGGCAAGCTTGCGGACATGTACGCCTCGCTGAATGCGTCCCGCAGCTACGTGTACATGGTGGCTGCGGCTTGCGATCGCGGCGATCACACCCGCAAGGATGCGGCGGCTTGCATCTTGTTCTGCGCCGAAGCTGCGACCCGCGCCGCGCTTGATGCCATTCAACTCCTGGGCGGCAACGGCTACATCAACGATTACCCCACGGGTCGATTGCTGCGCGATGCAAAGCTCTACGAAATCGGCGCGGGCACCTCGGAAATTCGGCGCATGCTGATCGGGCGGGAACTGTTCGGGGAAGGCCAATGACCGATCTGTTTGCACCGTTGGTCGATGATCCGGCCTATCGGAAGATCGCAATTCTCATCGAACAACGCATCGTAGCGCGGACATTGCGCACAGGCGATGCCCTGCCCTCCGAAACCGATCTTGCACGTCAGTTCGGGGTCAACCGTTCGACGATCCGGGAAGCCATTCGCGAACTGGAGATACACGGATTGCTGGGACGCGAACGCGGCGAGAAGCGCCTGCGGGTTACTCGCCCCGAACCACAGCGCGTAAGCTCGGGCGTGAGCCGCGCACTGGCACTTCACGATGTCACGTTTATGGAGTTGTGGGAGGCGATGATGGCCATCGAACCGGCCGCTGCCCAGTATGCGGCATCGCGGCGCACCGCGGCCCAGCTGCGGGGACTGACGCGGGCAAGCACGCGCTTCAGCGAGGGAACCGGCGATACCGCCGCGGCGGTGGCGGCGGTCGTGGATTTTTTCACGGCCGTGGCCGAAGCCAGCGGCAACCGGGTGCTGGCCCTAGCGCAATCGCCGCTCAATCTTTTACTGGAACCCGCCCTGTCGGCCATCATCGACCGCGTGCCGCAGGCGCGTTCGCGCATCGAAGCTGCGCAAAGCAAAATCATCGATGCCATCAAACTTAACAAAAGCGAGCAAGCCAGGACTTGGATGGAAAAGCATATTCGGGATTTTAAGCGCGGTTACGAGCTTGACCTGCCAACGATCAGGGAACTCGAAGGTCACTGATCGCGCGCGCCTTTTGCGCCCGTTCCGTCAGGGTACGAGCCAAGGCCTGAATCGCCACAAGATTCGACCACAAGCTCGCTTGCGGCAGAAATTCGATTTGGCGTCCCATTTTCGCGCGCTCGCGCAGACGGATGGTAATGCGGTGAAAGCCTCCGTGGCTTGTGACCTCTGCGCCGGAGACATTCGATAGCGGTATCGTTTCATTGGTGCGACCCCTACGAACCTCGAGGCTATCCTGGCAATCATGCACGTAATCGGCCAGACGATGTACTTGAGTTCTCCAAAAAAAATAAATAAGCGCGGCAACCAGCAGCACGAAGGCGATGGCACTGGGCACCGGATTGCTGCGCAGCTCGCCGCTGAGCGCCGCTGGCGCGAGGACAAAGGCAAGCAAGGCAGCTGCACTGAGCCAAACGCCGCGTTTGAACAAGGCCGTGTTCTTGAAAGCAAGTCCTTGCCGATGCACCTGCAAGCTTCCTAGAGAATTTCCTCTCGCACCGTGTCGCCGCCATGAGGATCGTGCACGTTGGTGCTGAATGAAACCAGCACCATGGCGCGATCCCCGGTGTTGCGAAATGCATGCACGACGCCGGGTGGTATGGTCAAGCGCACAATCTCGCCCGGGGGCACATCGATATCTCGAATGGCGCCCTGCTCCTTCAATCTGATCAAGCAAGGTCCAACCACGGTGGTGATTTCCGTGGCGGTGCGATGTATATGATTGCCGCGCACGGCACTGGGCTGCGTCAGCACGACATGCACGTTTTTTTGTCCGCTAAGTTCCTCATCGGAAAGCGGCTCGAACACCGCGCCGCGCGCATCCTGATGGGATTTAATTGCCTGCATCGCGGCGCGCGGCGGGTTTGTGTTCGTCATATCCTTGGATTATAACGTCGCGGCCACCCAAGCGCGGCGCCCATTTATTACAACCGCGGCGGCCGTCGCGCCGCATGTCCCCGCACGACGAGCAGTACGCCGGTGACCAGCATGATATCCAGCCAGTCGAGAGACCCGCCGCCCCCGCTCTTGGTTGTGGTAACGCTCACTGTCGCTGCGGTTACCGTGAGGGTTGCCGAGGCCGGCGCAGTATTGCCTCCCGCAGGTGCGGTCAGCAACGTGTTCGACGGGATGGACGTCAGATAAGCCCCCGTCATGGCGCTTTTCACGTTCAACGAAAGGTTGCAACTGCCGCTGGCAGGAATATTGGCGCCGGTTAAGGTTACGGTGCTCGTCGTGCTGGTCAGTGACAAAGCGCTGCCGGCGCAGGTGCTGGAGGGCGCGGGCGAGTCCACCGTTACATTGGCGGGTAATGAGAAGGTGATGCCCGACTGGGTCAACGCGAAGCCATTGGGATTAGTGAAGTTTAAAACGAGCACAGCGGCAACGTTCGCAGCGACGCTGGCCGGCGAGAACGTTGCAGCCACCGTCGGCGCGGCGGGTGTCACGGTCTTGTCTGCGATGCAAGCCGAGGCGCTGGTGCCCGCCGACGATGGCGCTGTGCTTATGGCGCCGTTCGCCTTGAAATTAACCACTGCGGAATCTTGGTTGCCGGCCGAATCCGTCACCACCAACGTCAGCGTTCCTGTCCCGCTCGATACGACGTTCACTGTGGAACCTGTCGTAGCGCCCAATATCTGCACCGCACCGCTGCTGCTCCAGGCGTAAGAGCTGACCGTGGCGTGGCAGGCAGCGGCGCTGCCGCCGGCATCGAGCGTGACGTTGCCTCCCATGAAGCCGGCGGGGATATTTACCGCGGCAATGGGATTTAAGGCTGCCTTGACGGCGCTGAATGCGTTCACCATGCCAGCGCCGCAAGTGCTGGTCGTACAAGCACATTCGACGCTTGAACTGGTGGTGGAGGAGCACTGCGCCAACGCCAGGGGCTGGGGAAACGGCGTCGAGCTGGCTTTGATGCGCGCAATCAGCTGTGGTGGCGTGAGATTCGCGTTGGCGGCTCGCATCAGGGCGATTACCCCGGAAACAATGGGTGCGGAGAAGCTTGTGCCCAGGTTCGGGTTGGTTTGATCGGTATACGAGTTCGTGCCCGGCACCGTGGTTCCTTCATTGACCGTGGTGTCGATGGAACGAAGGCACGAACCACTGGTATTGACGCAGTTGCCGGCCGGCGCCGCGATGCCCACCTCGGGCCCTAAGCTGCTGTAGCCGACCTTGGTGCCGACATTCCTCAATCCGGCCACCGTGAGTACCCCAGGGCAGTTGCCCGGAATGTCGACGGGCCCGCTCGCATTCCCGGCCGATGCGACGATGATCACACCCATGCCGGTGAGTGTTTGGATGAGACTCTGGTAGCCGGAGGGACAGCTGCCCCCGGTTCCTCCCAAGCTCAAGTTGATGATGTCCGCGGGATACGGGTTGTCGGCCACCCCGCTGACAGGCATTCCCACAGCCCACTGGATGCCGGTGATGATGTCAGAGTCGAATCCGCCGCATTTACCCAGCGCCCGCACCGGCAACAGATACGGTTTCCACGTCATGCCCGCAATGCCGGCACTGTTGTCGGTGAGCGCACCCAGCACGCCCATCACGCGCGTGCCATGCCACGAGCTGTTCGAGACGCTGCAGTTTTTGCTGGGAAATACCTGGGTGTTTTTAAGATCGGTACTGTCGATCCAATCACCGGGGTCCGAAGGATCCGGATCCCAGCCATCGCCGTCGTTGGCAATCAGGAAAGTTCCGAGCGGATTGCTGTTCGAGGCGTCCAAGTCTTGACTGACGAAATCGTAGCCCGGTAACAGGCGGCCGCCAAAGCCCGCTCGCAGCAGATCGGGATGCTCGAAGCGGATGCCGCTGTCGACATCGGCGATCACGGTACCCGAGCTTCCCGTGGTGATGGCCCAAGCCGAAACGGCATCGGTGGCCGCCGCGTCGCTGGTCGGCGTGGCCGAGCTTGGCGGCTGCATGTACCACTGGCCGCTAGCCGTGGCCGTCTGGAGAAATAATGGATCGTTAGGCAGCGCATGGGCATAGCGGTGATCATCGACATCGGCGAACGCCACCGCCGGGTCGGCCCGCAGGTGCGCAAGGGCCGCATCGACCTCGGCTCCAACCAGTGGCTTGTCCAGAATCAGCACGTGCATGCTCGGGGTCAGCTGGTGGGAGCGTGCCAGGGCAACACCGGTTCGCACACTCAATGCGCTGACATCCGCATCCGAGGTCTGCGCTTGCGTGACTTTCACAACTTGCGCCGTGGCGCGGGCATGGATGACCTTCGTGACGTAATTGCCCGGCGTCGTGCGAAACCCGATCACCAACCGGCTCGCCTGCGGGCCGATCTGCACCGGATTCGAGCGCACCGGGTTGTACTCCAAGCCGGCCGCTGCCGCGCTGCCCGCAAAACTCAAAGCCGCGACGATGGCCGGAACGAGGGGCAGAATTCTGATTATTTTCATGGATAGGAGCCTAGCAACTTAAGGGGACCCAAAATGCGAACCACGACCGTAAACTTGCGCGTATGGAGCTTTTAGGCGGCCCCACCCCTGAGGTTAGTCGGCTGGCGCAGACAAGAACTGCGCACGCCGCTTCGCAGCGGGTAGAATGCGCTCAAGAAATAAACCGCAATGAAGGGGCTTGGGCAATGACATATGACAATAGGCAGTTCTACATCGATGGCGCCTGGGTGGATCCGGTCGAGGCTAAGGATTTGAACGTGATCAACCCGGCCACCGAAGAAGTTGCCGGGGTCATCTCCATGGGGAGCAGCAAGGATGTCGATCGCGCCGTTACGGCCGCTCGCCGCGCTTTTGACAGCTTTTCGAGCACCTCGCCTGCCGAACGCCTCGCGCTCCTGGGGCGCATTCTCACCGCCTACAAGGCGCACTATGATGAGATTGCTGAGGCGATTTCCATCGAAATGGGCGCTCCCATCACTCTATCTAAGGGATCGCAGACCGGCGTCGGCGTCGGCCACATCAGCGCCATGATGGATGTGCTGAAGAGCTTCAAGTTCGAGGAAATGCAGGGCACCGTGCGGCTGGTGCAGGAGCCGGTGGGCGTATGCGCGCTCATCACCCCGTGGAACTGGCCCATCAACCAGGTGGCGGCCAAGGTCGTACCGGCGCTCGCCGCGGGCTGCACCATGGTGCTGAAGCCCTCCGAGTATTCGCCTTTCAGCGCCATCATTTGGGCCAAGGTCATGCACCAGGCGGGCGTCCCGGCCGGGGTGTTCAATCTCATCAATGGCGACGGTCCCAGCGTGGGCGCGCCATTGTCATCGCACCGCGAGGTCGACATGGTGTCCTTCACCGGATCCACTCGCGCCGGCACCGAAGTGGCGAAAAACGCCGCGGCCTCGGTGAAGCGAGTGCATCAGGAATTGGGCGGTAAGTCGCCCAACATACTGCTCGATGACGCGGACTTTGAACGAGCCGTCACGAAGGGCGTGCTGCATGTCTTTCAGAATTCAGGCCAGTCTTGCAATGCGCCGACACGCATGCTGGTGCCCAAGGCCAAGCTTGCCGAAGTTGAAGCCATCGCGCGTCGCGTCGCGGAATCCGTGGTGACAGGTGATCCGAAGTCTGAGAAGACCAACTTAGGACCGCTGGTCTCCAAGCTGCAATTCGACCGCGTTGAGGGGTATATCGCCAAGGGGATTGCCGAAGGTGCCAAAGTCGTCTTCGGTGGCTCGGGACGTCCCGAGGGTCTCACTAAGGGCTACTTCGTCAAGCCGACCATATTCTCCGATGTACACAACAATATGACCATCGCGCGCGAAGAGATCTTCGGACCTGTGCTGTGCATCCTGCCCTACGACAACGAGGAACAGGCGGTGCAAATCGCGAACGACACACCCTATGGTCTCGCCGCCTACGTTTGGTCGAAGGACAATCTGCATGCGCGCCGGATTGGCGGACGCATTCGCGCGGGTCAGGTGACTTTGAACGGCGCGCAAGGTGGCATGAATACACCGTTCGGTGGCTTCAAAATGTCCGGCAACGGCCGTGAATGGGGCGAGCACGGATTGCGCGACTACTTGGAGGTCAAGGCAGTCATCGGGGTCGATGCCGCTTAAGGCCTGGGAGTTTGTCTGGGTATGCCGCGTGAACTGCGGTGACTGAGCCCGTTCTTCGTCTGAAGAGCCTGGCGAAGCGTTACTCGAAAGATCGCCCCGCGATTTTCGAGGGCGTGGATCTGGAGCTTCGTCAGGGCGAGTACCTTGCCATCATGGGCGAGTCTGGGGTCGGCAAATCGACGCTGCTCAATCTGCTGGCAGGGCTCGATACGCCGGATCACGGGCAAGTGCTGCTCGAAGGCATCGATCTTGCCCTGCTTGACGATGACGCGACGACACTGCTGCGGCGCCGCGCAGTTGGATTTGTCTTTCAAGCCTTTCATGTCCTGCCGTATTTGTCCGTCGAACAAAATGTGGCGCTGCCGCTTGATTTGCTGGGTTGCCCAGGGCCGGAGCGCGGCCGGCGCACGCGCGAAATGTTAGGCGCGGTTGGAATCGATTCGCTGGCGAAGCGTCACACGCGCGAGTTATCCGGGGGCGAAGTGCAGCGCGTGGCCATCGCGCGCGCATTGGTGCATCGGCCGCGGCTGGTGTTGGCGGATGAGCCCACCGGCAACCTCGATACCCGCAGCGCGGCGCAGATTCTGGCGTTGCTGCGAGCGCAGGTGAAGGAAAATGCCGGCGCGGGTATTCTCATTACGCACTCGCGCACGGCCGCGGATACAGCCGATCGCATCCTGGTGCTCGAGGCGCGCGGATTGCACCCCTTGGAGAAGCCATGATTGCGGACCCAGGCTCGGCGAGGATCTGGCTGATCCTCTTGGTGGCTCAGATACGAGAACAACCCGCACGCTTTTTTGCAACCGTTGCGGCCCTGGCGCTGGGGGTCGCGCTGGGCTCCTCGGTGTATCTGGTGAATACAGCGGCTTTGAATGAATTTGGATTGGCTACTAAGCGATTGGTCGGAGAGGCGGACATTGTGATCCGCGGCCCGCGCGAAGGTTTTTCTGAAACAGTGTTTGTCGATCTGGCGCGCAACCCCGCCGTCATTGCCTCAAGCCCTTTGCTCGAGTTGGAGGTGGCCATGGCGGGGCGCACCGACACGCTGAAAGTCCTGGGCTTGGACCCCTTCAGGGCGGCGGTATTGCAGCCCGCCATTATCGGGGAGATCGGAGAAGGAGTGTTCCAGCTCTTTAGTTCCGATGCGATCTACCTAAGCAGTTCGGCCGCGCAGCGGCTGACACTTCAGCGAGGCGACTTGCTGCAAGTCACGGTGGGGAGCTCTTCGAAGGCGCTGCGCGTGCTAGGCATTCTTTCCGAGAGCACCTACCCGCAACCCTTGGCGGTGATGGACATCGCCTCCGCGCAGTGGACCTTTGACTTGGTGGGGCGATTGAACCGCATCGATGTGCGCCTCTCGCCCGGAACTGACGTGGAGGCTTTCCGTCGAGATCTTGGCACGCGGCTTCCTGCCGGCGTACTTGCTGTGGCACCCCAGATCGAGCGAGATCGCGCGATTACCGTCACCAAAGCTTACCGGGTGAATTTGAACATGCTGGCGCTGGTCGCTTTGTTTACCGGCGCCTTCTTGGTCTTTTCTACTCAATCTCTTTCGGTGCTGCGCAGGCGCAAATCACTGGCGTTGCTGCGAGCGCTGGGAGTGACGCAAGGACAGTTGCGCCGCGCCCTTCTGGGTGAAGGCCTCATCCTCGGGGTCATCGGCTCGATGCTCGGCGTGAGTTTGGGCGCCCTCGCTGCGGCCGGGATTCTAAAATATCTTACTGCCGACTTAGGCAACGGTCAGCTGCGCACGGCCGGCGCCACCTTGAGTGCAGCCCCGGTGCAAATGTTGGCATTCTTTTTCATCGGCATCATTGTTGCTGGGATTGGCGCGTGGGCTCCTGCGCGCAACGCCGCGCGGCAAGCGCCGGCCCGCGCGCTCAAGGGCGGCGATGGCAACTATGAGACTGCGGCACGCACGAGCTGGCGCTTAGGGGTGGTCTTGATGCTGTTCGGAGCGGCCATGGCTTGGTTGCCGCCCGTAGGCGGTCTGCCGTTGTTTGGCTATGCAGCGATCGCCGCGCTGCTGTTAGGCGCGGTGCTATTGGTCCCCGTGATCACCTTGCGGGGATTGGGACTGGCACCGCGAACACATCGCGTTGTGTTCGATACCGCGGTTTCTCAGCTTCGGGAAAATGTGGCGCTCTCCGCATTGAGCCTAGCCTCCATCATCGTGAGCTTCAGTTTGATGGTGGCCATGGCGATCATGATCTACTCGTTTCGCGTCTCCTTCGATCATTGGCTGGTAAAGCTTTTGCCTGCGGATATGCAGCTGCGCGAGCCGTTCGGCAACGACACGGCCTTTTGGTCCGCCGAGCAGCAGACCCAGCTGCGCACCGCACCGGGTGTGTCGCGTGCGGAATTTCGCAGAACCCGGCAAGTGCTTCTGGATCCCGCCCGCGCGCCAGTGACCTTGATCGCCCGCGGCGCGAACGATGCGCAAATCGCGGCCGATTTACCGCTCATCAGTGCCGCCGCCGCGCCTGCCGCGGCAAGCGCAAGTGCGTGGATTTCAGAGGCGCTGCAAGATCTTTACGGCTACAAAGTCGGTGAACGGATGGCGATCCCCTTGGCGGGACGAATGCAACAATTCGAGATCGCGGGGGTGTGGCGCGACTATGCGCGGTTGTCCGGTTCCATTGTCATCTCGAGGCCTGCGTATTCGGCCGCGACCGGCGATAACACGGCCAACGAAGGTTCGATCTGGCTCGACCCCGGCACCAGTGTAAGCACGGCCGAAAAGTCGCTGCGCCTGAGAGTGGGCAACGGCGATGCACTGGAGATCACGGGCAGCACGACGCTGCGCGAGCGCGCGTTGCAAAGCTTCGATCGCGCGTTCGTCATCACTTACGCACTGGAAGTCATCGCGGTCCTCATCGGACTCACGGGCGTGAGCTTTGCCGCAAGTTCGACCGCCCTCGCCCGCCGCGCGGAGTTCGGCATGCTGCGGCACATTGGCATGTTGCGCGGCCAAATCATGGGCATGTTGGCCCAGGAGGGACTGCTCAGCAGTGCCTTCGGCGTAGCCTATGGTTTGGCGCTCGGCATGGCCTTAAGCCTGGTGCTGGTCTACGTGGTAAACCGACAGTCATTCAATTGGAGCATCGACTTGGCGGTACCCGCGTGGCAATTGGCCGCACTCAGCGCGGTGTTGATCGCCGCAGCAGCGTGCACTGCGATTTGGAGCGGCCGATCGGCGCTCAGCCAGGATGCGGTGCGCGCCGTTCGCGAGGACTGGTGAAACAGCTGCTCACTCTCGCGGCGGGGATGCTCAGCGGTTGGTTTCTCTCTCTCCCGGTCGCCGCCGGCAACTTCGAGGCCGTGACTGCTGGGTCGGCAATCGCTTTCCCCAAGGACTATGGCAGCCATCCCAATTTCCGCACCGAGTGGTGGTACGTCACCGGCTGGCTCAGAACCGCGCAAGGCGAGTCTCTCGGATTTCAGATCACATTTTTTCGCAGCAAACCCGACATCGATGAGCACAATCCGAGCGCCTTCGCGCCCCGTCAGCTGCTGATAGCGCATTGCGCGCTCAGCGATCCAAAGCGCGGCCGCTTGTGGCAGGACCAAAGAATCCGCCGGGCGGGCTTCGGGCTCGCCGATGCGTCCGAAAAGGATACCGATGTGTGGATCGAGAACTGGTCCTTGAAGCACAGCACGCAGAGCTATGCTGCCAAGATAGATGCCGACGAATTCTCGTTGGACCTGTCGCTCTCGGAGACCCAAGCGGTCCTCCTCAACGGCGAGGGTGGGTTTAGCCGCAAGGGGCCGGAACAGCGTGCCGCAAGCTACTACTACAGCCTGCCGCACATCAGGGTGGCGGGAAACATCTCGCGCGGCGCGGCGAAGAGCCAGGTTTCAGGCGAGGCGTGGTTTGATCATGAATGGTCGAGTAACTATCTCGATGCGGATGCGGTCGGCTGGGATTGGATTGGAATTAACCTCGATGATGGCGCAGCGCTGATGGCATTCCAAATTCGCGGCCTTGCGGGTGAGCGGCGTTGGGCCGGCGGTACCTTGCGCAGCGCCGACGGCACGATTCAGCTCTTGCAGCCCGCCGAAGTGGGGTTTCAAGCCGGCCGCCTTTGGCGGTCCCCGCGCACGGGCATTGCCTACCCGGTCGAATGGTCGGTTCGCGCCGGCGCGCGCCAATTTCAATTAAAGCCACTGCTCGACGATCAAGAAAATGACACGCGGTTATCAACAGGCTCGATCTATTGGGAAGGAGCGGTGCAAGCGTTGGAAGACGAAAGATCCGTGGGCCGCGGTTATTTAGAATTAACCGGCTACGGACAGCGACTGCATCTCAGGTGATGCGGCTCCCACCCGCGAGTGCGCGCTGGCCTTCCGCCGCCTGCCAAATCAGCAATATGGGCACACCGAGGGCGATGTCGCGCGCCCGTTTCAACAGCGATATAGCCAGACCGAATTCCGCGCCCACACCGAACAGCGGCGCGAGGACCGCGTAAGCGGCTTCTTGCACCCCCAGCGCATTCGGAACAAAAGCCGCCGCGCTGCGTGCCGCATAAACCAGGCTCTCGATGGCCAGCACCGATGTCAGCTCGACCTGCGTTCCAATTAAGCGAAAGGCTATCCATGTGCCGACGGCACTTGCGGTCCAGCCCACCAAATGCACTGCGCTAGCCAGCCCGACTCGAGCAGGCGTCCGATAAATTGCATCGAAATGGGCGGCAACCGCTGCGGTAGCCTCGCCCGCGCCGCGCAACAGGCGCGTGGCGAGCTTTCCTGTCATCCAGAATCCATAGCGCTGCAGGGCGAAAAACAGTCCACAGCCGATCGCAGCGACCGCCAGCCCGACAGTCAACACGGCGGTCAGTGATCCTGCCAACGCGGTGTGCGGTCCCTTGACGCTCAAGATCACCAGCCCGAGCGCGACAAAGGCGAGCTGCGCCAAGAGCTCCGTGGTCACATCGACCGTGGTCGATGCGAAGGCTAGCGCCGGTGCAATGCCCTGCAGAATCGCCGCTCTAACGCCGAATACGATGCCGCCTAATTGCGCAAAGGGCAGCACTTCCGTGGCCGCATCCCGCACCATGCGGGCACGAACGAAAACCCACAGATTCCCGGTTGGCCAATCGGGCACCAACAAGAACCAGGCCAGTCCCAGGATGAAAAATAACGCGAGCCCGTAGCCGCATAGAATCGCGAAGCCGCCCCATCCAACCGCGACCGCGGCCGAGATCACGGCACCAGCGCCGATGAACATCACGAGGTACAGAGCGAGCGCGACACCGAAAGCCGCGATGATGAGAAGCCGCCATTTCATGCCGTAGCGCCTTAGGCAGAATGTGACTTACGCGCAGAGCGCATGAAACGACGCGCCAATCCGGCCAGGGCGGGCACCAGACGAGGTCGCAGCAAGCGGCGGTCATACAAGCCCATGCGCCGCTCATTCTCGGTGAGACAAATATCGATGAGCTCGGCGACGTCAATGTCGTTGCCTACCGCCTTCGCGCCGGTGACAGTGAAATTGTTGTCCTGAGCAGCGCTGCCCACATTGCGGGCAATCCCGATGCGCTCCCAAATTAAAAATATCCACACCGCCCACACTTTGAGCTCGAAGAAGAGTCGGCGCCAAAAGGGCATGGTGCGCCGATACCACGCCACCCAATTGACGAAGAAAAGAATATGGCGGCCTTCCTCTTGAATCACCGGCTCGAAAGTATCGACCAATTCGGGCGGGAAAAAGCCCGATCGCTTCGCCGATTCGAACAACCCGAAGGCGAAGAAACTGTCGATGCATTCGCTGTATCCGGTCACCATAAATGCCCACTCCGGATCGCCGCGCACCACGTATTCGGGTTCCGGCGCAAGCTCAATGCCATAGGCGGCCACGAGATTGGACAACACGTTCTTCTGCCGGCCCTCCTCGAATGCGTTCAGTTCGATCGCTTTACGCAACAAGGGATCGGGTGCGATGGCCGCATATGATGCGACATTCAGCCGGGCACGACCCTCGGTCTGAACTGCAATATCCCAAATGGGCAGGCTCACCAGCCGATCGAGCGTTTTAGTATCAAGCTTGGGCCAGTCGATCACCGCCGGTTTGTACGGATTGAAGGTGTTGAGTAACGTGCGGCAGAAAAGCGTCTTATGCGCCTCGCTGCCAAAGCGAATGGGCCCGGTGGACTCGGGGAACACCGACGAGGAACTCACGCTGTTCAAAATCAAAGCCTGTTAAGCCGCATCGTGCCGCGAGCGAAGGAAGTGGAAAAATTCCACGCCCTCGCGCAAACGGCGCTTCATCATTTCCGGGCTTGCGATCATTTCAGCAACGATCGAGGCGATCTTGGACGGGCGGAAATAGAATTTCTTGTAAAAGTCCTCGACCGATTTGAATATCTCGGTGTGGCTCAAGTGCGGATAATTAAGCGGCGCAATCTGCGTGCCTTCCTGCGTTAACAGATCAATCTCTTCGTTATATAGCCAGCCATTCTCCTTGGCTTGACGATAAAGGAAAGTCCCAGGGTATGGCGCGGCGAGGGAAATCTGAATGGTGTGAGGATTGATCTCCTTTGCAAAATCCAGCGTCTGCTGAATGGTTTCCTTGGTTTCCCCCGGAAGCCCGAGAATAAAAGTTCCGTGGATGACGATACCGAGCTCGTGGCAGTCCTTGGTGAAGCGCCGCGCGAAATCCACGCGCATGCCTTTTTTGATGTTGATCAGGATTTGCTGGTTACCGGACTCGTAGCCGACCAGCAGCAGGCGTAGGCCGTTGTCTTTCATGATTTCAAGCGTCTTGCGCGGTACGTTGGCCTTTGCATTGCACGACCACGTCACGCCGAGCTTACCCAATTCCTTGGCCAAGGCTTCGACACGCGGCAAGTTGTCGGTCAACGTGTCGTCGTCGAAGAAGAATTCCTTCACCTGCGGAAAGGCTTGCTTGGCCCACTTCATTTCGGCCACCACATTCTCGACGGAGCGGACGCGATATTTATGCCCCCCTACGGTCTGCGGCCAGAGGCAGAAGGTGCAGCGCGATTTGCAGCCCCGTCCAGTGTAGAACGAGATGTAAGGGTGCTTGAGGTAACCGCCGAAATATTTCTCGATCGTCAAGTCGCGCTTGTAGACCGGCGTCACCCAGGGAAGCGAATCCATGTTCTCAAGAACCATGCGGTCCTCGTTGTGCACGATGCCGCCCTCCGCGTTGCGATAAGACAATCCCTTGATGCCGCTCCACGGCATGCCGTCGGCGACTTCCTTGATGGTGAAATCAAATTCGTTGCGGGCGACGAAATCGATCGAGCGCCCTGCAATCAGGCTCTTTTCCGGTTCGACTGCCACTTTGGCGCCGATAAAGCCGATTTTGACGCCTGGATTGATCGCCTTGATCATTTCGGCGGTCTTGACGTCTGCTTTGAAAGACGGGGTTGAAGTGTGCATGACCACCAGATCGCGGTCCTTAAGCTCCGGAGCGATGTCCTCGAAGCTTAGGCCGTGCGGGGGCGCGTCGATGAGCTTCGATCCCTCCACCAGCGCGGCGGGCTGCGCCAGCCAAGTGGGATACCAAAACGAACGCACTTCGCGTTTCATCTGATAGCGGGCGCCTGCGCCACCGTCGAAACCGTCAAATGACGGCGGATGCAGAAACAGGGTTTTCATCGTCAATTCCTCGAACCATAGCTCATCGCAAGGCGCCTAATATACAACATGGCGCGCCGCGCTGCTCCGGCCGGGATTTAAGACAATTGTAGGATTGGCCCCGATATGGATTTCATAGTTCACGATCCATGGGCACGAGGGTCAACAGCTTGGCTTTGAATCGCTTCCACTCGCTGCGTCCGGGTTCCTGGACGAATTCAATCGTATTACCGTTTTCCACGGTCCGCCACACGAGGCGCGATTTGGCCGATGCGCTCGCCGGACTCAACGACACGATGTAGCTATTTTCGGGCTTGACCAAGTCCTCAAATCGCTGCGCCGTCTGCTGCGCCAACTCGGGGCTGTCGATGATCAGTCCGATTTCCGTGTTGAGGTGTTGCGATCGTTGATCGAGATTCATGGAGCCGAAAAATACCCGACGCCGATCGAATACATACACCTTGGCGTGCAGTGCATAGTTGCCGTAGCGCGAAACCTTTCTCGATTGGCCGCTGCCGCGCGTGTTTCCCAACCGGGAGCGGATCTCGTATAGCTCAATGCCGCTTTTGAGCATCGGCACGCGACTTTTATCGTACCCGGATTGGGCCGAGATCTCCGTTGATGACTCCAGTGAGTTGGTGAGAATGCGGATTCGAACCTGACGCTCGCGAAGCTCCATCAAGGTTTGCATCTCATCCTTCGAGGGGACCAGATAGGGCGTAATGATGAGCATGTCCGAACTGACTGCTCGCATCGCTTCTTCCACTTGGGGGACGATAAGCCGGCCGCCGACGACGCCGTTGATCACGTCTTTCTTGTGGGGACTGTCGTACACCAAGTTCGCGCTCGCCCAGACTAGGGGCAACTTCCCCGAGGTGATTGATTGAAAGGGCTCACCGTTGGCGACCAATGCGGCGTAGTCGATCGGGCCCGGTTTTCCTTCGCGCGAAGGGGTATCGCCCGAGCCCTCCTTCTTCATATTGGACACGGCGGCATCGATGGGTTCGCGGGTGTGTCGCTCCAGCGCTTGCGCCGGAATCGCCAGGTCACTGTTCCAGAACTCATCGAATGCCTGGGTGAGCTTAGGGACAATGGGTCCGACCGCAAATACGTCGTCATCGGCGAACTGCGATTCCGGGTCGACCTGAAAATATTGGTTGCCGACGTTGCGGCCGCCCACCAGCAACGCCGCACCGTCCATGACCAGAAGCTTATTGTGCATCCGGTAGTCGAGACGCCGCTTTTTCAACACGAACTCAAGACGTCTCAAGACTGACCAATGGCCCCGATAAACTGCCGGGTTGAAGATTCGCAGCTCCACCGAGGGGTGCCTCAACAGACGCAGGATCTGCTGATCGCCGGCGACGGTGTCGCCATCGTCGATGAGTACGCGAATGCGAACGCCGCGATCCGCCGCGCGTTCCAACCGGTCTGTGAGCAAACGCCCGGTCTCATCGCCGCGAAAAATAAAGTACTGAAGATCAAGCGTGCGCTGCGCGGCGTCGATCATCTCGGAGCGCATGCGAAACCCGTCGGGGCCCGCATTGATGATGCGAAATGCCGAAACGCCGGGGTGCTGTTGAGCCGCGGCCGCAAACTGCTTACCCAGAGGAGTCTCTTCGGGATGAGCGAAGGCGACCGAGGGTCGCTTCGGAAAATCGGCACCCGGAGGTAACCCGGCGCAGGCACCCAAGAGCAGCGAGGCGGCCAACAGAGCGCAGAACCGCCGTGCTCGCCGATGCTGAAAGATCATGAACAAATCGTTATTAGGCGGCAACAATAGCAACTCCCTCGACCGTCAAGGGACCATGATAGCAGCCGTCTATGACAGGCAAATGGTGCAGAGCCCGCAAAATTGCCAGATTGTGGACGCACCTTTCATCCTTGCACGAGGCATCACTGTTTGCTCTGGCGGCAGCGCCGCTGGCGCGCACCCGAGGAAGAATACACTCGCCGGCATCGGACTTAGGCCGATGATCGCCCCGATCTCAGCAGCCTTTGCCAAAAACACAGCGCCGCGGTGCATAATTCTTGAAGCGATCGCAAGCCCCACGGCATGCAAACTGACGGACCACCGATAAGGAAGGCTATGCACCAGGAAGCCGAGATTTTTATCAATGGCAGCCACCTATCGGAGGAAGAATCCATGACACTTCGGATGGCGATTGATACGTTTGCCAACGCGCTTGCCGAGGAGGGCATCGGCTTCGCCGATAACAGAACGTCGGTGACCGGTCGTTATATGGCTAGCTTGAGCAGGATACAGCTGTTGCTGGAGAATCCAGCAACGCGCAATCAGTAGCCCAGCAAAGATTTGATTGGTCGGGGCGACAAGATTCGAACTTGCGACCCCTTGCACCCCATGCAGTACTAGCATGTAATGCATTGAAGCTAGATGAAACGCCATGGCATTGCAAGTGCCGTTATTTGCAGCCTTAGCACGTCTCAGCGCTTAACATTGCATTTCAGCGTATTTCACCTAAACTGGACACAAAGCGGACACACACGCCGGAGTGGTCCAAAATTGCGCAAGCCGCAAAGCGTCTCGAAAAAAGCCATACCGACTCGTTTTGTGTCCACCCGTGTGTCCACCCTGACCGATGGTACCTATACCGATCCCGGTCAGACCGGCCTGCAGCTGCGCGTCAGAT
>JANYAD010000001.1 GCA_025355165.1 Gammaproteobacteria bacterium | reverse complement strand
GGCGCGCTGTCATTTTTCTACCGCAGCGCTGTGCGGTCGCGGCCGCCCAATCGATCACCTCCAAAGCCCGCTTGCCGTAGGCCTGCACAGCCAATCCGAGCCCCGGCCAATCGCGGGTGGCCACGTCGCCGGCTAACACTTCAATGACATCCAGTGACAGATCGAGACGGTCGGCTTCCTCCGCGTCGAGGGTGAGCTGCAACCCTAAGCGTGCGGTGTGACGTGCGAGATCGAGCACCTGAGGTACGAGCCGCCGCATGACCCGTTCCCGTTGCAGCAAGTTGTAGCGAGGTTCCAAAGCGGACAGCTTGATCGAAATGCTCGAGACTTCGTGAACCGCACGGCCGCGTGCCGTCGATCCGATAACCTCGATGGCATGCTCATAGGATTTAAGGTAACGCGCCGCGTCCTGCAGGGTGCGCGCACCCTCGCCCAGCATGTCAAAGGAACATAGGGCCAATTCGGGTTCTCGGGCGCTGCGTGACAGAGCCTCCTCGATGCTGCGCCCGACCACGAACTCGCCGCCGATAATGCGCATGGCGCGGCGCACGGCGAGACGCACCAATGGCTCGCCGGCTTTGCGGGTCAGTCTGCGCATCCATCCAGCGGTGTCGGTTTTGATGGACGGGTCCAATTCCAGGATGCCTCCCGTGAGCATCAGCCCCCAAGTCGAGGCATTCACGAACAAAGATTCTGACCGCCCCGCATGTGAGGACCAATTGCCGCTCGCCAGCTTCTCGGAGATCAGTCGGTCCGCAGTTGCATCGTCCGGAATGCGCAGCAATGCCTCGGCGATACACATGAGGGCAATGCCCTCCTGATTCGACAAACCAAATTCCTGCAGGAACGCATCTAGAAACGGCCGCTCATCGCGGCGCGCGCGAGCCCCTTCCACCAAACCCATTGCCACCGTTACTGCGCGGTGACGCGCGCCGCCGGTAAGTTCGAGGCTGTGCAGCAATCGCTTCACGGCCTGGTCCTCGGACCAAGTGCCGTGATCTCGTATTTTCTGGCGAAGCGCTTCGGGCGTGTCGCGCCCGGGCGGTTGATTTAGATCGGCGGCCATCAGATTCTCGGATGTTAAAGGCTTATAGTGGCAAAAAATACGTCACTTGGCGCGGAGCGTGCGAGTGGATCTGCTTTGCAGACGCGCGCACTCCCACGCGAGAGCACGGCTAGGTCCCAAGGCTCAAGCTTGACCGTCTCGCCGGCATCGCTATGCAGCACAATTGGGTCTGCGATGCTTAGAATCAAAGTGGACTCTTCGTCGCAAGCGTACACCGGCGCAGTGTTGTCCACGCCCAATATGCGGGCTTCCGAACGCACTGAGTTCGACACCATGAAATTCAAATCCACGCAGGGCCCGTCATGCAATTCGCAAAAAGCGGTGTCGGCGCCGTCAAAATCGACCAAGTCACCGGTCTTGCGTAAATCGCATTTATGTCCATTCGCAAACTGCAGCGTGAGCCCGGCGCCCCGCAGGAGCACCATGGTGCGGCGGTATCCAGCGAAATCCGAGAACGGGCCGGAAATCTCTATCCTAGCAACGCTGACACGCCAGCGAAACGAATCAGCGCCTGCGGGTACTCGAGCTGCCTCGAGCGTCGTGCCGCCGCCGTTTCTCCAGGGCGTCGCCGTGTAATTGGATTGGCGGATGATAGTGAGGACCGTCGGCACGAAGCGAATCATATCAGTACCCATCCAAAGTTCCTGGCGGAGCGGTTATGCTGGCCGCTATCAATAGGCAGCGAATCCATGATCGCGGTTAAGGAGCTTCGCAAAACTTTCCGCTCGAAAGACAAAAAATCCAAGGGCTTGGTAATCGACGCGGTCTGCGGCTTAAATCTGGTGGTGGAGAAGGGCGAGATTTTCGGTTTGCTGGGCCCGAACGGCGCAGGCAAGACCACGACGATGCGCATGTTGTGCACGCTGTTGACGCCAACCGGCGGCACTGCGTCCATCGCGGGGTACGACCTGCTGACTCAGCAGGACTCGGTTCGTAAGGCCATCGGATATGTCAGTCAAGTCGGCGGCATGGAGCGGGAAAGCACCGGCCGAGAGAATCTGCAGCTCCACGCACGGCTATGGGGGCTCTCCAGCCGCGAGGCGCAGGCGCGAATTGCAGCGATTTTGAGTTTTCTGCAACTGCAGGGGTTTGCCGACCGGCGAACCAGCACCTATTCGGGCGGTCAACGTCGACTGTTCGATCTGGCTGCAGGGATAGTGCACGAACCACCCCTGCTGTTTCTGGATGAGCCGTCAACCGGATTGGACCCGCAGAATCGCGCCCATGTGTGGGAGCATGTCAGGAAACTGCACGGACGCGGCACTACAATTTTTTTGAGCACGCACTATCTGGAAGAGGCCGACTCTTTGTGCGACAGAGTGGCCATCATGGATCACGGCAACATCGTAGCGCTTGGAAGTCCCGCGGAACTGAAACGCCAGATCGCCGGCGACATCGTCAATTTGGGATTTGCCGATACCGAATCCGCCCGACAGGCGCTCACTGCCTTGAGCGCGAGCGTCTTCATTAAAGACTCTTTCTTATCGCAGGCCATGCTCGTCCTACATGTCGAATGCGGCGATGAAAATCTGCCGGTTCTAATGATGGTGCTGCACCAGCGCAACATCGCCATTAAGAGCATCCGGCTGTCGCGGCCTTCGCTCGATGACGTATTTCTCAAGCTCACCGGCCGCTCCTTGCGCGACTCCGGCAACGGTTCTACACCGTGAAGAAGCTTCTGCTTGATACATACCTGCTCGGAAAAAATGAGCTGATCGTACAAGTGCGTAATCCGCTCTGGCTGGTATTTGGGCTGTTTCAGCCCAGTGTGTATCTGGTTTTGTTTGCGCCATTTCTGAGCGGTATCGCAAAAACGCCGGGGTTTCCAACCGGCAATGCGATCCAGTTCTTCGCGCCCGGGCTGCTTATTTTGAACGCACTATTCAACGCCTCGTTCGCAGGCTTTGGGTTGATCGATAAGCTGCGCTCCGGATTTCTTGAACGCATCCGCGTCACCCCCGTGTCGGGGCTTGCCATCGTGCTTGGCTTGGTGCTGCGCAATACGGTGGTACTGATCGTACAAAGCGCACTGTTGCTGCTGACATCGTTGTGTTTCGGACTGCGCCTGAATCCGATGGGCGCCGCGATTCTCGCCGTATTGATGGTACTCATCGGCATCACGATGGCGTCGCTGTCGTACGCCATTGCCCTGCTCGGCAAGGATGAAGGCACCTTGGCCGCGATCACCAATTTTTTCACACTGCCGCTGGTGCTTTTATCGGGGGTGATGTTGCCGGTGGCCTTTGCTCCCGCGAGCATCCGACTGCTTGCAAAGTTCGACCCGTTCACCTATGCGGTCGATGCTGCGAGGGCGCTTTTGAATGGCATCCCGGATCCTTCGATCTGGCACGCATTTGCCTTGTTTTCCGTGCTTGGGGTGATGGCGTCATGGAGTTTCATCAAGGCGATGCGCGAGGCTGTGGCGTAGCTTTGTCATTACAATTTATCATCGTTGATTGCATGGAGCTCTCGTCGATCAGCGCACCGATCACCAACAGATTTTGTGCGCCATGCAAAAAGGATATGGTTTTCAGGTCCTCGAAGGACAAGGTGCAACGCTGGCGTCGGGCACTCGATGCTCACCTTGGGTTCGAAAGAGCGCAGGCGAGTTTCTTAGGCTGCTATTTGCGTTGGTTAAGGTACGCGCCGGCCGCCCCTTTTGCGGGAGAAAACTAGCCTTTCCAGAACGTGACCAGAATGTAAACGATGGCAATAATGGTCAACCCCAGATGGCCAAGCGCGGCGCGTGATTGCGCCAGCAAATCATTGGGCTCCGGTTCAGGGGGTACCAAGCTAGAAAACGCGGAAAGGAACAACATGACGCCAAGAGTAATGGCGCCCAAGGATAAAAGCGTGACTTGATTCACGTCTCTTCGGTCAAGTTGACCGGTCGAAGAAAAAATAGTCGACTAGGCATCATCCTCAATGTCATCGAGTGATTCGACATGGTCGTCCGCCGGGTGGGTGAGGTCGTTCTCGTCGTCGATATCGAACTCCTCCGGCGCTTCGGTCGCCTCACTGGTCTCGCGTATCGGCGCTTCGTTCTCAGCGGAATGTTCATCCGCAGGGTCATCGTCATCATCCACGGTACCCGTGGTGGGCGGCACCATGCCACTCAACTCTTGAAGCGGCGCTACATCGAGTAATTCGCGATCGAATTTCATGGCAGATCCTCATATGAGTGTTGAAAGACACCGTGCGCCAAAATGGGCCTGGGGTATGTCAGCGCAGAGGAGATTAGGCCAGTGAACTCTCTTACATCGCCACCTTGGGTTCGCTAGCGCACCGACTCTGAGGGCCGTGACGGGAGCAGCGTAGCGCTCCCGGGTGCACCCGATTACGTGGGGGATGCGGCTGCTGTTCACGATGGGATCTCTCGTCTAGCCGTATTGCAGGCCGCCTTCTTATGCCTCTCGGTATGGCAGCGCAAAAAAAGCCCCGAACCCTTGCGGATCCGAGGCCATATTTTTCTTAAATGCTTTCTTGTTTTATTCCGCCGCTTCCGTATCCCCCGCCGGTACCGCATCGTCCGAGTCGCTCATACCGCCGCTGACATCCATGAAACTGCGGCGGCGGCTATCATCCGAAGCGCGTCGACGCCGGGCATGATACGCGAAGCCCGTTCCGGCGGGAATGAGGCGCCCGACAATGACGTTCTCCTTTAACCCGCGCAGGTCATCCTTCAAGCCCCGTACCGCCGCCTCGGTAAGCACGCGAGTGGTCTCTTGGAAGGACGCCGCTGAGATAAAGGACTCGGTCGCCAGGGACGCTTTGGTAATACCCAACAACAGGGGTTCCCAAGTCGACTGGTGCTTGCCTTCTGCCTTCTGCTTCGCTATGACATCGAGCAGCCTGCCGCGATCCATCTGCTCGCCCCGCAGAAGCGCCGAGTCGCCGGCATCCAATACTTCGATCTTGCGTAGCATCTGCCGCACGATGACTTCGATGTGCTTGTCATTGATCTTCACGCCCTGCAGGCGATAAACGTCCTGGATCTCGCGAACCAAGTAGTTCGCCAACGCCTCGACCCCTTGCAGCCGCAGAATGTCATGAGGATTGGGCTCACCGTCGGCGATGACTTCACCCTTCTCCACCTGCTCGCCTTCGAACACGTTGAGATGGCGCCACTTCGGAATCAACTCCTCGTACTTGTCAGTGCCTTCGTTGGTAATGATCAAGCGGCGCTTGCCCTTGGTTTCCTTGCCGAAGCTGACCGTGCCGCTGCGTTCGGCGAGGATTGCGGAATCCTTCGGCTTACGGGCTTCGAATAGGTCGGCCACGCGCGGCAGACCGCCGGTGATGTCGCGAGTCTTCGATGACTCTTGCGGTATGCGCGCAATCACATCGCCCACCGAAACCTTGGATCCGTCTTCCAAACTCACGATAGCGCCGGCGGGCAACGCATAGATCGCCGGAATATCGGTGTTCGCGAAGGTCACTTCCTTGCCCTTGGCATTGGTCAAGCGCACCACCGGACGCAAGTCCTTGCCGCCCGAACCCCGTTGCTTCGGGTCCAGCACCACGGTGCTGGTGAGGCCAGTGACATCGTCCACCTGCGAGGTGACGGTGATGCCGTCGACGAAATCGGAGAACTTGATCATGCCCGCCACTTCCGTTACCACCGGATGGGTGTGCGGATCCCAGTTGGCGACCGCTTGGCCCGCCGTGACGACGTCGGCATCATTCACGGTGATGGTCGCGCCATACGGAATCTTGTACCGCTCGCGCTCGCGGCCGAACTCATCCACCACGCCCAATTCACCGGAACGCGACACCGCTACCAGATGCCCTCTCTCATGGCGCACTGTCTTGATGTTGTGCAAGCGGATCGTGCCCTTGCTCTTGACCTCGACGC
>JANYAD010000266.1 GCA_025355165.1 Gammaproteobacteria bacterium | reverse complement strand
CGCTTCTGCTCCTGCTCCAGGTAATCGGTCGTGGTGGAGGTCTTGAGATCCTTCGTATCATGAATCTCGATGATCGTGTGCTTACGCCCCGTGTAATACAGGATGCGCTCCGTCGTCGTGGTCTTCCCGGCGTCGACGTGGGCAATAATGCCGATGTTGCGAATATCGGAAAGGGGTGTAGTGCGGGCCATAGCAAATTCCGTGAGTTACAGGGGTAAAAATGGGGAGGCCGTGAGGCCGGCTCAAAAGCCGGGTATTTTGCCACGGCCTTCGGTGCGTGTCGAAGGAGAACGATGCTAATGCGCAAGGCCCGCTTTTAAAGGCCCCTGGCCGTGCGTCGGCGAGCGCGCGGCTACTTCACGCTGTAGCTGCGGCCCTCGAGGCAAGCGGCTTGCGCCCGGGCGTAGCTCGACCGATTGCCGGCGTAACCCCCACCGGTCTGGGTAGGGTCGAACCCGGTTTGAGAGACCGCCCAGCGGTGGCACTCGAACTTGTCCCTCCCCTGCTGCTCCTCGCTCTGGCCGTTCTTCGGGTAGGCGATCAGTTCCAAAGGGCCGGCCGATTGGCCACTCGAGGCCGGCGCACTACGGCTCGACTGGCCAGCGATGCCGGCAGGGGGGGGCACCGTCTGGTACTGGCCTACATCGCTGTTCCAAATGAAGTAATTCCGGTCGGCGTAAAAGTAAGGGACGCTGCCCAACCAATACGTCGTGTAGTAAAAGGGCAGGCTTGCGAAGTAAAGACCGAGCCCCAATGCGCCCAAGCCCCATCCCCACGGCCAGTAGCCGCCGTACCCGCCATGCCAACCTCCCCCGCCGTGCCAACCGCCCCTGCCGTGCCAGCCTCCGTTATGACCACCGCCGCCATGTTGAGCAAAAGCGGGGCTCACCGCGCCAAGCGCAACGCAAGCGCATACAGCCAAACAGAGCGAACGAGTCCAGTTTTTCATAGGGCTTAGCTTCTGACTTCCAATGACACATTATATAGACTCGTCGATCGGCGGGCAGTTCCTTGCAAATAGGTAGAACAGGGGCACGGTCGATGCGCTGACCGCACGCTCATGTAGTATGGGATGCGGGGAAACGGCGCCGTACATGAGGACGCTATGGGAAATGGGGAAGGTTCTGGTTCGCTGAGCCGGCGCGCGTTACTGCAGATGATCGGGTCCACCGCGGGCAGCGCCGCGATGTACCAAGCCATGAGCAGCTTAGGCTTTGCGGCAGAATCGACTTACCCAGGCCCGACAGAGCTACCAGGGGCTCCCAAGGGCGCCTCCATTTTAATTCTCGGTGCGGGCATGGCCGGCATGACGGCGGCGTTTGAGCTGCGCAAGGCCGGTTACAAGGTTCAAGTTCTCGAATACAACGCCAGGGCGGGCGGACGCAACTGGAGCCTACGCGGCGGCGACAGTTATACCGAGATGGGCGGTCTTACCCAGCAATGCCAATTTGATAAAGATCTGTATATTAATCCGGGCCCGTGGCGAATTCCCTATCATCACCGCGGGATGATGCACTACGCCAAACTCCTCGGCGTTCCCCTCGAGCCTTTTTTACAGGTCAATTACAACGCTTATCTCCACAGCAGCCACGCATTCGGGGGCGAGCCGCAGCGTTTTCGCGAGGTCAAGGCGGACTATCACGGTCACGTCGCTGAGTTGCTTGCCAAGGCGACGCGGCAGAATGCGCTTGACGCCTCGGTGACAAAGGAAGACCAGGAGATGCTGCTCGAGTCACTGCGCCAGTGGGGAGCGCTGGACGGCAACTACACCTATGTAGCGAGCGATGCGGTCAGCGAGCGGCGTGGTTATACGAAAAATCCAGGTGGCGGTTTGAGCGCACGGCCCGTGCCATCCAAGCCCGTAGCACTTGGCGATCTGCTCGGATCGGGGCTCTGGGAGGCTCTTACCAACGGCGATGTCTTTGATATGCAAACGGCATTGTTTCAGCCGGTGGGCGGCATGGGTCGTATCGGCGAAGCATTCGGCAGAGAACTGAACCCCCTCATACGCTACAACAGCAAAGTCACGGAAATCCATCAGGATGACACGGGAGTCACCGTCACCTTCACGGACAGCCGCACAGCTGGACCCGAACAAACGCTCAGAGCCGATTGGTGCTTGTGCACCATTCCCTTGCCCGTACTCGCTCAAATTCCCATGAATGTGAGCCAGAGCCTGACATCGGCAATCTGCGCCGTTCCTTATGCCGCGGCAGTCAAAGTTGGGCTGCAGTTCAAGCGGCGTTTCTGGGAAGAGGACGAACACATCTTCGGCGGCATCACCTACACCGATCTGCCGATCATGAATATCGGTTATCCCAATACGGGATTTCAAAGCGGCGGCAAAGGAGTACTGCTCGGGGCATATATGTGGGGCATGAACGCCATGCAATTCACGGCCATGACCCCGCAGGAACGCGTACAGAAAGTGGTTGACTACGGCAGCCAGATTCATCCGCAGTACCACAAGGAATTCGACAACGGGGTGGCCGTGGCATGGCACCGTGCACCTTTCACCATGGGCTGTTTCGGCATGTGGACTGCCGATACCCGCAGCAAGCATTACGATGACTTGTGCCAAATCGACGGACGTATCGCGCTAGCCGGCGAGCACGCCTCCTTTCTTGGCGGCTGGCAGGAAGGAGCGGTCACCTCGGCTCTCGACGCCATCGGTCGGTTGCACACGCGGGCCGTGGCGCAGGGCCGCGCATGAAAGGCATTTTTGTGATGCTCCTGATCCTCGCGTCGAGTGTCCAGGCGGACAGTCCTGCGTTCACATCCCGGGCGGCAATCGGTTCATTGAATGGCGAACAAATCTATGACCACATCTGCCAGGGCTGCCATATGCCGGGTGGCGCCGGAGCCATTGCCGCGGGCACTTATCCTAAGCTTGCGGCCAATAAGAAGTTGGTTTCTTGGCAGTTCGTGGCGCTGACGGTTCTTAACGGACGAAATGGAATGCCGCCCTTCGGCCAGCCGGTGCATCACGAACAATCGCGGGCGACGCATTTGACGGATGCCCAGATTGCCGACGTGGTCAATTACGTGCGCTCCCATTTCGACAACAACTTCAAGACAACGGTCACGTCTAAACAAGTCACGGGCTTGCCGCATCCGACGGCGGAGCTCATGGGGCCTCAATAGGCCTTCCCAGGCTGGCACTGTTTTCGCCATGCGGCCGAGCTTACGATCTGGATGGTCACGGCGGATATCCGTCAAGCGATCGCGGGTTGATCAGGTCACAGGCCGAGCTGCGGATATGGGCAATTCGTACCTGAGCGGCCTCTTGACACTTAAGGATGTGCTGAATCAATACGCGCGAGGTGGCACAGAAATCCCCGGCAGGACTTGCGCGTGCGCGCGATTGTGCTTGCAGCGCGGCGCACCGACTTGCTGGCATTCTTGACAAGCTTGAGCGATCGCCAATTTGTCAAAAAATTGCGAATTCTCGGGTCCTGACCAATGAAATACAAAAAACAATCTTCGATCGCAAGGCTTCCGTAGAATCGCCGAGGTGAACGCATCGTCCCGCGCCGGCGAAATCCTCATCGCGACCCAACGGCGCGGTTTGCTGCTGGCAGGTCTGGGTGCGGTCGCCTTTTCCGGCAAAGCCATTATCGTCAAGCTGGCTTACCGCCATGGGGTCGATGCCGTCACGCTGATCATGTATCGGATGCTGTTCGCCCTACCCTTGTTTGTGCTACTGGCCTGGTGGGCAGGGCGCGGGAAGCCCGCTCTCACTTGGCGGGACGTGCGCGCCATCCTGGGCCTAGGCTTCTGCGGCTACTACCTGTCGAGTTTCCTGGACTTCGCGGGATTAAGTTACATCAGCGCGAGTCTGGAGCGTCTGATCTTGTATCTGAATCCAACGCTGGTGTTAGGATTTGGCGCTTTGCTGTTTCACAAGACCGTCACGCGTGCGCAGCTACTGGCGCTTGCCGTGAGCTACGGCGGCGTGCTCTGCGTATTCGGGCGCGAGATGTCGTTGCAGGGTGCCAATGTGCCGCTGGGGGCGACTTTGGTATTCCTCAGCGCCGTCAGTTACGCCATCTATCTGTCGTACAGCGGTGAGGAGGTCAAGCGAGTTGGGGCGCTGCGCCTCACGGGCTTGGCGACCTCGGTCGCCTGTCTCATCTGCATTGCGCAGTTCTTGGTACTTAAGCCGGTTTCCGCGATGATCGTGCCTGCCGAAGTGCTGTGGCTGTCATTGCTCAATGCAACGCTTTGCACATTTGCTCCTGTAATTATGGTGATGTTGGCCATCGAGCGCATCGGCGCTTCGCTCACCTCCCAAGCCGGTACGATCGGGCCGCTGTCCACCATCCTGATGGCCGTGGTGCTGTTGGGAGAGCCATTTACGGTGTGGGTAGCCTTAGGAACAGTGTTGGTACTGGCTGGGATTTGGCTGCTGACGAAAAGTCAGCCTAATGCTCTGCCGCAGAACAGCCCATGACTGATGTTCAATTTCAGCGCTACGAAGTGGTGCCGAACGACCCCAAGGCCGTACTCATCATCGTGCACGGAATTGCCGAACACGGCGGCCGCTACTGCCACGTCGCCGAGGCGCTAGCCTGCGAACACATCGCCTGCCTCCTCTACGATCAGCGCGGACACGGTGCAAGTCCCGGTACGCGCACGCACATCGATGATTTCACATGGTTTGCCGACGATCTAGAATGCATCGGTGAGGCGGCCGCCAAACGATTTCCAGGGCTACCGCTGTTCGTTTGGGGCCACAGCATGGGCTCGGTGGTGGTGATGCTCGCGGCGATCGATGGCTTGAAATGGGCTCGAGGCATCATCACGAGCGGCTGCGCGCTTGACGCCCTGCCAAAGCTCGATGGGCTGGTGGGAGGCGCCCTCAAGCTAGGCACCGCGCTCCTCCCTCGCCTGAGAATCAGCCTCAGGATCGATGCTAGGACGCTCACGCAAGTGCCTGAGGTACAGCAACGGCACATGAGCGACCCGCTCGTACCACGCACCGCGAGCCTTCAGTTGCTGTACGGTTTTGCCCTCGCGTGCCGCAAATGCCGTTCGCAGGCGCCCAAGATCACCCTACCCTGGCTGGCGGTGCACGGCGAAGCGGACGCGGTGTGTCCCGTCAGTGGATCACGCGCGCTTATCAGCGCGATCGCCTCTCAGGACAAGCGGCTTGTGACATACCCTGGGCTGCTGCACGAAATTCACAATGAGGATGATGGCGCGCGCACCGTTTTTTTCGAACTGATGACCTGCTGGATACTCGAGCGAGCCAAAGGCTACACTGTGCCCGGGATTTTATAATTAACGTCTAATAGGGAGTTCGGCATGCATTTTCCGCGCTTACTGGCCATCGCATCGATTGCAGTCTTCGTTCAGTCCGCCCCCGCAGCGACACACGATCTTACCGTAGCCAAACCCGAAAGCGAGGGTATGTCCTCTGAGCGTCTGGCCCGCCTGAGTGCAGGGATGCGGGATCTCGTGTCCCAAGGCCGTTTGGCGGGTGTCGTCACCATCGTCGCACGCCATGGCAAGGTGGTGGAATTCGATGCGGCAGGGAAACGCGATATCGCCGCCAATGCCCCCATGCAAAAGGACAGTCTGTTCCGCATCTACTCGATGAGCAAACCGATCACCGGCGTGGCCATGATGATGCTATTTGAAGAAGGCAAATGGCAGCTCAACGATCCAGTCTCCAAGTACATTCCCGAATTCGCCAGTCTCAAGGTTTACAGCACCGACGCGCATAACAACATCGTCATGAAAGAGCAGGCCCATCAGGTGACGATGCGAGAATTAATGTCGCACACGGGAGGTTTCACGTACGGATTCTTCAGCTCAACCCCGGTCGACAAAATGCAGCTCGATGCGGACCTGTTCAACCCCAACAACAGCTTGGATGAATTCATCAAGCGCGTCGCCAAGCTGCCGTTGAATTCGCAACCCGGCACCGAGTGGCATTACAGCATCGCGGTCGATATTCAGGGCTACATTGTGCAAAAGCTATCTGGCATGCCCTTTGAGGAATTTCTCGAGAAGCGGATTTTCAAACCTCTCGGTATGCTCGACACCGCTTTCTATGTGCCGAAGGAAAAGCTCAGCCGCTTTGCGGAATTATATATCTACGACAAAGACGGCAAGCAGCAAGTGGTCGGAGTGAAAGAGGGTTTAAACCATGACTTCGCCGCGAAGCCGGCGTTGTCCTCAGGCGGCGGCGGATTGGTTTCGACCGCCTCAGACTACATGCGCTTTTGCGAAATGTTGCGCAACGGCGGCGAGTTGGAGGGGACCCGAATTTTATCGCCGCTGACGATTGAATTGATGCACACCAACGCACTGCCGGCCACTGCCGCGGCTTTTGCCCCCGGGCAGGGATTCGGGCTCGACTTCGCTATCTACACCGATCCGATCGAGGCCGGCGGCTACTACGGCAAGGGCTCATACTTTTGGGGCGGCGCTGCGGGTACTTGGTTTTGGATCGACCCGCTGAACGATTTGATTGTGATCGGCATGATTCAACAGATGGCCGGTATCGGTGCGGCCGCGGCGGTCACCCTCCCGGACGTACGCGGGTTGTCGCGTAACTGGGCCTATCAGGCTATCGTTAAGTAATCGGGCACCCACGACCTCGCATGAAGCAGGTGGCTGGCGCACGGGGCCGGCCACTTTTTTTAACTCAATTGCCCGCCGACGCCGGCCCTTCGCCGCTTTTTTTTCGCGTCTGAGACGGGAGCCTCACTTCCGGACGCTGCAATCAAGTCCGTTAGATTGCGCGCCGACGATAAGCTTAGGACAATCATAACGCCCGTAGTTTCGGAGCGCGCCTCATCATTTCTCGTCAATCGAACAACATAGCTCGACTGCGCAGCTTACGCAGCCGTATCGGCTCATGGATCGCAGGCATTGGGGCGGCTGTTCTGAATACCCGGCCCATGCCGCGACAGCTTGGCATCGGCAAGGGAACTTTGCTTCCCGGTTGGGAGGAGCTGACCCGCAGTGCCGGGGTGCGCATCTGGGAATGGGACGTTCTCAGCAACACCATGCAATTCAGCGGCGACTTGGCCGAGAATTACCGCGCTGAAATTGCAGCCGCCGGCGACAAAGCCGACTCGATTATGCTCAGCAAAGTGCACCCCGACGATCGAGCCCGTTATCGCCAACAGTTTATCCGAGGGCTAAAGGGTGAAGCACCCATGGAAATCGCCTATCGCTTGACGGAGAGCGATGGCTCGGTACGCCCCGTGCAGCTGCGCGCAAAAGTCTTCCGCAACGCTCAAGGCCGCGCCATCCGTGTTTTGGGCCTCACCATCGACATGAGCGCGCAAGTCGAAGCGGCCAGGCTGGTGGCGCAGCAGGCCGAACAGCAAACTCAGCTGTTGATGAGACTCAAGCTAGCGACGGAAACCGCCGGCATTGCCATATGGGAGACTGACCTCACGACGGGCGAATTCATCCACGACGATAGGCTCGGCGAATTGATTGGCGCGCCGCCCGCCACTCGGTTCAACCTCGAAGAAGGAATCCATCCGGATGACCGGGCCATGGCGAATTCAAGCACGCGTGCCTGGCTGGAGAATCCCTCCCGGGATGCGATCTTCTCGATCCGCTACCGCACCGCAAATCCACGGCCAGAGGCGCAATATGTGCAAACACACATGCGCGTCTACCGCGACCTCGGCGGCATCGCAACGCGAACCATGGGGGTGACCTGGGACGTTACCAAAGAGGTACTGCATGCGGCGGAATTGGAGAGCAAGGCGGCGCAGGAAAGCGCGCTGATCGAACGGCTCAGCGTTACCACCAAGGCGGCAGGCATCGCACCATGGGAATTCGAAGTCGAATCCGGCAACTTCTCCTGGCATGGCCCACGTCCGCCCTGTTTCGGACTGGATGATGTCCCGCTGAAGAATTATTTTCGCGCCTTGACGGACATCATCGTGCCGCAGGACCGCTCGGTTCTTCTCAGCACCGCGGCAGATGCGATTGCCGCGAACCTGGATTCTTACCAGTACATGTTTCGCGTGCGCGGCAC
>JANYAD010000214.1 GCA_025355165.1 Gammaproteobacteria bacterium | reverse complement strand
TTTATCGCTCGTGGGACGCCGGCGCAGCGCTATCTGCGCCGCTTCAATGGCGCTTGAAATATTCGTACCTCCCCGCGGACTGGTATTGCTATCGATCGCACTTAAGGATTCGTGAAAAGCTCCATAGTCGAGAGTGACGGGACAGGCCAGAAACGCCGTGCCGGCAAATGCCACAATGCCGACGGCATCGCCGTCCAATTCCTTGACGAAATCATCGATTGCCAGTTTCGCGCGCGTGAGCCGACTCGGCTTTACATCCGGTGTGAGCATGCTACGCGAGGTATCAATTGCAAAAATGACTTCGTTTCCGCGGCGGCTCACCTGTTCCCAGCGAAATCCGTACAAAGGTCCCGCCAAGGCGACAAACAGGCAAATTATGGCGGCGAGAAACATCGCGCGCTGCGTGCGGCGCTTTCCGACCGATATCGATCGGGTCAGTTGCTGGCGCAGGCGCGCCGCGACGAACTTTGCGAGCGCAGCGTGCTGGCGTGCGTCATACATCCGCCACAGCCAAATCAGACCCACCACCGCGGCCAATGCCGCCGGCAACCACCCGGGATGGCTGAATCTCATGGCAGCCTCCGCAGGCGGGTATGCTGCAGCATCAAGCTGAATCCAAGAATCGCCAGGGCGGGGAGGAGCACCCACGAGTACAGCTCTTCGGTGCGCTCGAACCGTTGAACGGTCTGCGCGCTTTTCTCAAGCTGATTTATTTGTTGGTAGATTTTTTGCAGCGAATCGGTATCCGTCGCGCGGTAGAACCTTCCCCCCGTCTCTTCCGCTACCGCCTGCAAAGTCTTCTCATCCACATCCACTTTAGCCATGATCAGCCGGGTATTTCCCGCTGCATCATGAACGGGAATGGGTGCGTTGCCTCGCACACCCACTCCCACCGTGTAGATTTTCACACCCATGGCTTTCGCCGCCTCTGCCGCCGCCAAAGGCTGGATCTTTCCGGTGTTATTGACGCCGTCGGTGAGCAAGATCACGACCTTCGACTTCGCGCTCGTCAAGCGCAGGCGATTGACGCTGGCGGCAATGGCTGAACCAATTGCCGTGCCGTCGTCGCTGGCGCCGACAGCGACACGCTCAAGATTCTGCTGCAACCAATCATGATCAAGCGTGATCGGGCTGACCAAATAAGGCGCCCCGGCGAAGGCAATAAGACCTATGCGGTCGTCAGGGCGCTGGTCAATGAATTTTGAAACAACCGACTTGACCACTTCGATCCGATTTACGCGTTGATGGTCAATCTGAAAATCCAGCGCCTGCATCGATCCAGAAACGTCCAAATCGAGCACGATATCGATGCCGTTAGCGCTGATCAAAGTGCGGCTGTGCGCGCGTTGCGGTCGCGCGAGCCCAAGGATCATCAAGGCGCCGGCAAGCAGCGGCAATGCCCACGCGAGCGCCCCTAAGCGGCTGCGGCTGGCGCGGGCCACGTTGCGCGCCAGGCTGACATCCGAATATTCGATGGCCGCAACTGGGCCTCGCCGGCCTCGCCACAGCATGACGATCGGTAAGAGCGAGAAGGCCCAGAGCCATTCAGGATATAGGAAGCGAATCACGTGCCGCCCTTACAGAAGGGACTTCATACGTTTTGACCGTTGCCAGCACAAACATGTGCGCACTGTTATGCAGTGATTCCATGCTTTGTGAGGCAAGGGACATTGCAGCGAATTTGACGAGGTCGCAGTGCTGAAGGAACTCGCTCAGCACGGATTGATGGGGAGCAAGGGAGGCCACGGGAAAATCGATCAGATCACGAAGAAACTCCTCCGTGGTCCTGCGGGTAATCGCCACCTCGAATCGCTGCTCGATGTAATTTCGCACGATGTCCGATACGGCGGTTGAGAACTCGCGCGCATGCGAGGGTCGCATGAGTACGCGGATACCTTCCAGTCGTTGCAGTGCCAGCTCGTGTGGCAACAAGATTCGCGTGCGCCGCTTACGGCGCCAGCGCCAGTAAAAATAGACTGCGGATGCAAGGACCGCGAGGAAGGCAACAAGGGCGGCGATTATCCAGCCAGGCGCAAAGTTTCTCGGCCCGCGAATATCGCGTATGTCCTCATCCGCACTCGAAGACGTGCTTGAGGCGGGCACACTCAGCGTCGCAGCGGGTTCGGAGGGCGAGGCGCACGGTACCGTGGCGAGGAACATGCTCATTGCGCCAGCTGCCACTGCCGCACGCGCGCCGGCACTCCGGCTCTTCACAGCCGTCTGCGCTCTCGGGTCTTGAAGAATCTCTGCAGAGCAGGCATGTAAGGGGCATCGGTCTGCAGTTGCAGCGTATCGATGCCCTCCGAGCGGAAATCGCTCACCAGCTGAAGGTCTCGCCGCGAGGATTGTTCTTTGAAGCGTTTTCTCACAGCGGCGTTTCCCGTATCGAGCTCGATGATCTCGCCGCTTTCCGCATCTTCCAGCGCAATGATCCCCACATCCGGCAGCTCCTTCTCACGGGCGTCATTAATGTGTACGGCGATAAGATCATGGCGGCGATTGGTGCGGCGCATAGCGCGGCGCAACATTGCCCGAGCTGAGGTTGCATCGCCACCTGTCTCGAAATCGGAAATAAGGAATACGATCGCGCGCCGGTGTAGCAGCCGATTGGCTAAATCCAGCGCCTTGACGGTATCCGTGCCGACGGCCAGAGGGGCGTGATAGAGAATGTCTCGCACCACCCGAAGCACGTGGCGTCGGCCTTTTTTCGGCGGCAAATACCGTTCTATCTGGTCGGTGTAGAGCAACAAGCCGACTTTGTCGCTGTTGCGAATGGCGGAAAACGCCAGCACGCTGGCGAGCTCCGCAGCCAGGTCGCGCTTACTTGCCAGCCCGGAACCGAAATTACCCGATGCACTGATGTCCACCAGCAAGAAAATCGTCAGCTCTCGCTCCTCGGTGAACTTTTTAACGAAAGGCCTGCCTGCCCGTGCGGTCACATTCCAATCGATGGTGCGCACTTCATCCCCCGGGCTGTACTCTCGCACCTCGTCAAAATCCATTCCGCGGCCTTTGAACACCGAATGATAAGCACCGGCAAGGCTGTCGTTCACCATTCGGCGCGTGCGAATTTCCAGCTGCCGCATGCCGCTCATAATGACCTTACTCGACGTGGCTTGCTCGTCCATCTAGGGAACCGGCAGTGCATTGAGAATTTTTTCTATGATGTTTTCAGAAGAAATGTTTTCCGCTTCGGCCTCATAGGTTACCGAGACGCGATGGCGCAATACGTCAAGAGCGATGGATTTTACGTCCTGCGGCACGACGAAGTGGCGGCCATTCAGGAAGGCCATGGCGCGGGCACCCAGGGTCAATGCAATCGTCGCCCGCGGTGAGGCGCCGATCTGGATGTAGCCGTTCAAGTTCAACGACGGAGCGATAGGCGGTCGAGTCGCGAGCACCAGGTCGACGATGTAGTCGCGTATTTTATCATCGACATAGAGGGTGTTCACGACGTGGCGCGCCTCGACGATTTGCGCTGCGCTGACCACTGCCCTGGGAACAATCATGGCCTCGGTTGTCGCCATGGCATCGAGAATGGCGCGCTCGTCGATGCGATTCGGATACGTGACGATCACCTTCATCATGAATCGATCGACCTGCGCTTCCGGAAGCGGATAGGTCCCCTCTTGTTCCAACGGATTCTGGGTAGCCAGGACGAGGAATGGTGTGGGCAGCTTATACGTTTCATCGCCAATCGTGACTTGGCGTTCCTGCATGGCTTCGAGCAGCGCGCTTTGCACCTTTGCCGGCGCTCGATTGATCTCGTCAGCAAGGATCAAATTGCTGAAGATCGGCCCGTGCTTCGTTCTGAAGGCGCCATCTTGCGGATTGTAAATCATGGTTCCGACGATGTCGGCGGGAAGCATATCCGGCGTGAATTGCAGGCGCTTGAAGTCAAGAGCGATGCAGCTGGCTAGGGTCTTTAAGGCGAGCGTCTTCGCCAAGCCGGGCACGCCTTCCAACAGGACGTGTCCGTTCGTCAGCAGCGCAACCAACAATCGATCGAGGAGGTGCTTTTGGCCGACGATGACCCGGGACATTTCTTGCTGAAGCGGTTTGATCCAGGCTGAACTCGCCCCGATCGTCTCGCGCGCGGTCCGTATCACCGGGTCTGCCGCGACCGGCGGCATTTCGCGTGCTATCGAGGTGGGCTGATACCTCGCGTTGTGCTCGGGGAGCGAGGGGGCAGCTTTCTGAGTCATGCATTATCCTTTTTACAAAATTCCGAGTCGTCGAGTGCAGCGCTCGGCATACCGACAGCCTCCGAAATCGCGGATGAGGCTTTTGAACGTGGGGAGGGCTCTTCGGTTCCCCGCTTGCCTGTCTTAGGACTCTCCCTGCCCTCGCGCCATGGCGGCGGCACAGATAGGCAGAAAAACGAACAGCGACGGTTCCGTATGCAGATACAGGCGCACTCTCTTGAGGTCCGAATCGGTAGGCAATACAGCCGATTTTCGCCAGCGAATGAAGGCCATAGTGGGGAGTATCGACAAAAGCCCAATGATAACGAATGTAGCGATTTTGGCCCAAAAAAAAGCGTTATGCGAGTAATAGGCCCAGCCCTTAGCGGCAAAGATTGCCCGGCAAAAGCCGATCACTATGATGGCCGCGGCCAAAACTCCGTACCACAAATCCATCCTTGAGACGCGCTGCACGGCACCAGCGCTCAGACCGGGCCGAACAACCCAAAATTCAGCAAATATAATTCCAAAAATACCAAAAATCAGCAGGTGATGGCCTATCGCCAGCGTTAAATCGAGCATATGGGCATCCTTCCGCGTGTAATTTACAGCAAAAACAATCACTCCCGAAAGGAGCCGCTGCATTACCCCGCAATCCGCGCGGCGGCCTGCCAATGGGTACAATGTCTGTAGCTGTTTAGACCTAAGGATGCATATGACCCCGGTGCGGCCACAAGCTGGCCTAGAGGACCCCGAGTTGGCGGATGAAACCGTCATTAAACGCGGGTTAGATGCGCTGGCCAGCGGTGCCTGCAATGAGGCGGGTTTCTTGAAGTCGATGCAAGCGATATTCGACACCGATCCCGAGGCGAGTTGGGAAGTGCTTTCCCAGCTTGACCAGTATTACCGGCGCGGCAGGATCGAGGCCGAGGTATTCCAGACTCTTAAAAAGTCATTGGAAGAATCTGCGTTAAGAACCACCAATTCACGTGTGACACACGACCGGCCTGTGCCGCGCGAGCCCGTTGTGCCGCGCGAATCCGCTGTGGCGCGCGAGCCCGTTGTGCCGCGCGAGCCCGTTGTGCCGCGCGAGTCCGTTGTGGCGCGCGAGTCCGCTGTGGCGCGCGAGTCCGCTGTGGCGCGCGAGTCCGTTGTGCCGCGCGAGTCCGCTGTGCCGCGCGAGTCCGTTGTGCCGCGCGAGTCCGTTGTGCCGCGCGAGTCCGCTGTGGCGCGAGAGTCCGCTGCCGCGCAGGAGCCCGCTGCCGCGCGAGAGCCCGCGTTGAGGGATGTGCCACCCCAACCCATCTCCGCGCCACGGGCATCGGCCGCGCGGCGCGATCACCCCTTGGCGCGAGAGCCAGCTGTGCCTCGGGAAACCCGCCAGCCACCGGTAGACCCACTTCCCATTGATGCCGGCGTTGAGCTCAAGCCAGGCGCCATTCTGCGTCGCCGTTATCGACTCGAGAAGATTTTGGGCCGCGGCCGTTTGGGAACGGTTTTTGAAGCACTCGATGAGTATCGTTTGGAGTCCGCGCCGGGCGTGCATATAGCGGTCAAGGTGCTGCACGCGGGCGTTGCGAAGCGTGCGGAATCACTCAGCGAACTGCGGCAAGAATTCCAGCAGCTGCAATTGCTGTCGCATCCACACATCGTGCGCGTGTTCGAGTTTGACCGTGACGGCGCAGTGGCTTTTTTCACCATGGAACTGCTGGAAGGCACTGCACTAGGCCGCGTGCTGGAGGGGCGAAAGCTCATTCCCCTATCGCGATCGCAAGCGCTAGCAGTCTTGCGAGATACGGGTGCCGCCATCGCATATGCACATTCTCGCGGGGTCGTGCATGGGAACATCAACCCGCAAAATATTTTTGTTGCCCACTCAGGCGACCTGCGCGTCCTTGGCTTCGCAGCGACGCGCGGCTTGCACCGCATCGCATTGTCAGATTATGAATTGACCCTGCCCTTTTCCACCTCGGGCTACGCCAGTTGTCAAGTGCTGGAGGGTGAGGAACCTGAGACGAGCGATGATATCTTTTCGTTGGCTTGCATCGCCTATTGGCTTGTCTCGGGGACGCATCCGTTCTTTCGCAGAACCGCCATCGAAGCTCGGCAAGCGGGAATAAAACCGCGGCGGCCGCCGCAGCTAAGCTCTCAGCAATGGCAGGCACTTCGTGCTGGCCTTTGCTGGGACCGCAAAGGCCGCCCGACCGACATGCAGAAATGGTTGGATCAGCTTGAGCTGCGTGCGGCAGCTAAACACTTGGCCCCTCTCGCCGATCTTCTTGAGGCGCCTGAACCCAAGGAGTCCTACCACGGTATGGACGCCGCCACAGCCCTTGCCGTCGCTTTGATCATTGCCGGCTTTTTTTGGTTTGTGAGCAATCGAGGACAGCCCGGAATCGACAGCGGTTCGCCAGCGCCCATTTCAAACGTACCGGTGCAAACAGCACCGGCACCAGTGGCATCGCCCACCCCAACTCCGCCCCTCGCAAGACCGCCGCTTGCGACACTTCCCACAGCGCCTGCAGCGGTGACGCCGGTTACTCCCTCTATCAGTGCACCGCCGGCGGCCGTCCCTGCGGGGCCGCCCAAATTAGAAATGACCGTCGACACCATCGATGTTCCGCCGTCTGAATCTTCAGCCGAAGTCACGGTACGGAGGAGAGGGAGTCTGCGCGGTGAGACTCACTTCACTTGGTGGACTGAATCGGGCACCGCCAAGCCAGGCATGGATTTTTCGCCGGTGGTGCCACAGCTCGCCTACATCGGCGATGGAAAATCCAGCATTAGTCTCAGCGTTCCCTTGAAAGCCGCGAAACGCGCTCAACCGAAGAGCTTCTACGTTGTCATCGATCAATCCGAAGGTGGCGCGGCGACCGGCGCTCGAACCCTCACCATGGTTACATTGCTTCCTTCCGACTGACGCCTGCTCAATTGGCGGAATAAATCGTCGCGAACGCCTTGCGCAGTTCATTTTTCTGCACCTTGCCCATTGCGTTTCGGGGCAACTCGTCAACCAGGAGAATGCGCTTCGGTATTTTGTAGCGGGCCAGCCGCATTCTGACCGCCTCGAGGATCCCGTGCTCAGACAAAACGGCCCCGGCCTTGGCTACGACGGCGGCCGTGACGCCCTCGCCTAAGTCCGGATGCGATACCCCGAAAACTGCGCTTTCCTGCACCCCAGCGAGGGCGTCAAGCTCGGATTCCACTTCGATGGGGTAGACGTTGTAGCCGCCGCTAATTACGAGATCCTTCGCCCGGCCCACGATGTGCACGTAGCCATCGCGATCAATTCGGCCGACATCGCCTGTCTTAAACCATGCATCCGCAGTGAACTCGCTGCGAGTCTTTTCCGCGTCCCGCCAATAGCCGGCAAATACGTTGGGCCCTTTCACCTCCAGAACTCCAAACTCATCGCGCGAATTCTCGAGGCCGCCGCTCTCAGCGTGATTCACCCGAATCTGCGTGCCTTTTAGTGTTGGTCCTACGGATCCTGGTATTCGGGGGCCTTGGTAGGGATTAGAAGTATTGATCAACGTCTCCGTCATTCCGTAACGTTCCAGTATCACGTGGCCCGTCCTCTCCCGGAAGGCCCTATGCGTCTCGGGAAGCAGGGGCGCGGAACCGGAAATGAACACGCGAATCCGCACCGTTGTGTCGCGATTCAAATCTACCTGCTGCAGCAAGCGAGCGTAGTGTGTGGGAACTCCCATATAAACGGTCGCGTCGCGCAAATGCGCCAAAACCTCCGCGGCATCGAATTTCGGCAACAGCAGCAGGCTCGATCCGGAGGCCATCACGGTATTGATGGCGACGAACAATCCATGGATATGAAACAAAGGCAAAGCGTGCAGAAGCACATCGTTTTCATTGAAGCGCCACGCTTCAGCGAGCGCGAGCGCATTCGACGCAAGATTTGCTCGGGTCAGCATGGCGCCCTTCGAGCGGCCGGTCGTGCCCGAGGTATAAACGATGGCCGCGGTCGAGACCGTATTACATTTTACGGGCTGGAAATCCGCGCCACACTTGCCGGAGAGTTCGGTCAATGACCCCTCCCCGCCCGTCCCAAGCGTCTCGACATGCATCGCGCCCGCTTGTTTCGCAAGCGGTTCGATCGCGTTGCACTCGCTTGGCCGTACGATGATGACTCGGGGCTGCGAGTCGCGCAGAAAATATTCGACCTCGTTCGACGTATTTGCTGTGTTTATGGGCACAAATATCGCACCCATTCTGAGGCAGGCGACGTACAGCAGGACAGCTTCAGGAGATTTGTCCACTTGCGCAGCCACCCGGTCTCCAGGCAGCACGCCGCGCAGTCTCAGCGCCGCTGCGATGCGTCCGGACTGCTCACGCAACTCGGCATAGCCGATTTCCCGGCCTGCTGGAGTCCTTAAAAACAACCGGTGCGGGAGGGCAGCGGCCTCCTCAATCCAATCGCTTGGATCCTTGCAAAGTGACATGACGCATGATGCCATAGCGGAGGTTATCCCGTCGTCAGCCTCCTCCAGATGGGAACCACAATCGTGTCGTCGAGCCCCGCATCTTTCGCCGTGGCCAATGCGTCCTCGGAAGTGATTACGTTTTGAGTGTGCAGCAGCGACAAGGTGCCAAGCAATTCACCCGTGCAGAGTGCCATCGTCAGCCTTTCCTGCGGCGACTTTTCAATGGCTGCAATAAGACGCGGTGAAGTTTCCCACAGTCGCGCAATACGCAGTGCTACTTGCGGGCCGAGCGTTGCGGTCAATGCAACGCATAGCGATGGATTCGGCGCAACATCGGCACGCTGCGAGTAGGCATTCAAAGCTGCACCGTAAACCACTAAGGGTCCCAGCGCGCTCAGCAGGATAACCAGCTGAGCCTCAAAGCGATCTTGTGGGTGAATATTAAACGCGTACATCTCGGCGGCGCGTGCCGCACGTTCGGTGCGCTCCCATAACATGCGCGGGAAGCGCGGGAAATTTGTACGTGTTGCACGAAATACGGGCTGCAACATTGCGGTTGCAATCAGGCCTCGCAGTGCATCGACGCCGAGAACGACGATTGCGCGCTGTATGGTTTCGATCGGCGCTGGAGCAATTCGATAGAGCGAAGAATTGGCGAGCCGCAGTACATCCGATGAAATACCGGATCATGTGCGATCATTCGGGAAAGTTTTTCCGGCCCCGCTGCGGGATCATTCACAGCGCGCATCAGCTGGGGCATCAAGGTTGGGCGGCGAGGAAAATAGTTCGGATCGGGGGACGCGGCTTCTAGCACGGCCGACACGGCATCTCGGATTTGGGCATCAGAGGGTTCTAAAAACTGTGCTTGCGAAGGCGCGGCAAAAGCCAGCTTCCATAATCGCTCCGTAACCAAGCTGTTTGCCAGTTCCACACCACTCGCCTGAGGGGTAGGCGCGAGCGTCTCGCTTCGCTGCGGCCTGCTGGAGTGCCCCGCTGCCGATGTGCTGTCAATCGATGTCCGCATGCGATAACGATGCAGCGCGGCCCATGTACCAATTCCGGCGAGCACACTTGCGATCGAGATGGCAGCCAGAAGCATCCTTCTACACCTCCGAATAAATCGGCCTACCCGTGGGCGAAGTGTAAATCCTAAAATTCAATAGTGCGGCGGACGTTCCGGATCCGCAGAGCGCGACTCCGAGGACGCGGCGGCCTCAAACCTATCTCTTAGGGCGCCGATTTTAGCTTCCAGCGCCTGGATTTCCCGGTTCTGTCGAAACACCACTTCGCCGATCTCAGCCATAGCATGCTCGAGATAGGCGATCTTCGACTGCAGTTCTTCCAACGAGTCGTGCGGCATTGGGTTAGCGCTTGATGCCGAAAAAAAGGTAGTCGGCGGAATACGACGCGCGCAGCTGTTGACCGGCCTGGTCCTGCTGGCAAATCACCGCCGGCGCACTGCCCAAGACGGTATTCAGGCGCTGAATGTACTTAACATTCGAGAATGCGCCGCGGCCTACAGTGACCTTGGCACGCAGCAGCAGCCACGGAATTGCGTGCGCCGTTGGGCTCTGCTGACTAGCAAGCATATCGCCTATGACCCTGCTGCCGTCGTTGGCCTCCCAGGTGGGTCCCGCATAGTGCTTGCCGATATTCCTGCCTCGTTTGGTGAATAAAGTGGCTTCCGGAGATTTGAATACCCATTCGAACTGCGAGGCATCACGCTGGGCCTGGCACTGATAGATCTGCACGCCCGTCGCATGCAGCTGCAACAGAAGCTCCTGCCCGCGGGGCACTTGCAGCGGTTTTGGGACCGGCGGGGCGGTAGCGCATCCCACAGCAGCCATGCACACCGCTAACCCGAGCAGTGGCGCGATCGGATTTAACTTCATACGATTCATCGTGCTTAACCCCCGCTAGCGCAGCATTATGTCAGCGTACGCCTGACTAGCGGCGCTTAAGTGCGCTATTGTGTACGAATCATGCTACGAAAGCCTCAACGGCGCGTGCTCGTCATCGACGTCGGCGGCAATCATGTGAAGACTCGGGTCTCGGGTCGCCGTGAGATGCGCCAGTTTGAATCGGGTCCCACCATGACGCCGCGCCAGATGGTCTCGGGCGTTATGAAACTCGTCGGCGATTTGAAATACGATGCCGTCTCCATCGGATATCCCGGCGTTGTTGTGCATGGCAAAATCATCACCGAGCCTTGGAATCTGGGGCGCGGCTGGGTCGGATTTGATTTTCGCAAGGCTTTTGGCCGACCTACTCTGGCGATGAATGATGCCGCGATGCAGGCTATCGGCAGCTATGAAGGCGGCCGTATGCTCTTTTTGGGACTGGGCACCGGCCTGGGTTCGGCGCTGATCGTCGATGGCACTGTCGCCCCCATGGAACTCGCGCATCTCCCTTACAAACGCGGCCGCAGCTTCGAAGATTATGTCGGCGAGCGAGGACGGCGCCGCTTGGGGGCAAAAAAGTGGCGACGCGAAGTTGCCGAAGTAGTCGAGCAGCTAAGCAACGCGTTGGAAGCGGACTACGTGGTGATTGGCGGCGGCAATGCCCGCAAACTGAAAAAAATGCCGAAAAATGCGCGTCTGGGAAATAACGACTTTGCGTTCTTAGGCGGCTTTCGAGTTTGGCGTCCCGGCGGCCCACGCATTTGAATTAATCTTGTTTTTAACTGGCGCGGCGCAGCTCAAATCCCAATCGCGGCACATGCACCACGACCTGTCCGGCACGAGGATCTTCCCGGGCGATTGAAATGCGGTTCTTCGCGGCGCCATACAACGTGCCCTCGATTTGCTCGGTTCCGGTATCGGTTGCACTGACGATAACCTTCTCGCCCAAGGTGATGCCATGGGAGTCGCTGCTCCCAACGGAGGGCTCGGCGGCTGCGTCGTGAGCGACGCTGATCGCAGCGCCGCTGCTGAGCTTGTCGAGCGTGCCGTGGCCAAACGCGGACAGGCGCTCGCTCCAAGCTTGAATTGCTGGGAAGGAATCAAGAATCTTGGCAACGGGGCCGCCGCGACGGACGAACCATAGGCTGTGATAAATCGAGAAATCCGCAATGCTTGCGGCGGGTCCGAAAAAGAAATCTTGCTCACCGATCATCTCTTCCAGACGCTCAAGGTAGAGTGTAAAGGCGGTGGTGGCGTCTGCGGGCCGCATCCGCGGAAGGTTTGCGCGAAAGGCGTTTCGGTCCGCGGCAAAGGCGGTGATGGTCTCGGCAGGCACGCCCTCGAATAGGGCTGCAAGGCCGGCCGGCTGTAAGGTGTAGGGAACCGCCGTCCAAAAGAGCGTTGAATCGGCCCATTGAGCCAGGGTGCGCGATGCCGCTGCAATACCGCTCGGGTACAGCGCCGGACACGGCATGTTCGCCTCGATGACCTCGGCTATCAGTGCGGTGTCACAATAGATATCCGCGCCTATTTGCATCACCGGAGACTTGCGGTAACCGCCGGTGAGGGCTGTCAGGTCGGGCTTTGGCATCATATTGGGAATGATGACCGAGGACCATTGCAGCCCTTTGAATCCGAAAATAAGCCGGATCTTTTCCGCGAATGGCGACATAGGATAATGATGCAAAATGAGTTGTTTCATAAGACCAAGGCCTAGCTCTCGGCAGCCGCTTCGGACTTGAAATATTTGAATGTCCCCATCGATTTGGCGATCAAGCGGTCATGCGTATCGCGTACCTCGCCTTCGCAGAAGGCCATGGTAGTCGAACGATGATACGCGTATCCAGAGACCATCAGGCGCGAGCCGGCTTTCGCGGGCTGCAGAAAACTGGTCTTCATTTCAACCGTAACTCCGCCCCCGGCACCTTCTATTAGCGAGCGCCCCGCGACCGCCATTGCCACATCGAGCAGCGACATGAGCACTCCGCCGTGCGCGACCGACCAGCTGTTGAGATGCCAGGGTTCAAGATTGAGCGCAACCACGGAACGCCCGCCCGATGCACTGATGAACTCGACACCGAGTTCCTTGATGAAAGGCACGTTAAGCCGAATTGCGGGCGCTTGGCTCACACGAAACCGTACCGCGCGTCCCCTAGGCTGTCAATGCATGGATGCCAAGCCGCGCATCACGCGTTACTGGCACAATGAGTTTCATGAGTGCAGGCGCTGCGAATACTCTGCGATTCATCAGTCTGCTTCTGGCAACGGGGCTTATCGGCTTGCCGGGCTGCTGGGCAGCCTTGGCGTTATGGTATCAAGGGCCGACCGGACAACTCCCAAAGGCCCTGATGGTCGCGCTGTGGACGGGCCTTGTGATTGGCGTCCTGATTGCATTGTGGCAAGGTCGACCCGGTGCCGCTGTTGCGATCTTCGTCGCGGTCTTTCTCGGGCTGATTTTTTGGTGGCACGGCATTGCGCCCTCGAACGATCTATCGTGGGCGGACGATGTGTCATGCATCTGCAGCGGCACGATCGCCGGGGACTTGGTAACCTTGCGCAACGTGCGCAATTTCGAGTGGCGCACTAATGAGGACTACACCCAGCGATGGGAAACACGCGTCTACGACCTGACCGGTCTTAATTCGGTTGACATGGTTATCTCGTATTGGAGCGGCCGGGCGATCGCGCACATGTTGGTATCGTTCGGCTTCCAAGACGGTGGGCACGTGGCTTTTTCCGTGGAAGTGAGGCGTCTGAAGAACAAGAGTTATTCTGAGATCGGCGGTTTCTTTAAGAACTATGGGCTAAGCATCATCGCGGCCGATGAGCGCGATGTGATTGGTGTACGTACTAACGTACGGGGCGAAGACGACTATCTGTATCGCATCCGCATGCCACCTAGCGCAATGCGTGCGCTGTTTGTGGGATACGTCGAGCAGGCCAGCCAACTGGTCGAGGAGCCTCGCTTCTACAACACGATCACGGTAAATTGCACGACGCTCGTCTATCACATCATGAAAGGCTTCGTAGGCCACCTGCCTTGGAGCTATGAACTGCTGCTCACCGGGTATCTTCCAGAATATGTCTATCAGGTCGGTGGACTCGATCAGCGCTTCAGCTTGGAGGAGCTTAGAGCGCTCGGCCGAATCACCGAGCGCGCCAAATTGTCTGGAAACAGCGAAAGCTTTTCTGCTGATATCCGCCGCGGCATTCCAGCAATCGACGTTCAGAGCCCGCATAAGCCGGCAACGGCGTAAGACCCCGCTTGCTCGACCTGGTTGTCGCAGGCCGGCCGGCGCGTGCAAGCACACATGGCGCGTCGCCGAGAATCAGCTAGGGTCTCAGTTGTGCGCCATCACTGGTTTCCCGCTATACAATTCTGGAAAAGTGCGCCTGAAATTCTCGACTTTGGGAAGGTCGTAGACGGCGATGTAAGGCTGCGTGGGATTATGGATCAGATAATCCTGGTGATAGTCTTCCGCGGCATAAAATCCCTTAAGTGGATCGACGCGCGTGACGATGGGCCTAGGATACGCGTGAGCTTGATCCAGCTGGCTGATATAGGCTTGCGCGATGCGCTTTTGACTCTCATCCGCATAGAAGATTGCGGAGCGATATTGGGTGCCGACATCAGGACCTTGACGGTTAAGCTCAGTGGGATCGTGCACTACCGAAAATGCAATCTGCAGAATCTGACCGTATGAGATGAGGGCTGGATCGAACGTGATCTTGACCGATTCCGCGTGTCCCGTAGCTCCCGAACTCACCGTCTCGTATTGTGCAGTGGATTTTTCGCCGCCGGCGTAACCGGCTACGACTCTTTGCACGCCCCTCGCGTGTTCGAACACGCCCTGAACTCCCCAAAAGCAGCCGCCCGCCAAGACCACGCTCTGAAGAGGCCCCGCGCTTTTCGGGTTGTCAAGCGCAGGGGGCGCAATTATGACCGGCGCCTCCGCCCCGAACAGCGGCGAGTGATAGACGAGGAGTCCGACGCTCGCTAGGCCGCTGATGATGGCGAGTCGCAGCGGAGATGCAAAAGTTTTAAATGACATGCTGTTTCCTTCCCTACGCGCGAGCGGTTAAATGCAATGCCACAGAGTTCATGCAATAACGCAGGCCTGTGGGCCGCGGACCGTCATCGAAAACGTGGCCCAGATGGGCGTCGCAGCGTCGGCAAGAGATGGCATCCCGTTCCATGCCTAAACTTCGGTCGCTGCTTTTGACGACATTAATGGCCGAAATCGGTTGCCAGAAACTCGGCCAACCCGTGCCTGATTCAAACTTTGTCTTGGAATCATACAAGACCGTATCGCAGCATACGCAGTGATAAATGCCGTCTGCATGATTTTTATCGTACTCCCCGGTGAAGGCCATCTCCGTGCCGGCCCGGCGTGCGACTCGATACGCGAGCGGGGAAAGCATCGCCTGCCACTCGGCATCGGTCTTAATGACTTTCTCCACCCGCAAGGTGCCGAGGCTTTTGCCGGCAGCCGAGAAATTCTCGATGGTCACCTGATTGTCGATCGCCGGCCCCGGCGGTGCGGCCGCGGACCACGCTCTGCGGGCGAAAGGGATCGCGGACAACGCCGCCAATCCGAAGACAAAATAACGACGACTTACTGATTCGCTCATGGCTTGCCTCTTAACCGAACGTAAATGAGTACGCTTGAACCCCGGGATCCAAGAACTCGACTGAAAATACATGCTCTCTCACATCTCCGGTCTGGCGAATTAACTGATACAGGCGCTGTCCATCAATCGCGCCGGCGCCATCCGAATCCGTATCCGCGCCATGATTCGCGCCGGGCGCCGCGCCGTCCAGCAACACTCGGAAGCGCACCGGCTTACCGCCGCCGGGACCGAGAACAAGATGCAAATCGCGCGCATAAAAGCGGAAAATGATTTTCCCGGTCGCAACGCCTGACACGGCCTTCTCGGGCTCAACGTTCCAAGTCCCGCTCAAGGCCCATTGATTTAATTTCAATGCCGGAGGCAACGAATAGCGGTGCAATTGCTGCTGGACGAATCCCCCCGGCGAGGCGAAATTCTCGGCGCGTGCATAGCCAACATAGGTTTCGGGTGATTGATCGTGCGCCTCGTCGGGCGCAGCCTGTATGCCGACGACTCGCATCGAACTTAAGCCTGGCGGCGGCAGATCGCTATGCCCCGCATCGTTCAGCAGTTTTCGAATAATCTGTTCCGACTCCGCATAGTTGCCCTCGCCGAAGTGGTGGGCGCGGATACGGCCGAGCGCATCGATGAAATAATGCGCAGGCCAATATTGATTATTAAATGCCTGCCAAATGGCATAGTCGTTGTCGAGCGCAATAGGATAGGTGATATTAAAATCGGCGACGGCGCGGCGCACATTAGCCGGGTCCTTTTCGAATGCGAATTCAGGCGCGTGCACACCGATCACCACCAAGCCGTGATTTTTATATTTCTCATACCAAGCTTCCACAAACGGAAGGGCTCGCAAGCAGTTGATGCAGGAATAAGTCCAAAAATCGACCATGACGACTTTACCGCGCAAGGCTTGCGGCCCGAGCGGCGTTGAATTGATCCACAGGGACGCGCCGGCGAATGACGGGACTTCTCCCTCTATTGGCAAGTCTCCCGTCGACGTTTCAGCCGACATCCTCATCCCCTGCCCATCCCTCGCATTGTTCGGGGCCACGCTCGTGGTGCCGTGCGAGGTGGGCGGTTTGATCTTACCGATCAGGGATTGCTCGAGACTATTCGTCGTGCTGAACGATAAACGCTTTAGCACGCTCGAATCCCAGCCAAAGGCGATGGCCACGACGGCAAATAGCACTGCGACGCCGAGAATGCGCCGTATCCACACCCCGGTACCGAGCGATTTTTTCAAGAAAGCAAAAACCTTCGCGCCGGCAAGCAGCGCGAGCGCCAGCGAGGTGGCGGCTCCAGCGGCATACGCAAACAGCAGCAAGGTCGTACGCGCATTAGGGCCGGAGATGGCCGCCCCCGTCAAAATGAGGCCGAGAATGGGACCGGCGCAGGGTGCCCACAAAAGGCCGGTCGCCACGCCGAGCGCCAACGAATTCACGAGTCCGATGCGGCCAACTTTTCCCGCGGTGGGTTGCGCGAGACGGTTGCCCAAGGCGACGAAAGGAGTTGCCATCCAGTCAGCCAGCCGCTCCGACAGCAGCGTCGCAGCAAATGCGATCAGCAGCACCATCGCGGCAATTCTTCCGTATTGGTTCACCCTGACGGCCCAGGAACCACCGACGGCTGCCAGTGTCGCAATCGCGGCAAAAGTCACCGTCATGCCGGCCAGCATCGGAAGACCGCTGGTGAGGAATTTTTGCTCGGACCGAGCGAAGACGAAGGGCAGAACCGGCAAGATGCAAGGACTCAAAATGGTCAGCACGCCGCCTAAAAACACTAAAATAACGATGGTCATGGCTGCAAAATCTTACTCCTGTCTCATAAGACCGGCGACCGGGCCATTACATTGCAGCGCCTCCCTTAGGTACCACAGAAAGTCTGTAATACCCGCTCGCTCGCGGCGGGCGGATTGGCATACGCGGCAAATGCAGCTTGATCCAGATAGGGCTGCGATAGCACGGCTAGCAATTGCTCAAAGGGCGCGAGATCGCGCTGCTCCACCGCTGCGGCAATTACTTGTTCGATGCGATGGTTGCGCGCAATGTAGGCTGGGTTGACCTGCCGCATGGCTGCTGCGCGCGCGGCCGGCGACATCGGTTCGCGTGCTGCGCGCACGCGCCAGCGTTGCACCCATTCCTGGTAGTCGCGAGAATGCTCGAATGAAACGCGCGCCTCGCCTATCGGTTGCGGGTCCGTTACGGCGTTGGATAAGCCCCGGAAGGTAAGCGTGAAATCCGCCTGATTACGATGCATCGCATCAAGCAGATCCTCGATGAGCGCACGATCCCCTGCTTCCTCCACACTCAAGCCGATTTTGCGGCGCATACCCTTAAGCCAGCGATCGGCGAACTGCCCCGCAAAGGACTCGATCAGCTGCTGCGCCAGATCAACTGCCCGCGCGGGGTCTTCATGCAGCAGGGTGAGCACCGATTCGGCAAGTCGCGCTAAATTCCACGCTGCGGCATGCGGCTGATTGCTGTATGCGTAGCGGCCGTGTTCGTCAATGGAGCTGAACACGGCGGCCGGGTCGAATGCATCCAGGAACGCACACGGCCCGAAGTCAATGGTCTCGCCGGAGATAGCCATATTGTCGGTGTTCATGACGCCATGAACGAAACCAACCTGCATCCAGTCCGCGAGCAGTGCTGCCTGGCGAGCGATAACCTCGCGAAGCCACGCCAGATAGGGCGCCTCGTCATGCGCGAGGCGTCCGCTGTGGCGACCAATACAAAAGTCGGCGAGAATTTTGGTGGCGGCAAAGTCGCGGCGGGCTGCAAAATATTCGAATGTCCCGACACGCACGTGACTGGCGGCAACGCGCGTCAGGATGGCGCCCGGCAGGAGTTCTTCGCGACGCACGCTTTCTCCGGTTGTGACTGCCGCCAGGGATCGGGTGGCAGGAATCCCCAAGGCATGCATGGCTTCGCTGACAATGTATTCGCGCAGCACAGGACCCAGTGCTGCACGCCCGTCGCCGCTGCGCGAATATGGCGTGCGGCCGCATCCCTTCAGTTGAATATCCCATAGCCGTCCATGCCCGTCGGACCTCTCGCCTATGAGGATCGCGCGGCCATCGCCCAGCTGCGGCACGAAGTGGCCGAACTGATGCCCCGCATACGCCATGGCAATGGTCACCGAGCCTGGAGGCAATACATTTCCGGAAAAAAACGCGGCGTCGCCCTCGCCTCGAAAGCCCTTCAAGCTCAGATTCAACTCGGCTGCCAACGCAAGGTTGACCTTAATAACGCGCGGCTGGGCGACCGGAGTCGGAGCCACTCGAGCAAAGAAACGCTCAGGCAGGCTGGCATAACTCCTGGAATTCACGCGCCTAATGCCGCCTCGCGAGTGGATGCGCGAGCCACCCTGCCGCGGGTCGCGAGCCACGAACCGAGCAGAATCATTACAAATGCAATGGCGCCGCCGATACCGAGATGTTCGTTAAGCACCCACACGCCGAGCAGCGTCGCCACGACGGGGTTAATGTAGGTAATCACGGTTGCCCGTGAGGCACCGGCATGATTCACCAGGTAAAACATCAGTAACATCGCCGCCGCGGTGCAAACTATACCCAACACGGCGATCGACACGAGCGCGGTTGCGGACGGGATACTTCGGGGCAGCTGAAACAGGGCCGGTATCAACAATATGACACTGCCCACCGCCAGACTGGCCGCCAGCGGCCCAATCGAATCCAAACCCTGCATATGCCGCTCGATGATCAGAGGCCCGATCGCGTAGCACAGGGTTGCGATCACCATACATCCGACGCCGAGCCAGCCGAGATACCCGGAAACCGAGCCTGTTCCCAAGAGCGCCGCCACGCCCAGAAACCCCATCGCCAGCCCGATCACGCGCCACGCACCCAATGACTCGCGAATACCGAAGAGGCGCTGAATAAATACAATCGATAAAGGCACCATGGCAATCAGAATTCCGGTGACGGAGGAGCTGATCCATCGCTCGCCGATCGAGATCAGGGAAAAAGGGATGGCGAACTCCACCAGACCAAACGCGAAAATCGCCGCCTTGTGGTTGCCGAGCTGATGCAGCGCTCCACTGCGCCACGCGATAGGTAGCAATATCGCGGTAGCGAGCACCAGACGGCTACACGCCAGAAGAAGCGGCGCGACTTCCTGAAGCGCAACTTTGATGAAAAAATAGGGGAATCCCCAAATAATTCCAAGCGCCATGAAGGCCATCCATCCCCGCCAATTCACACGCTCGCTCCCCCATCGGCACCCTGACCATGCATGCTATCAGGGATCAGCGTGAGCGATCCCGGTGTCGCGGCGCTAAATGCCAGCAACCGCGTTGAGGCCGGGCTCCATCGCCCCGGATGGCGCGTTCATGGACCGCGGCAAATAATCCTGGCCGTGGGCTGGACTTAAATGGCGTCGACTCTTGATCAAACGCGAATATAACCGCAAATAGTTTTGCGCCATATGCTGCGCCGTGAAGCGCCGTTCGAATTCGGCGCGGATGCGGCCGCGATCTAGACGCCCAAGGTCGCGGACCGCCCTCACGGCCTCGTCTTCGGAATTCACGATAAAACCAGTCAGTCCATTTTCCAACACCTCCGGAACCGAGCCATTGTTAAAAGCGACGACGGGGGTGCCGCAGGCCATCGCCTCAATCATCACCAGTCCAAAGGGCTCTCGCCAAGCGATGGGGAACAATAACGCAGCGGCGTTGCCTAAAAATTCAGCTTTTTGTGCCTCGCCGATTTCTCCAATGAACTCCACGTCCGCCCCTGCCAGCAACGGTTCAATTTTGCTCTGGAAATAATCGCGATCGACCTTGTCCACCTTGGCCGCAATTTTGAGCGGCATACCGGCACGGGTAGCAATTCTGATGGCCGCATCGGGCCCCTTTTCAGGTGAAATGCGGCCCAGAAATGCGAGATAACCGCCGCCCGGCCCTTGAGTCAGAGACTTTTGCGGCAGCCCATGATGGATGGTCGCCGCGTAGTGCGCTTCCGGCAAGGGCTCGCGCTGGGAATCGGAAATCGATACTACCGGGATATCATGATAAAGCCTGTACAGAGGCGGCAGTTCCGGAAGGTCAAGCCTGCCGTGCAGCGTGGTGATGGAGGGCACGCCGAGCAGACGCAATGTCGGGAATGCAAAATAGTCGAGGTGACAATGAATGATGTCGAACTCATGAGCGCGGCGTGCCACCGTCTCTAGCTGCATGAACAGCGGAGCGAAGACATCCTGTACCGTGGGGTCAAGCCGCAATGCCCGGGGCCAAATCGGCGCCAGTTTCGCCTTGGTATGACTATCGCCCGAGGCAAACAAGGTTACTTCATGCCCCAGCTCCACTAAAGCATCGGTCAAGTAGGCGACCACGCGTTCGGTTCCGCCGTAAAGTTTAGGCGGAACGGCCTCTATCAACGGTGGCACTTGTGCAATCCGCATGAATAATCTCCCTTTAAGCTTGGCGCTTTGTGAAAAATAGCATTGACCTATGCAAACCGATCCGGTTCAAATGCGCAAGGTCGCGTAAGACGCGCGCGCCATCGGAGGACTCTTACGCATGCATTGTAAATTCTGCACAGGTCGGTTGCCGTGAACGAGGCTGCCCTCATCGACATCGCTGAAGCCAGCGACTCCATAGACCAGGCACCGGCGGCCCAATTTAGTATTGCGGCGGGCGCCACCTTCCAGGAACGCCGCACGCGCACGCTGAAACATGGCGACACTTTTGCGGTGTTCGATCATCGCGGCGATATTGGGATCGAGGCCGGCAGCACGGAAGGTCTATACAACCGCGACACCCGTATCCTGTCGCGGCTAACGTTGCTGCTCGAAGAATCGCGGCCGCTGCTCCTGAGCTCCATGATTCAAGACGACAATACCGTGTTCAGCGCCGACCTTAGCAATCCGGATCTCATGATCGGCGAGCAGATCGCCTTTCGCCGCGAGCAGATTCACTTGCATCGGCTAAAGTTTCTCTGGAATGGAGCGTGCTACGAACGCTTGCTCGTGCGTAATTTCGGCGATCACCCGCTGCGGGTAAATCTGGCGCTGTGTTTCGGCGCTGATTTTGCAGACTTGTTCGAGGTGCGCGGCGAACACCGGGCGGCCCGCGGTGACTCATCCGCCGAGAGAAGCTCAGACAGCAAGGTTGTCCTGCGTTACGCAGGACTCGACAAGATCGAGCGGATCACAACGTTGGAGTTCTGTCCGGCGCCGCAATCTTTGGGCACGGCGCGGGCAGCCTATGAAGTGACCTTAAGACCCCGTCAAGTGCGGCGCATCTTCATCAGAGTCGGCATGCCCAACGCCGAGGGCGCCTGGACGGGGCGCTCATTTTATCGCCACATGCGCAGTGCACGGCAGGCGCTGCACGAGTTGAGCAGTCGCGCCGCGAGCGTTGACAGCTCCAATTCGCTATTCAACGAAGTCGCGCGCCGCTCGATCTCGGACCTTTACATGCTGGTGACAGAAACGCCATCAGGTCCGTATCCCTACGCCGGAACGCCTTGGTTCAGCACACCCTTTGGACGTGACGGCATCATTACTGCCCTCATGACGCTGTGGGTAGACCCCAGCATCGCGAAAGGCGTGCTGCGATTCCTGGCATCAACCCAGGCTACCAGCGTCGAACCGGAGCGTGACGCCGAGCCGGGAAAGATTCTGCACGAGATGCGTCATGGCGAAATGGCGAATCTGCGCGAAGTGCCGTTCGGCAGATATTACGGCAGCGTCGACTCCACGCCGTTGTTTGTGTTGCTGTTAGGAGAATATTTTTCGCGTACCGGGGATCTGGATACAGTCAGGGAGTTATGGCCGAACGCTCTGGCGGCATTGCAGTGGATTGACACCTTTGGCGACCGGGACGCAGATGGCTTCGTCGAATACTATCGTCAGACAAACAGCGGCTTGGCCAATCAAGGCTGGAAAGACTCCCAGGATGCGGTGTTCCATCGCAACGGTCAGTACGCCCAGGGCCCTATCGCGCTTTGCGAGGTGCAGGCCTACGTCTACGGCGCTAAGCACCACGCTTCAATTCTTGCCGATGAGCTGGGATTCAGGTTGCTATCGGTGCAGTTGCAATCTCAGGCTCAAGCGCTGCGCCAGAATTTTGAAGCCAAGTTCTGGTGCGAAGAGCTATCCGTATATGCCTTGGCATTGGATGGGCAAAAACAACCATGCCGCGTGGTGTCCTCGAATTCCGGGCAAGTGCTGCTGACGGGTATCGCCGATCCCGCCCGCGCGCTACGCGTGGCGCAGACCCTGCTAGGACCCGCGTGCTTCAGCGGTTGGGGCATTCGAACTCTCGGCTTGTCGGAGCCGCATTACAATCCAATGTCGTATCACAACGGTTCGGTTTGGCCGCATGACAACGGGCTCATTGCCCTGGGATTGGCGCGCTATGGTCACAAAGCAGCGACCGCACAGATCTTCTCATCGATGTTTGATGCGGCCAGCTACATGGACCTGCGGCGCCTGCCGGAGCTGTTCTGCGGCTTCTTGCGCCGCGAGCGCAATGCGCCGACGCAGTATCCGGTGGCGTGTTCACCGCAAGCTTGGGCCAGCGCGACCGTGCTGGCGTTGTTGCAGGCCTGCTTGGGATTGGAGTTGGCGGAAGCTCGCAACGAAATTGCATTTTTCAGGCCAGCGTTGCCCAGCTTTCTCGACGAACTGCATTTGCGCAATCTGCGTTTAACGCGCGGCTGCGCCGATGTGCTCCTGAAGCGACATGGCAGCGACATAACCGTTACGCCAACGAGATGCGACGGCGATATTGGCGTGGTGGTGCGCTATTGATTTGAATCCGCGCGCTACTTGCAACGGCATCACTTGAGTTGTCATATTCTAGTTGTGGTACTGCGCCTACAGAAAGATTGGCGCGTGCCACCAGATCGCTGGGAAATTCCTGTCGTAGACACCCGCACTCACGCGGCAGAAACTCTAGGGCGTGCCTTGGAGCGAAGACGATGCCTTTCTTTCGTAACGATGACCTCTCGATTCATTACCTTGAGCGGGGACGGGGCGAGCCCTTATTGCTTATTCACGGCTTGGGAAGCACCGGCGCAGACTGGGCGTTTCAAGTAGCGGCGCTGGAGCACCGCTTCCGTATCATCACTCCGGACTTGCCAGGCAGCGGTCATAGCCAGCCGCCGCGCACTGGGTACACTATTGCAGGATTCGCGAGCGCATTATGGAAGCTCATGGATCATCTTGAGGTGAAAAAGCCCAATATCGTCGGATTTTCCCTGGGTGGTGCCGTGGCGCTGGAAATGGCGACGATGCGGCCGGCCCATGTTCCGAGGCTCGGTCTGATCAACAGTCTAGCCACCTACCAGCCGCGGGACATTCGAAAAAGGTTGGAGATTTACATCTCAGCGAGCATCGTGCGCTTGTTCGGCATGCCTCGAGCGGCCTATCTGATGTCGGCTCGATTATTTCCGGAACCCTGGCAGCGGGCCCTGCGCGAGCACGCCGCACACGTGCTCGGAACAGTGCCGACCAATTCCTATCTTGCCACCGGCCTCGCCCTCGCACGCTGGGCGATTTTCGATCGGCTCCATCTGCTGAAATGCCGCACCTTGCTCATCGCTGCTGAAAACGACTTCACGCCCCTGGCGGAAAAGCAGGAATTGGCCGCGAGGCTCGACGCCGAATTGGTCGTCGTGAAGGGCTCACGCCACGGAACTCCATTCGATTCGGTGGAAATCACCAACGCCAGCTTGCTTGCATTGCTGATCGATCAACCCCTGCCGTCGAGTGCAGGATGGGTGCGTGATACACCGACACGTGCGCAAGCGCTCTCGCTCGCGGGCAGCATTGCAGAGGAGCATGCGGTCAGCCCTCTGCTGCTGGACTGATGGTTGGCTTACTTCTGCCAGGGCAGGCGATCCAAGTCGAGGTTTCCGCCGCTTAATATGATGCCGATGTCCGCCCCCGATACCTTTCTTTCAAGGATGGCCGCATAGGGCACGGCACCGGAAGGCTCCACCAGCAGCTTCATGACTTCCAAGATCCGGCGCATCGCCTCAACGATCGATTCTTCGCCCACCGTCACGATGTCATCGACCAAGCGGATAATTTCGGCGAACGGCTTCTCACCCAGTGAAGTCTTGAGACCGTCCGCAATGGTGCGCGGATTGACCATGGGAAGGATTTCTCCTGCTTTGAGCGAGCGCGCAGCATCGTCCGCACCCGCCGGCTCGACGCCGATCACGCGCATATCGGCATTGATGTGTTTGGCCGCCACGGCAACCCCGCTCAGCTGTCCGCCTCCACCCACCGGGCATAGGATCACATCAAGCTGCGGAACTTCATCGAGAAATTCGATGGCCGTCGTCCCCTGCCCCGCCATCACTCGCAAGTCGTCATACGGGTGGATAAATGCGGCTCCAGTGCGCTCCATGACTTGGCGCGCCGTCGTCTCGCGGGCCGCGAGTGTGGGCTCGCACAGCAGGATTTCGCCGCCATAGCGCCGCACCGCTGCTTGCTTCGCCAACGGTGAATTGCTCGGCATCACGATGTATGCAGCTATTCCCCGCAGCGCGGCCGCCCGCGCCAGCGCAGCCGCGTGATTTCCCGAGGAATGCGTCACCACACCTCTGGCGGCCTCCTCATCGGTGAGCAGGAACACGGCGTTGGTGGCACCCCGCGCTTTGAAGGCACCCACTTTCTGCAAGTTTTCACACTTGAAGTACAGCCGGCTTCCCGCCAGCTGGTCCAGTACCTCGCTGGTCATCACCGGCGTTCGATGAATCTTGTCGCGGATCCGTGCGTGGGCTTCGCGGATCGCTTCCATGCGAAGAGCGGGCGTGGGCGGGCTACGTGTGTTCATAGGCTCTATGCTAAAAGTAGGACATGAAATCGCGTCTGACTTGGTTCGTCATTCTAGCCATGATTGCCGGACCGTCGGTGGGCCTGATCTTGCATCAGAGCCTCGGCACCGGTCCTGCAACCGATGATACCGCAGCCGGATTATCACTCGTGACGACGAGCTTTTTGCATCTCATCAAGATGATCATAGCGCCTTTGGTGTTCTCGACCCTCGTGGTCGGCGTTGCGCGTATGGAGGGCGCAGCGTCCATCGTTCGAATCGGCGCCAAAGCGCTGGGATGGTTCGTGCTCGCTACCTTGATTTCGATGACCATCGGGGTCTTGGCCGTACAGTTATTCAAGCCGGGCTTTGGCCTTACCGCCTCCGCCGCCGTGCACCCCGGGAACAGCCTACACGCTCCCCTACGGCTGACGGAGATACTCGATCATGTGATTCCTAGCTCCATTGTCCAGGCCATGGCCAGCAATGAGGTGCTGCAAATCGTCGTGTTCTCGGTTTTGTTTGGCGCGGCGGCGTCCAGCCTCGGCACCAAAGTCGAAAAACTCATCGATGCTCTCGATGAAATCGCCGCGGTGATCTTGAAAATGACCCGGTACATCATGGCACTGGCTCCTCTGGCGATCTTCGCCGCGCTCGCCGCGACAGTTCTGACCCAGGGTGCCGCCGTGTTGCTGGTGTACGCAAAGTTTATCGCGAGCTTTTACTTGGCTCTTGTGCTTTTGTGGATTTTTTTCGTACTGGTGCTGTACTTGAGCATTGGGCGGCGCTCCCGCGAATTGTTGCGAACTATCCGCTCGCCATTGCTGTTAGCTTTTGCCACGGCCAGTTCCGAAGCGGCTTATCCGCTGACACTGCAGCGCTTGGAGTCCTTTGGCGTCAGCACTCGCATTGCCTCCTTTGTTCTGCCCTTGGGCTATTCGTTCAATCTGTGCGGCTCGGCCATGTATTGCGCATTTGGTGTATTGTTCATTGCTCAAATCTATCGCATCGACTTGAGTGTGGATCAGCAGCTCATGATGCTCCTCATCCTCATGGTCACCAGCAAAGGTATCGCGGGCGTGCCGCGCGCCGCATTGATGGTGATCTCCGCATCGCTTGGCTATTTTGGGCTACCGGAACAGGGCCTGGTGTTTGTTATCGCGGTCGACCACGTGCTCGACATGGGGCGCACGGCCACCAATGTCATCGGCAATGCGCTGGCGTGCACGTTGGTCGCCAAATGGGAAGGCGATCTGAAGGAAAGCGCCGTACCCTCAGACGCCTAGGAGATTGCGCTGAAGACGGCCAACATATCCTCTTCTTCCTTTACCGGCGTCGCTTCGCTCCTCAGCAGCTGTAGCACTTCATCGGCCGGCATGGGCCGCGCGAATAAGAACCCCTGACCCACCGAGCAGCCCAGCTTTCGCAGTATCTCAACCTGTTGGTAGGCCTCGATGCCTTCGGCGATGACCTCGATATGCAAATGCCGGGCGATCGCAATAATGGCACTGACAATGGCCAGATCGCTTGAGTCAGTGACCAGGTCTCTGACGAAGCTTCTGTCAATTTTGAGCGCATCTACCCGCCAATTTTTTAGGTAACTTAAGCTCGAATATCCGGTTCCGAAATCATCGATAGCGATTTTGATTCCCGAATCGCGCAGCCGCGCCAAGGTGTCCTGACGGTTTTCGCCTGAGGGAGAATGCGAATCGAACACTGCCCGTTCGGTCATCTCCAATTGCAGCAGCTCCGGGCGCAGCCCGTGGCTTTTCAGCAATGTCGAGATGGTGGATTGCAGCTCGCCGCGTAGCAGCTGCGCCGGGGCGACGTTTAAGGAGACCGGTACCAAGGTAATACCGGCACTGCGCCATGTGCTCATGTTTTGCATGGTTCGATGCAGCACGAAATTGCCCATCGGCACAATCAAGCCGGTTTCTTCAGCTACTGGAATGAATTGATCGGCGGGAATCATCCCATGCACCGGATGCGACCAGCGAATCAGCGCTTCCAGTCCGACTATCTTGCGCGTAACCAGATTGACAAATGGCTGGTAGTGCACGTCAAGCTGCTTAAGCCGCAGTGCTTCGCGCAGCGATGCCTCGACGGCCACTCGATGCTTGAGCTTGCGGTTCATGGCGTGACTGAACATCTGCACGTTGTTACGGCCGCGATCCTTTGCCTGGTACATCGCCGTATCCGAATGCTTGAGCAGTTCAACCATGTCGGCGCCATCACGCGGATACATGCTGACACCGACGCTGCCCGTGGTCTGTAAAGAGTGCCCATCGATGATGATGGGGCGGTTCAGGGTCTCGATGATGCGGCCCGAGCCCAGCGTTATCTCGTCGTACTTCTTGACGTTCCTGAATACGACCACGAACTCATCGCCGCCCATACGGATGACCACATCGGAGTCGCGCACGCAAGCGCGAAGACGGCCAGCGACCTCTTGAAGCAGCTTGTCGCCGGTTTCATGGCCGCGCGTATCGTTGATGTGCTTGAAGCGGTCCAGATCGAGGAACACCACGCCGAGCATGGTGTTGGCGGCCTTGGCCTCTGTGATTGCCTGTGGGAGAAAGGTGGTCAGGTAGTGACGGTTGGGCAGGCCGGTCAGCTGATCGTGATGCGCCATCTTATCCAGGCGCTGCTGATTCTCGATCAGCTGCTGTTCTGCTTTTCTGCGCAGCGACACATCGTGCGTGACGTAAGCGAGGACCTCGCGTCCGTCAACGTCGAGCGCATTGCAGCGCACCTCGGTGGCAAGAAGTGAACCATTCTTGCAGCGTTGCTGCATGGTCACGGCCATTTGAGAGTGGATGTCGCTCAGTCTCGCCACCACGTTTTCCGGGGAGGCCTCGCCGTCGGCAAAAATATCTGACAGCGTTAGTGACTGGGCTTCCTCATTGGTGTAACCCAAGCGATTGAGAAATGCGGGGTTCGTGTACAGCACCTGGTGGTTCTTGGTGTCCACGATGACGATGCCGTCGTTGGCTTGATCGATGAGGGCCTTGTAGCGGGCGTCAACCGAGCGTTGTTGGCGAACATAGCGCCGCGCCCAGATGCCGATCACGACCAGGACAGCCAGCAGCAGCGCCGCGGCCCACGCATATGCAAGGCCGTCGCGCGCAGGCTCAGTCGGCACCCAATCGGCCCCGGGCGCACCGGTGGGGGCGAAGCGAAACCCTCGCACCGCCCGTCCGCGGCCATCGCGCACGGCAATGAGACCTGAGGACTGATCTCGCGACAGACTCGTGGTGACACTGAGAGCATCAGCCGTTTCCAACGGAGCGGGCTCGAACCCGCTGAGCGGCTGCGGGCTCAACGATCCGCCCACGGAATTGGCCAGGCTGGTAAGGAGTGCCGGCGACAGTGACCGGCTCACCACTACCCAACCGAGAAGCGAGGCCGTTGCCGAATGCCCGATGACAGGCCGTGCGACGATCCACCGGTCATCTGCAAAGGTCGCTATTTGTACGCTTCGGTTTGTATATTCTGGAAGATTGAGTGACTCGACCAGCTGCACCGGTGAAGGATCCGGCGTTTGCTCGTTCGGCTGGCCGCTTTCGAAGCGGACACTCATGCGCGCAGCGTGGGAGGCGTTCAGTACCAGCAGGGCGTCGGCGCCCCGGCGCGCCGTATCCGCAATGACCAAGCGATCCGCAGCAGCGTCGCTATTTTCCTGAACCAGATGAATGACTGCCTCGGACTCGGCAAGCTCGCGAGCGCGGTCCGCGAGCTGACTGGATTCGGCGCTCAATTCGTGCGCCAGTTGAGCCAGCTGCAAGTTCAAATATTCGCGTTCAAGATGGGTCGCCTGGCTATGCCAGTTTCGCTGACTGTTCACGGCAACGCCGAGCGCCGCCACCAACACTACACCGCCGCCCACCACCCACCCGACACGTCCTCCCAGCGACGCCCGGAGCCATTCCAGCCGGCTCATGCTACCGCAAGACCCGGCGGGCCGGCAGGTTGCAAAAATAAGTGAGGATGCGACATAATCTACTTACAGTCTGGTTACTTACCCCGAGTATCTGCGATGCCTTCTGAAGTAACCGATATGGGGTCCACAGTCCCGTGTAGGACTCCCCCCATGCGTATGAAACAATGCGTCATGGACGTTCGGCTTGATACCAGTCTTGAGCTTTTACTGGAGCGCTTACCCGGCGCGAATCCTTCGCGTGTGTTAGCGACGGTTGTCAGGACGGCAGGATCTACCTACCGCAAGCCCGGGGCACGGATGCTGCTCATGGCCGACGGCAGCTATATAGGTTTGCTCAGCGGCGGCTGTCTGGAGTCAGACCTGCAGATCCATGCTCGAAAGGTGGCAGACAGCGACGCCGCGCAGGCCTTCGAATACGACACGCGGGGACCGGACGATACGCTGTTCGGCGTCGGGGCCGGCTGCGAAGGCACCATGCGCGTCCTTCTGGAGCCCGCGGGCTCCGGAACGCGAGCCGAGGCGGCGCTGGCCTTGGCCGGGCGTACCACGCAGATGGGTGAATCCGCGACGTTGATCATGGTGCATGATTCGGACCACGCTCTGCTTGGCACTTATCACGCGGGGCAATCCCTGCCGCCGGCGGAAATGGAGCGCGCATACGTGCAAGCCTTGGCTCCGCCGCCCCACCTGCTGATCTGCGGAGCGGCGCCCGATGCACAACCGGTCGCGAGTACTGCGCGCACCTTGGGTTGGCGCGTTTCGGTAATCGATCACAGGCCGGGGTATGCGGTTGAGGCGCGCTTTCCTGGCTGCGATGTGCGCGTTGCCAGCCCCAGAGTGTTACGCAGCGAGATGGATTTGTCTCGCTGTCATGCAGCCGTGGTCATGAGCCATCATCTACCCTCGGATGAACTCTATTTGCGCGAGTTGGCGCAAGCTGGCCTCCCTGCCTACGTCGGATTGCTCGGTCCGAAAGCGCGACGTAGCCGCCTCGCAAAAGAATTGGGACCGTTAACCGAGAAACTCGGCACTCGAATTCGCGGCCCGGTGGGCCTGGACCTGGGGGCGGTCACCCCCGAAGGCATCGCGCTGTCCATCATTGGCCAGATTCACGCTTGGCTGGCGGGGCGTGAGTACAACGAGGCGGTTTTAAGCTAGCCTTATGTTCCTATGGCAAAGGTAACTGCTCCAACATATAGCTCCGGCGGCAAATCCGTGCCGGCGAACGATGTGGCCGCCACGCCGGAAGAGCGCGCGATCGCACTGAAGTTTCTGCAAACTCTGGCCTCGCAAGTCTCGCAAGGAACCGTCGATTTGCCCTGCTTCCCCGACGTCGTGATCCGGATCAGCCAGGCCTTGGCTGATCCAAACAGTAGCAGTGAGCGGGTGGTCACCATGGTCGGCGCCGAGCCTCGACTTGCGGCCCGCGTGCTGCAAACTGCCAACTCGGCGGCCTTCAACAGCTCGGGCAAACCGCTCGCTGATCTACGCTCCGCAATCACGCGCCTCGGCCATCAAATGGTCCAAGGCACGGCCATGTCGTATGCCATGCAACACATGAAAAACGAGTCCTCGCTACGCGCCATTGCCAAACCGCTGTCCGATTTATGGAATAGAAGCATCGCCGTGGCTTGCATCTGCAAATTGATCGCGCAGCGAACGAAAGTGCCTCCCGATGAGGCTTTTTTGACCGGCCTGATACATGGTATCGGCAAGTTGTACATCATGGCGCGGGTGGTCAGCGGCGCCGGCGAGTCGCCCGGGGATCAGCTTTGGATAGAGCTTATCAGCGGCTGGCAGGCCTCGATCGGTAAGGCAGTGCTGCAAAGTTGGGGCTTTGCGGAGGAGATGTGTGATGCGGTGGGAGACCAAGGAGATCTCGATCGAAAAAGCAAACACGGCGCAAAGCTGGTCGATGTGCTGATCGCCAGTGTGCTGCTTGCCGATGCCTTGCCCACACCGGAGCGCGGAACCATCGACACGTTCGGCCTCAATGCGTTCTCGAGTATCGGGGTAACTCCCGCCGATTGCGCCGCCCTACTCACCGCGGCTGCCGCGCAAATTCGCCAGGTGCATGAGGCCTTGGCGTAGGATTATCGAATGAAAAAGCCGCTTGGGATGCTGGTATTTGAATCGCTACTGACGGCGTTCGGAGTCTGCTTAACTCTGGGAGCCGCTTCGGCATCTTCGCCGGCAACTGCGGATTGGCGGGCGACGGTGCGAGAATTTGCAGCGAGCCACTTCAAGCATCCTGCGTGGGGCTACTCCCACTGTGTGCGCGATTATGCGCTCGCCCGCGAAATGGCGGCCGCCGACCAGGTCGGTCTCGATGATGATGTACTGTTTGCGGCTGCCTACCTGCACGATATTGCGGCATTTGCGCCTTGGGAAGACTCAAAATTAGATCACTCGGATGTCGGTGCGGGCGTCGTTGCATCGGTATTGAAAGGCACGGGATTTCCGATGGAAAAAATCGATGCCGTGCGTGGAGCGATCCGCACACACATGTATTACCGAGAGCCTCTCGGCGCGGAAGCGCTTTACTTGCACGACGCCGACGCGTTGGACTGGTTGGGTGCGATAGGCATTGCGCGCATCATCGCTCTGGTCGACCCGCACGGCGGCAATCCGGACGGGCCCAAAGCGCTAGCAATGCTGAGCGACAATTTACACAAGGTGCCGGAACGGATTTTATCGCCTGCCGGCCGCGCACGGATTGCACAACGCAAAACGGAACTCGAGAATTTTCTTGCCGATCTACGAAGAGAGACGGACGAGCTTCACACGCTATAACTGTCGGCGGCCGGCACCAGGCGGGGTGTGTATGGGGTCGATCCAGTAAACTTCTTCGAATCTCTCAGCCGCGTCAATGTTCAGATTAACTACCACGGATTCGTTGTCGCTGCGCACCAAGACGCATTCAAGCGGAGCATCGCTCAAAGCATTGATTTCTTGGTGAGGAACGTAGGGCGGTACAAAAATAAAATCGCCGGCTTCCGCCCTCGCGGTGAACTCCAATCGATCTCCCCAGCGCATGCGCGCCGCGCCCCGCACGACGTAAATAACACTTTCAAGGGCGCCGTGGTGATGCGCACCGGTCTTGGCGTTGGGTTGAATAATCACCGTCCCCGCCCACAGCTTCTGTGAACCGACGCGGGCCAAATTTATCGCCGCAGCGCGCTGCATGCCCGCCGTTTGCGCCGTGTTACTGTCCAGGCGGTCACTCTTGATGACCCTCACGCCGTCGTCGCGCCAAGCCTGTTTCGACTTCAACTATTTGCCCCGAAGTTTATGTAAGAAAGAGAATAACCCAATTTATGAAGGCCGACATCTCAGCTCCCCGGCACCTCGGCCTGCTCAACCTTCGCCTTAAAGGCTGCTAGCTGGCGCCGCTGTCGCTCGATGCCAGTCATTTCCGTGTTTTATGTATTCACCACTGGGATCCCTTGAGAATCGCTGGCCGCGTTTTGCGCGGCCGCGTGAATCGCAGCTCGAATGCGCGGATAGGTGCCGCAGCGGCAAATGTTGCCGCTCATGGCGGCATCGATCTCTTCATCCGTGGGCCGCGGCGTTTGCATCAGCAAGGCGCAGGCGGACATCAATTGCCCGCTCTGACAGTAGCCGCATTGCACCACATCGATATCAGTCCAAGCTCGACGCAAGGCCTCGATTTGCGTTCCCTGCACCCCCTCGATGGTGCGAACCTCCCGCGCCAGAATATCGGCAATCGGTATCACGCACGAGCGCACCGCCTTTCCATCCACGTGCACAGTGCAAGCACCGCACAATGCCTTGCCGCAGCCGAACTTGGTGCCCACGAGCTTGAGCTCGCCGCGCAAAACCCACAGCAGCGGCGTGTCGGGCTCGGCCTCCACCGCTGTCAGCTTGCCGTTAATGTTGAGCGTCGTCTTCACTTATGCCACTTTCAGAGGCAAGCGGCGGAGGCGCACGCCATTGAGCGCATAAACGGCGTTCGCCACGGCCGGGGCAATCGGCGGTGTACCGGGCTCGCCCACACCGCTGGGCGTTTCCCCGCTGGGCAGGATCGATACCTCAATCACCGGGCACTCCTTGAATCGCAGCGGCCGATAGTCATGGAAGTTACTTTGCTGTACTTGCCCCTGCGCGATGGTGATCTCGCCGTGCAGCGCCGCTGACAAGCCGAAAATGATCGCGCTCTCCATTTGTTGTCGGATGAGATTTGGGTTCACAGCAACGCCGCAATCGATCACGCAAATGACCCGATGCACGCGTATTTCTTGAGCTTTTGTCAACGACACTTCCGCGACCTGCGCGACGACGCTGCCGAAGCTGCCATGAATGGCAATGCCGCGGGCTCGTTCTGCGCCGTCGGCCGCAGGGGTCAGGGGCTCTTGCCAATTGGCGAGTTCGGCCGCGCGCTGCAATACACGCAGATGCCTCGGATCGTCTTTCAGCAGCGAGCTGCGAAATGCAACCGGATCCTGCCCGGCGGCGGCGCATTCGTCGATGAAGCTTTCGGTAAAGAATGCGTTTTGCGAGTGCGCCACGGAGCGCCAGATCCCCATGGGTATCGCCGACTCCACTGTGATGTGCGACACCCTGGCATTCGGGAAAGCGTAGGCCGAATTTGAAGCACCATCCGTCGATTTATCGAGAAAAGATGGCGCATCCATGCTCGAGCCCGCGGAAGTGGTGTTCCATGCGAGCAGCGCGCCGCTACGGTCCAAGCCCGCCGTACAGCGCGACAGGTAAGTAGGACGGTAGTAATCGTGGGCCATATCCTGCTCCCGCGGCCAAAGCAGCTGCACTGGAGCGCCGCCCGTCTCGCGCGCCAGCAGTGCCGCTTGCACGATGAAATCGGTCATGTAACGCCGGCCAAAGCCGCCTCCCAGATACGGTACGTTGATTGTTACTTTGTCCGCCGAGATACCCAATGCCTTGGCGACCGCTTTATTGGCAAAACCGGCTGCTTGCGTCGGCGCCCATACCGTGGCGGCGCCATCTTTGAGCTGCGCAGTGCAATTCATGGGCTCCATGGTTGCATGGGCAAGGAACGGCACTTGGTATTCGGCATGTACAATTTTAGCGGCGGATTTGAGAGCCGAGGTCACATCACCTTGCTCGAGATAAATCTTACCCTCCTGTGTGTCGAGCGCGTGTGACAAGGCAGCGTGGATGGACGAACTCGACAGAGCCGCGGCTTTGCCGTGTTCCCATTGCGCCTCCAGTGCGCGCAAGGCCCGTATGGCATGGAACGGCGTATCGGCGATGACTGCGACGCCGCCGGATGTGGTCCCCGGCATGATGGCGCTACCGGCTACCGGATCCACCGCCATCACCTTACGTACACCCGGCCAGGCCTGCAGCGCTTCGCCATTGAAGTTCAACACGCTGCCCCCCACCGTTGGACACATCGCGATGCTCGCGTACAGCAGCCCCGGCGGCAGCACGTCAATGGCGTAAACCGCCGAGCCGTCGAGCTTTGGCGCATTATCAATGCGTCGTATCGGCCGGCCGATCAATTTGAACTGATCCGGACTTTTGAGGGAAACTTCCTCCGGCAACGGCTGACGCGCTGCTCGCGCAGCGAGCTCACCGAACGTTAAGCTCCTTCCCGAAGCTGCAAGCACCTTGCCATCCTCAGCCCGGCATTCGCTCACAGGGATTTCCCATACTTCCGCGGCGGCGCTGACGAGCATTGCACGAGCGAGGGCGCCGGCCTCACGCATGGGTAACCATTGGTCTTTGAGACTGGACGAGCCGCCGGTCCCTTGCAAGCCGGAAACCTCGCGCAACAATTTGCCCAGCAGGTGCTGGGAGGCCCGCTTCAGGACGCCATGATCGCTCGGCGCAAATGGCAATGAATCCAAGAGCACGGCTTGGTTGTTGTAAATCGCATCCAGCGTCGACTGCTCGAGCTTTACTCTTGCCCAATCCGCATCCATTTCATCGGCCAACAGCATAGCGAGCCCGGTGTGCACACCCTGTCCCATCTCTGCCTGCGACATCATGACGGTGACGGCGCCGTCGGCGCTGACCTTGACCCAACCATTGAGTGCTACTTGACCCGGGTCAACACTCAGGGGACGGTCGGTGTTCAATCGGCGGCGCTGCGGAGCGGCCGACCACCCGATTGCCAGTGCGCCCATGGTTGCCGCTGCACCGAGGATGACGTGACGGCGCTTCAGGTTGGGCATAGGAAGAGTAAGGTAGGGTTCATCGACAGCTCTGTCAAACCAGCGCTAGATCGCACTTGGCTTGAAGGCGAAGGCCACCACCACGGCCGCAATCAGCAATGCAAAGGACAGAGCATAATTCCAGGCGATTTTTTCTTTGAGATAAAGAACGGCGAACACGAGAAACACAGTCAGCGTTATGGCTTCTTGAATTATCTTGAGCTGGAAGCCCGTGAAGGTGCCAAAGCCCAAGCGATTGGCAGGAACAGCCAGGCAATACTCGATCAGCGCTATGCCCCACGATACGAGAATCGCTTTCCACATCGGCCACGCATGGCCGTATTTGAGATGGCCGTACCAGGCAAATGTCATAAAGACGTTAGAAGCGAAGAGCAATAATATGGTCATGCCGGCCCTTGGAGTGAATTAAAAGGTTGAATTCTCAGCCGCACGCTCGATGTGTACAATCGGCGCTATGCTGAAAATTCTCTTTGCTGCGTTCTTTCTGACTTTCGCCGCAACCAGTTTCGCTTCGCAGCCCACCCTCGACAATGAGCGCGTAGCGATCTGGGATACCACGGGTGCGATGCCGCGTGCCCAGAATGACTTCATCGCCGTTCCGCTATCGCGAAAGGGCACCGCGTATTTTGGCCGCAACGGTGACACCCCCGGTAAGGCGGGTGCGCGCACTGTCGTCATCGAATTGAAAGATTCAGCAACGGCGCCAATCCCCAACAACACTGCTTATCCACTCGCCTTTCCTCGGCCGCGGGCCAAGAAGTTGTTTGAGAATGACAAGGTCATCGTCTGGGATTACACATGGCGGTTTCATGAGCCCACCCCGATGCACTTCCATAACAAGGACGCGGTGGTGATTTTCGAGGCTACGGGCGCTCTGCAGTCGACGACGCCGGACGGCCAGAGCGTCGTCAACGAAACGCGATTTGGCGAAATCCGCTTTAATCGCGGCAATCGCACCCACACCGAGCTTCTCTTGCGCGGCCACGCCCGCGCTGTGATCATCGAGCTGAAATAATCATGAAAGCCCTCATCGCTGCCTACGCACGCTCGCCCCAGCATTTTGCACGCAAGGGTGCGCTCGCCGCACTTCGTCCCGATTCGCTGGCCGCGCAAGTGGTCACCGGCTTGCTGGAACGCACCAAGCTTGATCCTGCCCTGATCGAGGACCTGATTTTGGGGTGTGCGTATCCGGAAGGGCCACAAGGATCGAATATTGCGCGCATCGTGGTGTTGTTGGCGGGCTTGCCACTCGAGGTCGGCGGCATGACGGTCAATCGCTTTTGTGGTTCATCGATGTCGGCCATTCACATAGCAGCCGCCCAAGTCGAGGCGGGCATGGGCGAGGCATATCTTTGTGTGGGCGTTGAATCCATGAGCATGGTTCCCCAGGGAGGTTTCAGCCGCTCCCCTAATCCAGAATTGTCGAGCCGTTTTCCGGATGCCTATATCAGCATGGGCCAGACCGCAGAAAACGTGGCTAGGGAATACAACATTTCCCGCCGCGACCAGGAGGTTATGGCGGTCGAGTCACATCGCAAAGCAGCGCAAGCCCGCGAGGAGGGTCGTCTGCATGAAGAAATTGTGCCCATCCGACTCGACTCCGGCGAATTGGTAACTGAAGATGGCTGCATCCGGGCCGGCACCTCCCTTGAGGCACTGGCCGCGTTGAAGCCCGCTTTCGCCGCCGACGGCGTCGTGACGGCCGGCACCTCATCGCCGCTCACCGATGGAGCATCCGTGGTGCTCGTGACCGGCGAGGAATTTTCTCACCGTCACGGCTTGCATCCGCTCGCGCGCCTGCGCTCGGCGGCAACCATGGGCTGCAACCCCGCCATGATGGGCATCGGACCGATCGCCGCCACTCGCAAAGCCTTGACACGTGCCGGCTTAGGGGTAGACGCGTTGGATGTGATTGAGATTAACGAAGCCTTTGCTTCGCAGGCTCTCGCTTGCATCCGGGAACTTGAGCTCAATCCGGCGAATATAAATATGGATGGTGGCGGTCTGGCGCTGGGACATCCGCTCGGCGCCACCGGCGCGCGCATCACGGGCAAGGCAGCGGCGCTGCTCGCCCGAACCAAGGGCCGCTACGCCTTGGCAACCCAATGCATCGGCGGCGGGCAGGGCATCGCTACGATCATGGAAGCGCTTTGAGGGTAATGCTCACAGGGCAATGATCGCTGCCCAGGACGGCAGGATGAATCTGCGCACCTGTGACTGAACCGCGCAACAGGCCCGACACCAGAAAGTAATCTATTCTCCACCCAACATTGCGCGCTCGCGAGTTGGCAAAGTTGCTCCACCAGGAATAATGACCGTTGCCTTGCGTGAACATGCGGAAGGTGTCCACGAAACCCGCCTCAAGGAAAGCTTGAAATCCCGCTCGCTCTTGGTCGGTGAATCCCTTCTTGCCGCGGTTGGGCTTCGGGTTCGCCAAATCCAGTTCGGTGTGCGCCACGTTCAGATCGCCGCAGAATATCACCGGCTTGGTGAGTTCCAACTGCTTGCAATAGGCGAGGAACGCCGGGTCCCAATGTTTGTGTCGCAGCGCCAGGCGGCTCAAGTCGTCCTTGGCATTGGGTGTGTAAACCGTCACGATATAATAATTGGGGAATTCGGCAGTAATGAGCCTGCCCTCTTCGGCACTGTCGCGCCTCAATTCGTCGGCAAACGTGTAGCGCTGCGCAAACTCGGGTGGGAACCCCTTCAAGATGGAAAGAGGCTCTCCCTTGGAGAAAATTGCCGTTCCCGAATAGCCTTTTTTTGCCGCCGAATTCCAGTATTCCCGATAATTCGGCAACTCGATTTCGATCTGACCGCGCTCGGCTTTGGTCTCTTGCAAGCAAAGAATATCCGGCTCGTGAGCCTCGAGAAACGAATGGAATAATCCCTTCTTGTGCACGGCGCGAATGCCGTTCACGTTCCACGAATAGATCTTCATTTGGGTAACGGCGCTCCCCATCCGGCACCTAAAGCCTTGTGGACGGCGATGAGAGAGGTGGCCGCGTCGGTGCGGCTTTGCGAGAGCAGCAACTCAGCGCTCAACGCCGTGCGCTCGGCATCAAGCACTTCAAGGAAATCAATTAAACCTCCCTCGAAGCGCTTGTGGGCCAGCTCCGCCGCCTTATCGCTCGCCGCAGCAGCTATTTGCAGAGCATCGCGCCGTGATTGCGATCGCCCGTAGCTGATCAGGGCGCCCTCCGTATCCGCCAGCGCGCCGAGCACGGCACCTTCATAGGCGGCCAGCGCCGCCTCGGTTTGAGCCCTGGCGGTATTGATGCGAGCGCGCACTCGGCCCAAATCGAAAGCCGCCCAAGTGATGCTCGGCCCGAAGGAATAAAAACTCGCCTCGGCAGTGCCGAGCTGGCCGACAGCGGGGCCAAGATATCCCGCTTGACCGGTCAGCGTCACTTTCGGGAAGAGATCACCCACCGCGACGCCGACCCGGGCGGTGGCGCCCGCCAGCCTGCGCTCCGCAACGCGAACGTCGGGACGGCGCCGCAATAGCTGCTCGGGCGTACCGATGTCGTTTAAGTCCGGCAATGCGGGCGCCGGTGTTTGCGCCGTGAGGGTCGGCGCGAGCGCCGCGGGTTGGCGGCCCGTCAGCACACTCAAGCGATAACCGGTGGTTGCAATCGAGGTCTGCAGGCTGGGAATCGATGCCAGCGTGGTCTGCCATTGCGCCTCGGCGCGCGCGGTATCCAATTGATTCCCCCTGCCGGCCTCCAATCGATTGCGGGTAAGCTTCAAGGTATTGAATTGATTGTCGGCATTGCGCGTGGTGAGGGACAGCTGGTCTTGTAAGCCCCGCAAGATGAAATAATCGCGGGCCGTTTCCGCGATGACGCTGACCCGCGCGTCCTGAAGCGACGCCGCGCTCGCCCCAACATCCGCACGCGCTGCTTCGACGTTGCGACGGACCCGGCCAAACAAATCCAGCTCCCAAAGCGCGTCGAAACCCACTTGCGCTATGTTGAATTCGCGGTTGCGACGGCTGACTCCGGGCAATTGTTCCTCGGCGTCGAGGACGCGCGAGTAGCCACCGCTCGCCGTGACCGTAGGATAAAGGTCGAAGCCTGCCAATCGACGCTCGGCACGGGCGGCGCGCAGGTTCGCCTCGGCGACGCCGAGGTCTTTGTTGTGAGCAAGAGCCTCTTCGATCAAGCCGCTCAACACCGGATCCGCAAAACGAGTCCAGTACTGTTCGATCGGAGCCGATTCCGCGACGCCGGGCTGGCCGGCATTGGCAAAATGCGTGTCAACAGCGGTCTCGGGCGGATGGTAGTTCGGTCCCACCGCGCACCCGCTCACGGCGACACCGGCGGCGGCGTTCAGCAGCCAGTTACGCACGGGGAGGCTCCTCGTTCGCAGATGCCGAAGGGTATGGCGGCGACTGATGACTAAAGCCCGCCAACCAAGTTTCTATGGTAACGAAAAACACCGGGGTCAGAAATAGGCCGAACGAGGTAACGCCCAGCATGCCGGCGAACACCGCAATACCAATGGCCTGACGCATTTCGCTGCCCGCCCCGCTGGCGATGACGAGGGGAATGACGCCCATGATGAAGGCGAAGGATGTCATAAGAATGGGGCGCAGGCGCAAGCGGCAAGCTTCGACCGCCGCATCGATGGGCGCCATTCCATGCTCCACGCGCTCGCGAGCGAATTCCACAATCAATATCGCATTCTTGCAAGCTAACCCCACCAACACGATGAAGCCTATTTGAGTCAGGACGTTATTGTCCGATCCTTTCAGCCAAACGCCGGCCATCGCCGACAACAGGCACATCGGCACAATCAGAACCACTGCGAGCGGCAATGCCCAGCTTTCGTACTGCGCCGACAGAATCAAAAATACCAGCACCACGCAAAGCGGAAAAACCAGCAGCGCCGTGTTGCCCGCCGATTTTTGCTGGAAGGTAAGATCGGTCCATTCATAGCCGAAACCGTTGGGCAGCGTTTCCAGCAACACGCGCTCCATGGCGGCTGTCGCCTGGCTGGATGACACCCCCGGCGCACCCTGCCCATTGATGTCAGCGGCCAGGTAAACATTGTAGTGCGACACGCGATCAGGGCCGGCTTCGAAGCGAATATCGGCGACAGCACCCATCGGCACCATGGCGCCGCTCAGGTTGCGCATTTTCAGATTGGCGATGTCTTCCGGCTGATTGCGAAATTGCGGCTCCGCCTGAGCATAGACCCGATAAGTGCGCCCGAACTGGTTAAAGTCGTTGATGTAGACCGACCCTAGATAGGTTTGCAGCGTATCGAATACCGAGGATAAGGGAACGCCCTGCCGTTTGGCCTTGACTCTGTCGACGTCCGCGAACAGCTGCGGCACGCTGTTTTGAAAAGTAGTGTAGGTGGCGTAGGGATTCAACTGATGATCCTGCCGCGCCCTGTTCAAAACCTCGCCGCTGACCCGTGCCAATTCATCGTAGCCGTGCGCGGCGCGGTCTTGAAGGAATAGCTTGAATCCTCCCGTCGTGCCGAGCCCTTGCACCGGCGGCGGCGGCACTGCAAATATGGTCGCATCCTGAATGCTCGAGAATTTCTGGTTGAGAGATTGCGCGATGGCGGCCGCAGATAGGTCTTTAGTCTTACGCTCATCGAAGGATTTCAACGGAAAAAACAGCACGGCTGCATTGCTCAAGTTGACGAAGCCTTGCACCGAGAGGCCCGAAAAGCCGATCACATGGTCGACCCCGGGCGTTTCCTTGGCCATCACGGACATTTGCCGCACCACTTTCTCGGTACGATCGAGCGATGCGGCATCGGGCAATTGCACGATGCCGATCAGATACTGCTTATCCTGGGGTGGAATAAACCCGCCCGGCACCAGCCGGAACATTCCCCAGGTGCCGACCAGCAGACAAGCGAAAACCCCCAAAGCCACCAAGCGGATCCCCGTGAGCCGCCGCACTCCCTGGCCGTAGCGATCGGACGCGCGCTGGAAGCCGCGATTGAACAGCCGGAAAAACCTGCCCAGAACCTTGTTGATGCCTCGCTGAAATACGTCAGGTTGAGAATTTCGCGGCTTGAGGAGCAGAGCGGCCAGTGCAGGGTCAGCGAATTGAAGGTCGATATCAGGGTGCTCGCGGCGATGGTGATGCCGAATTGGCGATAAAATTGGCCGGTAAGACCGGAAACGAACGCGACCGGTATAAATACCGCGCACAACACCAAAGCGATGGAAATGATGGGCCTCGTCACTTCACCCATGGCCGCGTGAGCAGCCGCATGCGGGTTAAGGCCCTCCTCAATTTTGCGCTCGATATTCTCCACCACCACGATGGCATCGTCGACCACGATGCCCGTGGCCAGCACCAATCCGAATAATGTCAGAGAATTGATGGTAAATCCGGCCAGCAGCAACACCGCGAGGGTGCCGATGATGGCGACCGGGACCGCCACGAGAGGGATGACGCTGGCCCGCCAGGTTTGCAGGAACACAACCACCACCAGCACCACCAACAACACCGCTTCGAACAAGGTATGAATGACCGACTCGATGGAACTGCGGACAAACACCGTCGGGTCGTAGTCGATTTCGTAACTCACTCCCTCCGGGAAGTTCTTGGAGAGCTCCTTCATCTTGGCGCGAACTGCATCCGAGAGCTGCAGCGCATTCGCACCCGGCAGTTGGAACGCAGGAATGGCGACGGCCGGACCCCCATCCAACATGCTGCGCAGGGCATAGTTGTCCGGACCGAGCTCGAGTCGTGCAATGTCGCGCAGATATGTGGTCTCGCCATTCGTGCCGGTCTTGACGACAATGTTGCCGAACTCTTGCTCGGTCTGCAGACGTCCCTGCGCATTGACGATGTATTGAAACTGGGTGCCGGGCAGCGCCGGCTGCCCGCCGATTTGTCCGGCGGCCACTTGCACGTTCTGCTCGCGCACCGCCGCCAGCACTTCATCCACATCCATGTTGCGCGCGGCGATTTTGCCCGGATCCAGCCACAATCGCATGGCGTAGTCGCCTGAGCCGAAGACCCTCACATCGCCCATGCCTGGTATGCGCGCCAGCACGTCTCTGATTTGAATGATGGCGTAATTGCGCAAGTACAACGAGTCGTAACGTCCGTCGCCTGACTTCAGAAACACCACCATGGTCAGGTCCGGTGAGCGCTTCTGGGTGACCAAGCCTATTTGACGCACCACCTCGGGCAGCCGAGTCTCAGCCTGGGCGACTCGGTTCTGCGTCTGCACCTGTGCGATATCAAGATCGGTGCCCAACCTGAATGTCACGGTGATTGAAAACGTGCCGTCCGGGGTGGCGGTGGAATTCGTATAAATCGCGTTTTCCACGCCGTTGATTTGCTGCTCGAGCGGCGTGATCACGGTCTCGGCAATGGTTTTCGGCGAAGCTCCCGGATATTGGCCGCTGACAACGACCGTCGGCGGAACGATTTCGGGGTATTCGCTGATGGGCAGGTTGGGCATGGCCAACAAGCCGCCCACCGTGATCAGAATGGCGAGCACGGTGGCAAATATGGGCCGCTCGATGAAGAACGAAGAGATGTTCATCGCGATCCTTTAGGGCGCTGTAGGCGAAGCCATGCCCATGCTCACTTTCTGGGCAGTCACGGTGATTCCCGGATGCACGCGCTGCGCTCCGTTTACAACGATGACATCGCCCGCCTTTAAGCCTTCACGCACCACACGCAGCCCGTCGAGCACTCGTCCGAGTTTGACCTTGCGATATTCGATTTGATTATTGGCTCCCAGCACCAGCACGTATTTCTGACTCTGGTCGGTGCTGACCGCGCGATCGTCGATCAAAATCGCGGAATACTCGGCGCTACCGAGCAGTTGCACGCGCGCGAACAGTCCGGGTGTGAATTGTCCATCCTTATTCTGCAGCACAGCGCGCGCGCGGATCGTGCCGGTCTGCGGATTCAATTGATTGTCGACGAAATCCAGAGTCCCTGGATGGGGGAAGCCCTCCTCGTTGGCGAGCCCCACTTGCACCGGTTTACCCGACTCATGCGAGTTCTGGGAATAGCGTAAGTAGCTTTGTTCATCCGCATCGAAGTAGATGTAGATCGGATCCATCGACACCACTGAGGAGAGCAGCGTCCCGCCGTTGTTGCCGCCTGTGACCAGATTGCCGCGTGTCACTTCGGCGCGGCTGACCCGCCCATCGATGGGGCTGGAGACCTTTGTGAAACTCAGGTTGAGCGCGGCCGCTTCCAGCGCCGCTTGCGAGCCTGAGACGTTCGCTTGCGACTGCGCGACCGCACTCTTACGCTCGTCTAATTCTTCCTCGGACACGGCGCCGCTTTCTTTCAAGCGCTGCACGCGCACCAACTCGGTGCGTCCCAAGTCCAGAGCGGTCGTGAATCGCTTCAGCTCCGCCGCGGCTCGATTGTATTCAGCCTGATAGGGCCTGGGATCGATGACGAACAACAGTGTGCCGCGCTTGACGAGGCTTCCCTCGGTGAAAGCAACCTTGTCGATATAGCCTGAAACCCGTGGGCGTATCTCCACCGTTTCCACCGCCTGCATCCGACCTGTGAATTCGTCCCAGTCCTTGACCCGCTTCTCCAGCACTTGCGCCACACTCACTTGCGGAGGTGGCGGGGCTTGTCCAGCGCCCCCGGATTTCCCACAGCCTGCGACCAGTGAGATCATACAAATTAGAGTAGAAACATCTCGTAATATGTTGATTATTCGCATTTAAAAATCCGCTTATTGGAAACATCTTTAAAAAGCTGGGGCAAAAATTTCACCTCGGTATTTCATCACATCGAAATCCGGTTCGACATAATGAATAGAGCTTAGCTTGTAGCATTCTCGGATGGCACTTGTGTTATTCAAGGGGAGAGTCAGATGGGCAAAAAAATAATAATTACGGTGATCTCCATCGTGATCTTGGTCGCCGTGGTGGGACTGCTGTTGCCGCGGCACGCGCATGTGCAGCGTTCCGTCACCATTGATCGGCCCGCAAGTCTGGTGTATGCGACCGTCAATTCCTTTGTGCTGTTTCCAAAATGGTCGCCGTGGCAGGACTTGGATCCAAACATGACGCAGGTGACGGAGGGTCCGCGAGACGGGGTGGGGGCCAAACTGGTTTGGAAGGGCAATGACAAAGTCGGCGCGGGGACGCAAGTCATTACGGCCTCGACGCCGAATCAGTCCGTTGCCAGCGATCTGGATTTTGGGAATATGGGCACGGCTAAATCACGGGTGACATTCACGCCCGAAGGGAGCGCGACCCGCGCCACCTGGGCGGTGGATTTGGACATGGGCGCCAATCCCATCGGCCATTATATTGGATTGACCATGGACGGAATGCTTGGCAAAGATTTCGCCAACGGGCTCGCTAAGCTTAAGTCCCTTCTCGAGGGCATGCCCAATGCGGACATCGCAGGTTTCGAGGCGCAGCCTGTTAACCTGACGCCGGCCCCCATTTTGATCGTGGACGAATCGGTGCCGCCGGCAGCCATTGGAAAGGCGTATGCGGAAGCCTTTGCGCAAATCGGCAAATTCATGGCCAGAACAAGCTTCACCAAAACGGAGCGCCGTTAGGAATCGAGGGTGAAATGACCGGCGGTAGTTACACCTTCGCTGCCGGCATTCCGGTGGATCGCGGCGATGTCGCGGGGTCGCAGGGGATCCGTGCCGTGCAAAGCTACGCGGGCAAGGCACTCAAGACCACGCATGTCGGGGCGTACGAGAACTTGCCGAAAACGCAGGAGAAGCTGCGCGCGTACCTGGCAGCGCACGGGTACGTGGCCAAGGGCTCCATATTCTCCTCTTTCGTCGATGATCCGAGCACAACATTGGCTGAGAAAGTGCGAACGGAAATCTACGCTCCGGTAGAAGGATCTTAGCTGCGCATCAGGCGCACGGTGGGTGCCTCGGACATGCGCCGCTGCGCGGACAGATGACACTCGCCTTGGTGTTGAGCGCCTCCGCGATCCAGGAGATGGTGAGAACCTGAGAGGCTGCACGGATGGCAGCCGCTGCTTCGGCTGGTATCACGCCGTCGCCGCCGCCGCGGCGGCACGACTCGGCGACCGCGGTCACGATGTCTTCGCCAGCAAAACCTTGGGCGTCCAAAGCGGGCAATAAATCCACGCCCACCGACAGGACATGCAATTCATCTAAGGCATCGCGCGTGAGGAGCGAATGACAACAATAGAGACGCGCCCGTTTACCGTCGTCCATGACCGAAATTTGCGATCTCGGCCTCTGCGCAGACGCAGCTTCGTTCGTCTGGTGCAGCAGGCGGAACACCGCCCATCGCGGACATGGATCGGACACCAAGCTCATGTTGCCCCAAGGAAGGGGGATTCCATTGCCTCGATAAACCGCCCGCAAGTAGCCGGGAGCATACGCATCGAAAAAGTGCCAATGTCTGTAGGGCGAAACGGCCGTCATGCGCCGCATGACCAGCGCCGGCGTTACACCGACCTTGCGGCATGCGCCGACACTGTGAGCTTCACGAATTAAAAAACGGCGAAACGGAGTGCGTGGACACAACAGCGCGCCGGCAAAAAAGCTGCATTCGAAATCCCGCCAGGCATGCAGCACATCCTGCGCTCCCATGCCTGCGGCAGAACCGCTCGACTCGACCTCGGCGGATTGGACCCGGTGCGGCGAGATCATGCCGTCGCCGTTATGAAGGATCTTGTGGCCGATGAAGAATGCCAACTCGTATTTGAGCCGCTCTTCCTGCCGCCGCAGACGCTTGTTGATGAGCACCGTGCCCGGCGCTTCAAAGCGAGAACGCACCGGTGCACCGCTTGGCTTGTGTCCATCCCCGTCGAACCATTCGACGTCCAACGAATGGCGCTTGCAAATTTCCAGCACGGCATCAAGCGTCAAGGGCATCTGGCGCTGGCCGCACTGCTCTGCCGCTCTTTCAATATCGGGGAAATTATTGTGACGCGTTTCTTGCCAGACTCGGATTAGCAATTGTGCAAATTGACGGCCGGTGGTACCGGTCTGCGTGAGAAGTTCGGGCAATGCGTTCTGTAGCAACTCTTGCGAGAATAGAAAGGCAGGTTCGAGCGGCATGGCCTCCAAGCCGCCGCGCTCGCGCTGCGCCGGAGCGACATCAGCCTCGGTGTTCTCATCGAGGAACCACCGTGCTGGCTTGCTGAAGATTGCCGCCAAAATGTCCAGCGTGGCTGCCGAAGGCATCCGCTTGCCCGTTTCCACCATGCTCAAGTAGGACACGGAGGGAGCGCCATCGGCATCCATTTGAATGCAGCGCGCTGACAGCTCATCCAAGGTAAAGCCGTTGCGCTTGCGCAGCGCACGTAATTTCGCACCGAGAAAATGCCCCTGCCTGATCAGACCTGCCATGACGCCCTGTGAAATTCACATTGTGAAATTTCTATTGTATAAATGTGCATCAGTAACACTCTATGCTGGCTTCATCCCAACAATCAAGCGAACGCCTGAGGAGACGCAATGACTGCACAGCTAAATGACCGATGGTACGGCGTTCAACGCCCCTACAGCGGTGCCGAGGCGGCACGCCTGCGCGGCTCGGTTAAAATCGAATACTCTCTGGCACGCCAGGGCGCCGAGAAATTCTGGCGCTTGCTGCATGGCGAATCGGTGGTATCCGGGCTCGGTTGCATGACGGGCAATCAGGCCATCCAAAGTGTTCAGGCGGGCCTTAACGCCATCTATTGCTCCGGCTGGCAAGTGGCCGGCGATGCCAACTCAGCCGGAGAGGTTTATCCGGATCAGAGCCTCTATCCGGTCGACTCGGTACCGAAAATGGTCGAGCGCATCAATAACGCCTTGCTGCGTACCGACCAAATTCATCATATGGAAGGCAACTCGTCCATCGACTGGATGGCGCCCATCATCGCCGATGCAGAAGCGGGCTTCGGCGGCAACTTGAACGCCTTTGAGCTGACTAAGGCGCTGATACGTGCGGGTGCAGCTGCGGTGCACTTTGAAGACCAGCTGTCGTCGGCAAAAAAATGCGGCCACTTAGGTGGCAAGGTGTTGGTGTCGACCGCTGAGGCGGTAAACAAGCTAGTCGCCGCGAGATTGGCGGCCGACGTCATGGACGTGCCAACGGTCATCATCGCGCGTACCGACGCCGATGCGGCGGATCTATTATTGACCGATCACGACCCCCGCGACCGATGCTTTCTGACCGGTGCGCGATCGAGCGAGGGATTTTTCTATGTCAAGGCGGGGATCGAGCAAGCGATCGCGCGGGGCCTCTCGTATTCGCCCTTTTGCGATCTGCTTTGGTGCGAAACCTCCAAGCCGGATATGGACGAGGCGAGGCACTTCGCGGCCGCCATCCATGGGCAATTTCCGGGCAAATTGCTCGCCTACAACTGCTCGCCCTCGTTCAACTGGGCGGCGAAACTCAACGCATCGGAAATGAAACAATGGCGCGAGGAACTGGCGGCGCTCGGCTACCGCTTTCAATTCATCACCCTTGCCGGTTGGCATGCACTGAACTTGTCCATGTTTGAATTGGCCTGCTCTTACCGCGCGGACGGCATGCTCGGTTATTCGCAGTTACAACAACGCGAGTTCGGACAGGAACGCTACGGTTATCGGGCCACGAAACATCAGGCATTCGTTGGCACCGGTTACTTCGATGCGGTGCAAACGGCGATTAGCGCCAAGAGCTCGACCTTAGGCATGACCGGCAGCACTGAAACCGAGCAATTCGCGCCTGCCTCAATGCCGGCCGCACGAGTAGTTGCTTAACGCGAAGGACTACCGATGCATCCGCACTTCGCCGCCGCGGCCGGCCACATTGCCGAACACTTCCGCTTGTACAATGAGGAGTTCGGACGCATCACCCGGCGTGCTGCAAGGAATTTCCTCGCTGAGGACTGGCATTCGGCGCAATGCGACGCCGTAGAGCGCATCGACCTCTATGAACAGAGAGTGGCACAGTGTGTCGCGGCGGTTGGCAGCGAGTTGCAAGCGCGCCGCACCGACGTCAGCCTGTGGAGCGAAATCAAAAGCAGCTATGAAAAGCAGGTCGCGTGCCGGCCGGATAGAGATTTTTACAGCACGTTCTTCAATTCAGTCACGCGGGATTTGTTCGGCACGGTCGGCGTCAATCGGCAGGTTGAGTTTTGCGCCACCGGCGCGGGCCGCGCCTCCGGGTCGGTCCCGCTGCGCGTCTACCATCTCGCCGGGTCCATGCCCACGACTGTTCGCGACATTCTCTGCGACCTGCCCTTCGGAGCAGGCATAGGCGACATGGACGGCGCGGTACATCGCATCAGCGCGGAAATCGGCCGCTTTTTTGCGACCGGACGGCCGAGCGGCGCTCCCGAATCGGTGGAGCTGATCGAACCGATATTTTATCGGGGACTGCAGGCATTCGTCGTCGGTAGACTAATCGGCGACGGCGCGATTACACCGCTGGTGCTCGCCTTCACCCATCAGCAAAAGAACGTGCAAATCGAGGCGGTCATGCTGTCGCGGGCGCAGGTCGGATCGCTTTTTGGTTATGCGCGAAGTTACTTTCACGTGGATCTGCCCGTGGTCAGCGCCGCGATCACGCTGCTGCGCTCCTTAATGCCCAGCAAGCCCATTGACGAGCTCTACACCGTGCTGGGCCGCGCTAAACAGGGCAAGACGGAACGCTTCTTCGCGCTGCAGCGCCATTTGGAGCGCTCGATCGACAGTTTTGTGCATGCGCCGGGCGAGCGCGGTTTGGTCATGATTGTCTTCACTTTGCCCTCCCACGATTTGGTGTTCAAAGTCATACGCGACAAATTCGGAGCGCCGAAAACCACGACGCGTACCGAAGTCATCGAGCGCTATCAGTTCGTGTTCCGGCACGACCGGGCGGGCCGGCTGGTGGACGCTCAGGAATTCAAACGCTTGAGACTTCCTTGCGCTCGCTTCATGCCGGCGTTGACCGATGAACTGCTGCGCGAGGCGAGCGAGAGCTGCCGCGTCGAAGGCGATGATCTCATCATCGAGCTCTGCTACATCGAGCGGCGCCTGCGCCCGCTCAATCTATTTCTGCGGGAAGCGGAGCCGGCTGCCGCCGAGTCGGCGATTATCGATTACGGCAACGCGCTGCGCGACCTGGCGGCGAGCGACGTGTTCCCCGGAGACCTGCTGCTGAAGAACTTTGGTGTCACCAGCCACGGCCGCGTCATTTTTTATGATTACGATGAACTGTGCCTGGTATCCGATTGCATTTTTCGGGATCTGCCCCGTGCCCGCACAGAAGAAGAAGAAGCGAGCGCTGAGCCGTGGTTTCACTGCGGACCACGCGATGTATTTCCAGAGCAATGGCTGCCGTTTCTTTGCATTCCACCGGCCTTGAAAGATGTGTTCAATCGTCACCACGCAAGCTTGCTCACAGCCGCGTGGTGGCGCGCCCAAGCCTCCCTCGCACCGGCAGCGGCGGCGGCATTGACCGCTCAATCATCAAACGCGGCGTAAACCAGGTCGCGGAACAAGTTTCGGAAATAATCCCGCTGCCCGGGTGCCTGAATGAGCAGGATCGCGAAGAGTTCTTCCTTGGGGTCGACCCAAAAGGTGGTTCCGGCGAGGCCGCCCCAGAAATACTGGCCGACGGAGCCGGGCACGGGCGCCATTCCCGGTTGCAGGCGTACCGCGAAACCTAAGCCAAATCCGTAGCCCGGCAAGAGCAGATCGGACGCGCCAGTGATGGGTCCGAGGTGATCCGAGGTCATCAGCTCGATGGTCTTGCGGCTCAACAGCCGCACCGCATCGAGTCGGCCGCCGTTCAACAGCATCTGCAGGAAACGCGCATAATCGGCAGCGGTTGAAACCAGACCGCCGCCGCCGGATTGAAACTTCGGGGCATCGCGTACATTGATCAACTGCACGCCGTTGCCGCTGTCGGGATCCTTCGAAAATGCCTCCGCAAGGCGGCCGAGCATATTCGGCGGTACGTGAAAAGCGGTGTCGACCATGCGCAGCGGAGTCAGCACGCGGCGCTGCAAATACTCCCCGAGCGTTGAACCCGACAAAACCTCGATCAGGCGGCCAATGACGTCGGTCGAGCGGCTGTACTCCCATTTCGTGCCGGGCTGATCGAGCAGCGGCATTTTTCCCAACGTCGCTACTTGATCGGCGTTGCTCTGATCGCGGACATAAATCCTCGCCGCCGTATACATTTTATGCACGGGGCCGCTGCCTCGAAACTCATAAGTGAGGCCTGAGGTATGACGCAGCAGGTCCTGAATTGTGATAGGGCGCTCAGCGGGCGCTAACTCGATTTCCGCGCCGCGCGCCACCGCCACCTTCGGATGGGCGAGTTCCGGCAGATATTTGCCTATCGGGTCACTGAGCAAAAAGCGACCCTCCTCCCACAACATCATCGCCGCCACCGAGACGATGGGTTTTGTCATCGAATAGATTCGAAATATGCTGTCCTCGGCCATGGGCGCTTCGCTCGCCGGGTCGCGCACGCCGAAGCGCTCGAAATAGGCGACGCAGCCACGCCGAGCGACCAGCGCCACCGCCCCGGGAACACGGCCGCGAGCGATCTCGGCGCGGATCACGTTTCCTAAGCGGGCGAGACCGGCACCAGAGAGCCCAACGTCTTCGGGGACAGCCTGAGGAAGTGGAACTGAGGTCATGAAAATCCTTGATTACGTAAGCGCGAAGCGCGGATCATAGTCGGTCGATTGAACCGGCGGCGGCAACAATTTATACATTACCGGCGTCACCAGCCGCGCCAGTAAAGTCGATGATATCAAGCCGCCAATGATCACGATGGCGAGCGGCGAGTAAAGCGCAGACCCCTGCACGGCCAGCGGCGTCAATCCGCCAATGGCCGTGGCGGAGGTCAAGAGGATGGGTAGGAAACGCACCTCTCCGGCTTCTCGAATGGCCTGATCTAGCGGCGTGCCGCGCTCGCGCAATTGATTGGTAAAGTCGACCAACAGGATGGAATTTTTTATCTCAATACCCACCAGCGCGATCATCCCGATGATCGAGGTGAAGGAAAGCGTATAGCCAGAGACCAACAGCGCTAGTAATGCCCCGGTCAGCCCCAACGGAATGACGCCGGCGACAATGGCCGTTGAGCGAAAACTGCCGAACTCCAACACCAACACGGCCAAGATACCGAAGATGGCCACCAAAATGGCAGGCAGCAGTCCTCCGAAACTCTCCTGTTGCGCCTCTGCATCACCAGCCACGTCGAATCGGTAGCCGGGGGGCAAACCGATAGCACCGAGACGCTTCGCCACCTCCACGGTCACGCGTGCCGTGTTGAAACCCAAGCGCACATTGGCGGACACCGTTACCTGCCGCTCTCGGTTGTAGCGCGTGATGGAGTTCGTCACGGTCTCAAAGTGAGGCCTTGAGATCTCCCGCAACGGAATCTGCCGACCATTGGCAGCGCCTACCTCGATGGCATCAAGCGCCTCGATAGTCGGCCTTAAGCGCATCGGCAGCCGCAGTGTAATGTCGTATTCATCGCCGTTGCCGGCGCGAAAATGACCGGCAGACAGGCCCGCCACCGCGAGCCGGACGGTGCGATTGACCTCGAGCGCGGACACACCCAATAACCCCGCCTTCTCGGTATCGATACCCAAGTTCAGCTCCGTGCGCAGCAACCGTGAGGGATTGGTCACGTCGCGGGTTCCCGGTGTGCTCTTCAGCACCTGTTCGACTTGAGCCGCATACTGTCGCAGACCGTCGATTTCTGGACCGATGACCCGAATCGCCACGGGCGCGTCCACGGGCGGGCCCTGCTGAAACTGCTTTAGCGAAATTCGCGCCGCTGCGTATTCGTTAAATCGCGCTCGCAGCGCCTCGAATAGTCGCGGCGTTCGCGCCGGATCGAACTGATGCAGTTCAACGAATACCTCGCCGAGGTTCGCCGTAAGCCCTTGCGAAAAATAATTGTAGTAGACGAACGGCGTGCCATGGCCGACATGCGTATACCAGCGTTTAACCTCAGGCCGTTCGGCCAGGCTCATCTCAACGAAACGCAGCGCCCGATCTGTCTCCTCAACACTGGCCCCGTCCGGAGCATCCACCCGCACGACGAACTGGGGTACATCGGCACTTGGGAACAAGCTGAAGCCGATCGTGGGGATCGCCGCAGCCACCAGGACGAACACACCCAATGCTGCAATGAGCGTGGTCTTAGGCCTGGATAATGCCCATTGCAAGGCAGGGCCATAGACATTATGGATAACTTGCATGACCCGATGCAGCAGCTTGTCGGCAATCACATCAAAGCGCGCAATGAGCCTCGCTGCCAGCCTTACGGGCGCCGATGCCCTGGCAGCATTGTCGCGCAGCATGCGGCTCGACAAGAAGGGGATGATGGTCAAGGCGACAAACAAAGATGCCAGGACGGTAAACAAAATGGCCGCGGGCAGCGATCGAATGAATTCGCCCGCCCCCTCGGGAAGAAACAATAGGGGCAGGAATGCCAGCACCAGCGTCGCGGTGCAGCCGAGCACGGCAAGATAAATTTGATCGGTCGCGGCGATGGCCGCTTCCATGCGACTGTGGCCGTTGCGCACGTATCGGGCAATGTTTTCCACAACCACGATCGAATCGTCCACCAGCAGGCCGAGCGCGAGAACGAACCCTGCGATCGACAATTGGTTAAGACCGAAGCCGGCTAAATACAGAAGAGCCACACCAATGGCCAGCGACAGCGGAATGGAAATCATTACCACGCCCGCTGCCCGAAGCCCCAGCGGCAGCAGCGTGAGCAACACCAAGGCAATGGCAATCCCAAAGTCTTCGCCCAACTGATCGAGACGGTTGGACACGTTTCTCGATTGATCGAAGCCGCGCTCGAGCTTGATATCCGCGGGTAGAGTCTTTTCAAATTGCGCAAGTTTCGCGTAGATACCGTCCCGCACCTTGAAGATATTGGTGTTGTCTTTTTGGTTTGCCGTGATGAACACCGCGCGCTTGCCGTTGAAACGGCCAGTGTAAGACTGCTCCTCGGTTTGCCACGACACTTCGGCGATATCTCGCACTTTCACCTCTCGACCGCCGCCGGCCGCGACCACAGTGTCGGCGATCTGATTAAGCGATGTGTAGCTGCCGGAGGTGCGCAGACTGTACCGCCTCAACCCCACGTCCACCGAACCCCCGGGTACATTTTGGTTCTGACCCTGAATCGTGCCGATCACTTTATCGAGGCTGACTCCCGCACCGGCGAGACGCTGCAAATCAACCGCCACGCGGACTTCTGGTTTTGGAAATGCCCAGGTCTCTGCGGTACGCACTCCCGCAACTGACTCAAACATGTCTTTTAAGTTTTCCGCTTTCTCCTTCAGCTCGCGCCAGCTTGCCGTATCGCTGACCAGCGCCATTTGCACGATACTGACGAGGCCCGGACTGTCCTTGCGAATCTCGATCTGCGTGATATCGGCGGGCAGCGTGGAGCGTATCCGGTTAAATTCGCGGATCACCTCGTCTTGTTTCTTTTCCGGGTCACCGCCGTAATAAAATTCGGTGTGCACGACAGCCAATCCGTCAAATGCAGAGCTTTGAATCTTCTTGACGTTCTCCAGCGTGTTGACCGCATCTTCAATCGGCTTGACGATCAGTCGTTCCATATCCGCGGGGCTGGCGCCGGGCCACACCACGCTGATGTCGGCCGCCGGAAATGGAAAAGAGGGATCTTCCGAACGGGCAATATTGGCAAAACTGGCAAGGCCGAGCGCAATCAACATCGCGAACATTACGAGCGTGAATTGCCAACGGCGCACCGCGAATGCCCAGATGCTCAAGGGAGGACTCGCACTTTCTCGCCGTTCGCCAGGAATGCCGCACCATCGGTCACAACCTGCGCGTCCGGAGCCAGGCCGTCCAACACTTCAATCCGTCCCGCACTCATGCGGCCGATCTGTATGCTGACGCGGTGCACGTCTTGCGCGCCCTCGTTGAGCACAAAGACTCCAGCCTCCTTGTCGTTGGCTTCGAGCAAGGCCTGCACGGGTATCACTTTCACCTGACCCTCTCCCTGCGTTGTAAGCAGCACTTTGGCGACCAAACCTTGAATGAAGCGCGCGCTTCCCGGAGCGACCTTCACTTCGACGGTGAAAGTGCCTGTACCGGAATCGGCAGCAGAGGAAATGTTGCTCACCTGCCCGGCGAAGACCTGCTCAGGCCAGGCATCGAATTCGATGCGCGCCGCATCGCCCACGCGGGTTCGCACCGCATCGCGGTCGGCAAGTCCCACGCGCACTACCCAGCCGCGGCTCGCGCCACCGAGTATCAGCACCGTTTGTCCGGCCTGCACCAGCTCGTTGGCCTCGGCAAGTTTGCGAAGCACCACCCCGGCGGCCGAAGCCGCGATGCGTGAATGCGCGGCGTTGAACTCCATGCCGCGCTGCGCCGCGCCGGCCACGCTGAAAGCCGTCGTCAGATCCTGCACCTGCTCTTCCGTGGTCACGCCATCGGCGAGCAGCGCTTTGCCGCGGTCAAGATCGCGCCGCGCCTTGGCAGTGGCTTGCCGCGCCTGCTCCAAGGATGCGCCAATCTCCGCTTGCTTGAGCACGGCCAGCACTTGTCCCGCTCTCACTGCTTGGCCCTCCTCGACATTGATCGACTCGATCAGACCGGCCACCTTGAAGGACAGCCGCATTTCGTCCTTGGGCGTCAAGATTCCTACCGCACGCAGGGTGTTATCGAGTCCCGAGAATTGCACGCGCGTCACTTGAATCACTCGCGGCGCGACGGCGCTGGTGTTGCCCTTGCCGGTACATCCCATAAGGCCGGACACCGCGGCGGCTATCGTGGCTAACCAGAAAATCAACAGATGTTGCGTCATGGTTGACTCTGCGGAGGTGCGTGATGTGAATCGGCGCCGAGGGCGTATTGCAGCTCGGCAATACTGCCAAGCGCTGCGAAGCGCGTGACATTGAGGTTCAACTGTGCGTCGGTCATGGCGCGCCTCGAGTCGATGAATTCGGCTTGATTGATCTGGCCCAAATCCCGCTTGCGCGAAGCAATACGAAAGGCACCGGCCGCGGCCTCGACGCGCTTCGCAGCGGTACCGAGCGAAGCCTGCCTAAACTGGAAATCTTGAAGGGCTTGCTGCACTTGAAAGCGAATTTGCTGCTCCTGCAGCGAGCGACTCGCGCGCGCTTCTTGTTGAGCCGCGCGCGCGCCGGCCACGCCTGCTTGGTCGGCGCCACCGGAGAAAAAATTGAATTTCAATACCACCGAGGCCAGCAGATAGCGGTCCGCGCTGGTAAGCGTGTACGTCTCACCTTGTGTGCCGATGTCGAACGCGAAGGCGAGCCGCGGTTTGAAAGCGGCGCGCGCAAGCTGTTCGCCTGCCGCGGCCGCCGCGGCGATTGCATCGAGCTGGCGCAGCTCGTAGCGCTGATGGACGGCGGTTTCCTGGAGCGCCGCCAATCCCAGGGCCGGCTGCGCGCTCTGAGCCTGTGCGGCCAAGACGCTACGCAGTCGCTCAACGTCCTGATCCTCGACCGCGACGCTCGGCAGCGCCCGATCGAAGGGAGCGTTGCGAATGAGGTTCACATAGCTTTGCGCCAGACGTTCCGCATTTTGAGCCCCAAGCTGCGATTGCTGTACTTCAAGTTGATCCGCTTCCGCTCGAAATAGCAGGTCGCGGGTAATCTTGCCATTGCGCAGCAAGCTCTCATTGACGCGGCGATTTTCCGCGGCCAGTTCGACCGTTGCATCGAAGATGCCAATCTGCGCGCGGCTCTGCAGCCACCGATAATAGGCTTCACGCATGTCGCGTTCGATGCGCCCGGCGAGCGCGACGCGGCCTGCCGCAGAGGCATCATACTGCGACTGCGCGGCGAGACGGCCGGCGCTGATGCGGGCATCGTACAAGGGTTGCGTGAGCGATAGCCGCGTATCCTGCTCGCGGGTTCGTTGAAAGTTGATCTGTTGATTCTGGACTGCCGGAAAGCGCGAGTTGCCGGTGATCTGGTTCAGACTCGCATACACCGGATTGAGCAAATCACCCACGGGAAAATCGATTGTGCGGCCGCCGTTGGCGCGCGTGTAGCGCGCATTTAGATCCAAGCTTGGCAGATACAGGGCGCGCGCTTGGTCGAGCGCGGCCAGCCGCTGCGCTACGCCGGCTCCGGCGTTCTCGATTTCCAGGTTCGCCACCAACGCCTCGGCAACTAAATCGTTCACGGCTTCTTCCACCGATCCGGACGGCGAACACGCCGCAGCGGTCGCGAACGCCAGCGCGGCAAGCCCCAGCAACATCGCGCTGGTACGGCCGGGGCGAGGTGACTCACTTGTACACAAATTAGACATGTGTCAAACCCAAAGCAAAAAAATTACGTCGATTTAGATGCCGGTAGCGGCTGGCTTTGCGCAACCAAGCGCAGCAATCCAAAACCGTAGTTACTCAATTCAGGTATGCCTATCTGGTAACGCGCCAATTCATTTCCCTTGGCCATCGCGAGTTGAATCAGGCCATGGGTGAACGACCAAAGCGATACCGCCAGCATTTTGGGGTCGCCAATGGAGCTGCGGATGCTGCCATCGCCGATCCCGCACTCGATCGCTTTTACCACCGTCTGGATTACCTCATCGCCCGCTGCTTGGCAGGCCAAATCATTGGAACCCGGATCTGGCGCCGAGGAGTGCGCATGGAATCTCGAGCAAAAATCGAAATAATGCGCAAACTCAAAGGCATATGCCATGTATGAGCGACCAATGGCTTCGACTTTCTCAATCCCCAGCTTCTCACCCGCCGACGCAGCGATGAAGCGATCGCGCAGCGTACCCATGGCTCGCTCGCCGATCCCGAACAAGATGTCCTGCTTGTCCTTAAAGTACACATACACCAGAGCGCGGGACAATCGGGCACCCCGGGCCACCTGGTCGACGGTGACGAAGTCCCATCCCCCTTTGGCGTAAAGCGCTTCAGCCGCATCGAGGATGTCGGCGCGTCGTCGTTCCTTTTCCTGCAAGCGACGCTCGGCGATATACGACATGGACTGAACGGTAGGCAATTTCTGACGTATTGTCAATAATAAACGCAACGTCAGTCCACCGGCATCTAGGGTGCGGCCGTCTATATTTCACCGCTGGCAGCGGCCCGCATCCATGTCGCAATCTTAGCGAGCGCGGCGGCGCATTTGTGCTGGCCAACGTACGCGGCGGCGGAGAATTCGGTCCCGCCTGGCATGAGGCGGGACTAAAGACGAACCGCCAGCGGATCTATGATGATGATTTCGCCGCTGTGGGTGAAAATCTCATCGCCAGGGGATTCACCAGTTCCGCACACTTTCGAATTATGGGAGGCTGCAATGGCGGACTGCTCATGGGTGTCGAGTTTATCCAGCACCCGCGACTCTGGCGCGCCTCGATATTCAAGTTCCACTGTTCGACATGCTCCGCTGCGAGCAGATCGAAGCCGGCAACTCCTGGGTCGCAGAGTACGGAAACGTAGCGATGTCGGTGGAAAGGGAATTCCTAGCCTCCATTTCCCCGTACCACAATTTAAAAACGGGCGTGCCGTATCCGGAAGCCTTGATGATCTGGACGACCACCAAAGAGGTTCGCGTGGGTCCGCAGCATGCCCGCACGTTCGCTGCCAAGCTATCGGCGATGGGCGTTCCATATTTTGATTTCGAGGTCATCGAATGGGGCCACGGTGCCGGCGCAACCCCCGCTTAAACAGGCCAAGATGTGCGCGCGCGAATACACTTACTTCTCTGGCAAGCTCAGCCTACGAGCATGGTGCTCGGCGAAATCGGCCAGCACCATGCTGACGCACTCCGTCAGGCGCATGGCGTAGCCGATATGCAAGAACTCGTTGGGCCCGTGGGCGTTGGAGTGCGGCCCGAGAACGCCGGTTACAAAGAACTGCGTTTCGGGAAACCGCTCGCCGAGCATTCTTAAGAACGGGATGGTGCCACCGCCGCCCAAGCTCACCGCCTCGCGGCCAAACACACGTTGTGATGCCCGCTGCATCGAGCGCTCAAACCACTCAGCAAACTTGGGCGCGTTCCAGCCTCCCGATGTAGATTCAGGTTCAAAGCTCACTTCGGCACCATAGGGCGCGTTGCGCTCGAATGCGGCCCGCACTGCATCGCTCGCCTGCGATGGATCCACGCTAGGCGGCAGTCGCAGAGAGATTTTCAGCGTAATTGCAGGCAGCAATACGTTGCCGGCGGCGCCCAACGCAGGCAGGCCCTCGGCACCGGTTACGCAGAGGGACGGCCGCCATGTATTGTTGATCAGCAGTTCCGCGGGGTCATGCACCACGGCCCGAACGCCGGGCGCGAAGGGAATTTTATCCAAGACTTGAGGCCCTAACACCTGCGCCGCCGCGCAGATTTGCGAACGCCGATCGCCCGGAATGGCAGCCTGCAGCTCCGGGATCACGATCTCCCCCGTGATCGGATCCTCGACCCGTGCCATAAGTTGCTGCAGCACCCTAAATGGTGTCGGCGCGATGCCGGATGCAAGACCGGAGTGAGCGCCTTCGGTTAGCACACGCACTTTGAGCGTGCCGACAAGATTCCCGCGCAGCGAGGTGGTCGTCCACAGCTGATTGAAATTGCCGCACTCGGCATCCAGACACACCACCAATGCGGGTTCGCCAATGCGGGCGCCAAGGGCATCTAAGTGCGCGGGCAAATGCACACTGCCGCTTTCCTCAGACGCCTCGATCAGCAACAAGCAACGCGGCAGCGCAATGGACTGCGCCTTCAATGCTGCAATTGCAGTCAAGGAGCTGAATAGGGCGTAGCCATCATCCGCCCCGCCGCGGCCGTAGAGCTTACCGTCGCGAATCACCGGCTCCCAGGGGCCGAGCCCAGGCAGCCATCCTGTGAACTCGGGTTGCTTGTCCAGGTGCCCGTAAAGAAGCACGCTTTGCGGGAGTTCGCCGGGAATATCGACCAGTAGCAAAGGGGTGACCCCCGGTAACCGCCGGATCTCCACACTCGCACCGGGCAGAGCCTGGGCGCGGCACCATTGCGCCATCAGTTCGACGGCCTGGTCCATGAATCCATGGCTTTGCCACTGCGGATCGAAAGCCGGGGATTTATTGGGAATACGAACATACGCCTCGAGCTGGCCGATGACGGATTTCTGCCAGAGGTGCTCCACAAATTGACGCAAGCCCGGTAAATCCATTTCGAGTTTAGGTTCCTTTATAAAATATAGGTCGCGTAAGCAGGCATTTCCGCCGCCTAGGGATCTTGCGAAACAGATGCCAGCACCAGCGCCCACTCACCGGCCGGCAGCGGCAACGGTTGCGCGCGGGCGCTGAAATTAAACACCGCGAGCACGCCATTGTGAACGAAGATCAGCCATCCGGCGCTGGCATTAAAGTTCACGGCGGCTTTTCGGCGTTTGCATCCGTTTGCCAATACCCATCCGCGAGCCGTTGGAGCGGTACTCTTCGTTCCCCGAGCACAAGATCGACGCCTTTCGCCCCGGGCGCCCTTACGCTAAAAATCACTCGACTCTCGTATCAGCAGCGCCACGGGAAATGAGAGGAATAGTTCGCCGGGTGAAATCTCGCGCTGAATGGTTTGGCCGGTAAAGAAGTTGCGCCACACGCCGCCCGGCAGCGGCAACCGTGTGTCCTCCCATGCTCCGGCCAGCGTCAAGGTGAAGCGAGGCACCACAGCGATGAGATTCTCGCCGCGACGGAAAGCCAGCAAGCGGCCCAGATGACTACCCTGAGCTACCAGCGGCTGATACTTGCTTTGGGCCGAAAAATCCTCGGCCCGCTCGCGGCGCACTGCAAGAAGACGCGCAGTCATCCATAGTTTGGGCATTCCCGAATCCCATTCCTTTAGAGCATCGCCCGCCGTTAAGGTCCGCGCACGTTGTATCAACTGCAACCGAGAAGCAAAATCCACCGGGCGGCGGTTGTCCGGATCGACCAGACTCAAGTCCCACAGCTCGGTGCCCTGGTAGAAATCGGGTACCCCGGGGGCCACCATTTTGATCAGCGTTTGCGCCAGGCTGTTGATGCGGCCCGGCAGTATTAGCGGCTGTACGAATCGCTCGAGGCTGGCGATGAACTCCGGCGTGTCGAATACACCCCCGACGAAGCCGCGGATTTTTTCCTCGAAGCTGATGTTCGGCTCGTGCCACGAGGTATTGATTTTTGCCTCGCGGCAAGCCTTCAGCATGTATTGCCAGGCGCGCTCTCGATCGATCGGCCATGCGCCAATCAGGGTCTGATACAACAAATACTCGGCGTGCCGATCCGGCAAGCGGTTCTGCCAAGCATTGGCATTGAGTTGCGACCATAGATGCAGCGCTTCGGACCAGCGCTCCGGAATCTCCGAGATAATGGAAATGCGCGAGCGCACATCCTCGCTGCGCTTGTTGTCATGGGTCGAGGTCGCGAGCATGCTGTTGGGCCAGCGATCGCTCAAGTAGTGGCAGAACTCGTGAAACCTGTCTGCGGAAATTCCGACCAGAGAAGCTTGTGAGCCCACTTCGTTGCAAGAAACCAACCGGTCGAAGCAATAGAACGTGGTGTCCTCCACCCCCTTGGCCATCACCGCGGGCGTCAATTGCTGCCATTTGGCAATAAAATCCGTCTCGATGTCGTTTAGCGGCGCCTTTGTGAACAATCCTGCCAAAAAATCAAATGCGGACGCCTCGGCCTCGGGGGAGCCAATGCGCGCACTCTGCAAAGCCTCGACCAAAACGCGTTTATCCTGCTCGTGAAGCGTATCCGACGTGCGATAGGTGCGATAGATCGGCAGCGCGGTGATCAACCTTTCCAAAGCCATGCTCAATTGGCGCGGGCTCAAATCGCGGGTCCGCCAGTCGCTGCGCGCGATGGCAAGCGCCATCGCAGCCAGTTCCTGGTGAGCGGCGGAAAATGTGGAATCTAAGATTTCGCGTTTCTTCTCGCGCACCAGCTTTCCAAAGTCGACCGGTTGGCCGGTGAAATCGGCATAGGTGGCCGTCAATACATCGATGCGCTGGTCATCCATCCACAGTCGGTTGACCTTTGCGAGGAACTCATAACCGACCGTCCCATCGATCGGCCAATCTGCGTTGAGCCGCTCGTCATTTTCGAGGATTTTTTCGATATAAATCCTGCCATGCGGCAGTAACCGGCGCATCCACTCGAAATACTGCAGCGGTTCGCGCAAGCCGTCCGGATGATCGACACGCACACCGTCAATCTCGTCGTTCGCAATCATTTGCTCAATTCGCGCATGCGTGGCCGCGACTACCTGAGCAAGCTCCGTGCGGATACCGATCAGTGTGTCGATGTCGAAGAAACGCCGGTAATTGGTGAACTCGCCCGCAAGCTTCCAGTGATGCAGCAGGAAGAACTGCATGCGTAGTACTGCATCGAGCGAGTCTTTGTCGCCCTGCATCCTTATCATCGCCGCTTGCAGGCGCCCATTTTGGTTGGCCTGGTTAAGAAGCTGCTCGGCGCTCAACGCGCTTCGCCGGTAGGCGGCGAGGTCATCCGCGGCGGGCGCGGCGATATGCTGCAAGCGATTCAGCTCGCCAAAGCAACCTTCACCGCCGGCGTCAAGCAGCACGCCCCACGAGCCTGGCGCCAACGGCCACGAATTGTCGTAGTGCTTTACGCGCGGTTTGCCATCGACTATCTCCAGGGTCAGTTCGCCGGCGTCGAGAGCGGCGCCGTAGGCTTTCGCGAGCGAACACAAATGCACGCAAAACGCTGCGTCCATCGTATTTCTGAGGTCAAAAAACTCCGCGTATTGGCTATACGGTCCATGTTGCAGCACCTGATCCCACCACGGGTTGTGATGTGATGCGGCCATATGGTTCGGCACGATATCGAGCAGGATTCGAAGCCTTAAGGCTCGGGCCGCCTCTACAAATCTTGCCCAAGCGGCCTCGCCGCCCAGATCCTCGCTGATGCGAGTCGGGTCCGCGACGTCGTACCCGTGTTGGCTTCCCGGAACGGCCTGCAAGCATGGGGACAAATAGACATGGCTTATACCCAATTCGGACAGGTAGGGCAGTACGGCTTGAGCCGCACTCAGAGGAAACCCTGCGTGCAGCTGCAGGCGATAGGTCGCGATCCACCTAGCGTTCATGACTTAAAAGTACCAGCGAGCGAGCCGCCAGATTGACCAGTCGATTGCGCTTCACGGCTTCCTTGCCGATCTCTAGTGTCGGCCGCTCCGTGTCGAAGGCTATTCTCCATCCGCCGTGATACAGCTCGTGGGAAATACGAAAGGGCACAGGCTTATGATGCGAGTTAATAAGCAGCAGAAAATCTGCGTCATCGGTGCAGTCCCCGTGAGAATCGCGGATTTCCGATGCCGTGCCGTTTAAAAACATGCCGAGCGTGCGCATCCACCCGCCGACTTCCCAATCTTTGCCTTCCATCCGCTTACCATCCGCCCTGAACCATACGATATTTTTGTCCGGGTGTACTGCGTCGGGATCTGAGTCGTAAAAGGCACTGCGATGAAGATTAGGGTGCTGCTTGCGGTATTGCACCACGCGCTGAGCGAACTCAAAGAACTGCGCATCGTCGAGAGACAAGTCCCAATCGTACCAAGATACTTCGTTGTCCTGGCAATAGGCATTGTTGTTGCCCAGCTGCGTGCGGCCGATCTCATCGCCGCCGCTGATCATCGGCGAGCCCTGGGCGAACATCAGCGAGCACCAAAAATTTCGCCGCTGCCTGCCACGCAGTTCGAGGATGGCTGGGTCGTCGCTCGGCCCCTCGACTCCGCAGTTCCAGGGGTTATTATCATCCGCACCGTCGCGATTGTCCTCTCCGTTTGCTTGATTGTGCTTATGCTCGTAGCTCACGAGGTCCTTGAGCGTGAAGCCGTCGTGCGCGGTGACAAAATTGACGCTCGCCGAGGGCAGACGGCGAGTGATCTCGTAAAGGTCGGCACTGCCCGCCAGGCGCGTGGCGATTTCCGAGTGCAGACCCATGTCGCCCTTCCAGAACCTACGCACCGTGTCTCGGTACTTGCCGTTCCATTCCATCCAACCGAGCGGGAAATTTCCCACTTGGTAACCCCCCTCTCCCAAATCCCACGGCTCAGCGATCAATTTCACCGGCGCCAGTGTCGGGTCCTGATAAATCGTGTCGAAAAAGGCCCCCAGCTGATCGACATCTTTGAGTTCGCGCGCCAACGCGGAGGCCAAATCGAATCTGAACCCATCGACATGCATTTCGGTAACCCAGTAGCGAAGGCTATCCATCATCAGTTGAATGGAATGCGGATGAACCATGTTGAGCGTGTTACCCGTCCCCGTGTAGTCCATATAGTGCCGCGGATCGCCCGGCACTACCCGGTAATACGCCATATTGTCGATTCCTCGGAAAGAGAGTGTGGGACCTGCGTGGTTTCCTTCGGCGGTGTGGTTGTAGACCACGTCTAGAATGACTTCGATGCCTGCATTGTGCAGGATTTTGACCATGCCTTTGAACTCGCGGATCACCTCCTGCGGCGACGATGAGTTGGACGCATAGCTCGTGTGTGGGGCGAAAAATCCCAGCGTGTTATAGCCCCAATAGTTGCGTAGGCCTCGATCCACAAGATGGCGGTCGTGCGCAAAATAGTGCACGGGCATGAGCTCGAGCGCTGTCACGCCCAGCTTGTGCAGGTGCGCAATGACCGGCTCGGACGCCATCCCAGCATAGGTGCCGCGCAAATGTTCCGGCACATCTGGATGCAGGCGGGTCATGCCGCGGACATGAGCCTCATAAATGAGCGTCTCATGCGCCGGATGGATAGGCCGCTGCTCGCCGCTCCAGTCGAAACTCGAGTCGATGACTGCGCCCAACGGCGCGAAGGGGGCGCTATCTCTGTCGTCAAAAGACAAATCGCCACTGGGATCGCCCAGATGATAGGCAAATAATTCGTCCGCCCACTTCAGATCGCGCCCAAGCGCCTTCGCATACGGATCGAGCAGCAACTTGTTCGGATTGAAACGCAAGCCGCTCTCGGGAACATAGGGACCGTACACACGATAGCCGTACCGCTGACCCGGGCCGACACCCGGAACGTAGACGTGCCACGCGCCGTTGGTTCGCTCACGAATGCGGACGCGTCTCTCGATATTCTCCGGCCCCTCGAAGAGGCACAGCTCCACCGACTCGGAAGATTCCGAGAACAGCGAGAAATTGACCCCTCGCCCGTCCCAGTTGGCGCCTCGCGGAAACGGCGATCCCGCAGTCTGCTTTGACCGTTCTAAATTACTCGAAATTTCGGAATCCTCGACACGCGGGAATGCGCAATGACCATTGTTACCGCCGCATTATTGTTCTTCGCATCCCAAGAGACGTAGTCCGAGCGGCGGAGGGACTGTCGGTTTGCGGCATCAGGGCGTGTAGGACAGATTGGCGCTAGGACTGCCAGCTCCAGTTCCTAATTTCCGGCATGTCCTCGCCGTGATGTCGAATGTACTGCTTATGCTCCACCAGCTTATCCTGCAGCTGTTGTTTTAAATAATCGCCGCGGCTGCCGATCTGCGGCAGCCGATTGATCGCGTCCATGGCCAGATGAAAGCGATCCATGTCGTTGAGCACGGTCATGTCGAATGGCGTGGTGATGGTGCCCTCCTCCTTATAGCCTCTGACATGGAAGTTGGCATGATTATGGCGGCGGTAACTCAACCGATGGATCAGCCATGGATAGGCGTGAAAGGCGAAAATCACGGGCTTGTTCTTGGTGAATAGGGCGTCGAAATCATCGTCGCTCAAGCCGTGAGGATGCTCTGATTGGGGCTGAAGTTTCATCAGATCCACCACGCTGACCACGCGCAACTTTAGCTCCGGCAGCGCTTGGCGAAGTATCGAGACTGCGCCCAGTGTCTCCAGCGTCGGCACATCGCCGGCGCAAGCCATCACCACGTCCGGCTCGCTGAACTGATCGTTGCTTGCCCATTGCCAAATCCCAATGCCCTCGCTGCAATGCTTGACGGCCGCCTCCATCGACAGCCACTGCGGCGCCGGGTGCTTGCCGGCCACGACGACGTTGACGTAATGACGGCTGCGCAAGCAATGATCCATCACCGACAAAAGACAGTTGGCATCGGGGGGTAGATACACCCGCACAATTTCGGCTTTCTTGTTGATCACATGATCGAGAAAGCCAGGATCTTGATGGGTGAAACCGTTGTGGTCCTGACGCCAGACGTGAGAGCTCAACAGATAATTAAGCGAGGCAATCTTGCGCCGCCACGCGAGGCCGGAGGTCACTTTGAGCCATTTGGCATGTTGATTGAACATGGAATCGATTATATGAATGAAGGCTTCGTAGCAATTGAACACCCCGTGACGCCCCGTGAGCAGATAGCCTTCAAGCCACCCCTCGCATTGATGCTCGCTCAACATCTCCATCACCTGCCCGCTGCGCGCCAGGAACTCATCGCCCTCCCGGGTTTCAGCCATCCATTGCCGGTCGGTGACCTCGAACACCGCCCCCAGACCATTGGACAGCGTCTCATCGGGGCCGAAAATACGAAAATTGCGCGGTGCTGCATTGAGCTTGGCCACATCTCGCAGGAAATTTCCCGCAACGTGCGTATCGCCGATGCCCACCACTCCCGGCCTGGGCACATCCACGGCATATTGCGCGAAATCCGGCATGCGCAAATCACGCAACAACAATCCACCATTGGCGTTGGGATTCGCGCCCATTCTGCGCTCGCCGCGGGGCGCGAGTTCAAGCAGTTCCGCGTTCAGCCGGCCGTTCCCATCAAACAGTTCCGCGGGCCGGTAGCTGCGCAACCACTCCTCCAATTGCCGGAGATGGTCTGGATTCTTTGCCGGATCCGTCAACGGCACCTGATGCGAACGGAATGTACCCTCGACTTGTTTTCCATTGACAACCTTTGGCCCCGTCCAGCCTTTCGGCGATATCAGCACGATCATCGGCCACTGCGGCCGTCCCACCGAGGCGCGCGAGCCGCGCGCCTCGCTCTGAATATCTCGGATCATTTCGACAACCGCATCCAGGGCCGAGGCCATCGCCTCATGCATGAGGGCAGGATCGTGCCCCTCGACGAAAAAGGGCAACCAGCCGTAACCGTGCAGTAGCTGCGTGAGTTCATCCCGGGAAATGCGGGCCAATAGGCTGGGATTGGCGATTTTGTAACCGTTGAGATGCAGAATTGGCAGTACCGCGCCATCGCTGGCTGGATTCAAGAATTTATTGGAATGCCATGATGTCGCCAGAGGTCCACTTTCCGCCTCGCCATCGCCGATTACGCAGGCCACTATAAGACTGGTGTTGTCAAAGACGGCGCCAAATGCATGACTTAAGGAATAGCCTAATTCGCCGCCCTCATGGATCGATCCGGGACATTCTGCGGAGGCGTGGCTCGGAATGCCTCCGGGAAAAGAGAATTGCGTAAACAAACGCTTCAATCCCGCTTCGTCCTGACTGATATTCGAGTAAACCTCCGAGTAGGTTCCTTCAAGATACGTTCCACTCACCACCGCAGGCCCGCCGTGCCCTGGCCCGGACATATAGATCATGTCCAAATCGAATTTCTTGATGACGCGGTTCAGATGCGTGTAAATGAAGTTCTGCCCGGGTGTGGTACCCCAATGCCCGAGCAACATTCGCTTGATGTGCGAAACCTCCAAAGGTTCCTTCAATAATGGGTTGTCGCAAAGATAGATTTGACCGACGGACAAGAAGTTTGCCGCGCGCCAGTAAGCATCGATCTTAAGCGCCATCTCGCGATCGAGCGCGACCTTGCCGCTAGCCTGGTTCATGTATCCCCTCCTGGCTCCATATCGAGCAAACGGGCAGTCATCTCAGCGATTATCAATTCCTCGTCGGTACGAATGACACGCACGCCGACAGCGCCGCTCGAGATGCGTGCCGCATGCTTCTCATTCAGAGAGGCGTCGATCTCAATGCCGATAAACTGGAGCCCCTCGCAAATCCGCCGGCGCACGCCCGCCGCGTTCTCTCCGATGCCCCCTGCGAACACCACTGTGTCCACTCCGCCCAGGCTCGCTGCGAAGGCGCCGATCCATTTCTTGGACTGATAGCAAAAGACATCGATGGCCTCTCGCGCGCGCGCATCGACGCTCTCGGCCTCCAACAAATCGCGAATATCGGCGCTCGTTTCAGAAATCCCGATTAGACCCGATTCGTGGTTGACCATGGTCTGGAACTGCGCCGCCGTCATCGATTCGCTGCGCGCCAAATAGCTCATGATCCCCGGATCCAGATCCCCCGATCGAGTACCCATCACCAGCCCCGCCGCCGGCGTGAAGCCCATGCTGGTATCGATGCTCCTGCCATTTCGCACGGCGGCCACGCTCGCACCGCTGCCGAGATGCGCCAAAATCACACGCCCGCGCTCGGCGGCGGGATCTCCCAGGCGTTTCAATTCCCGCATGAGAAACGTGTAAGAGAGGCCATGGAAGCCATAACGTTGCACGCCGCGCGCCGCATAGCGGCGGGGGATGGGCAATAGCGTGGCCACAGGCGGCATCTGCCGATGAAAGGCAGTGTCGAAGCATGCCACCTGTGGTACACCGGGAAATCGCTCTTGCACAGCCTCAATGAGTGCAATCTCGCGCGGCAGGTGTTCAGGGTCATAAGGCATGATCTGCTTTAGCTCCTGCAGCAACTCAGGCGTCACCCGTTCGGGTCGGGTATGCAACATTCCATGCACCACTCGATGACCGATGGCATCGGGTGTACCCCACTCTCCTCTCAGCCTTTCCATCAACGCATCGACGCTCGCGCCGGCCGATTGATTGCCGACGCGCTCAAGCCTTTCATCAAGCACTCGTGAAAAGTTCTCATTGCTCGCCAATAAAGCGAAACGAATGCTCGATGAGCCTGCATTGATCGCCAAGATTTGGGGCATAGTAGGATAAACACCGACAGCCACACGCGAACACAGCAACAGCATACAATGCGCGCATATGCTTACAAGGAGATGACGATGTCACACTACCACGCCGTCGTTTGGATAGATCACCAGAAAGCGACCGCCTGGCACTTCACGCCCACCGAACAAGAAGAAACCGTCGTTCATGCGAAGGATCAGCACCAGCGCGTGCATAGCCGCAAAAGTACGCACGGCGGTCACAAGTCCTCTGCCGATCATCATTTCTTCGACGACGTGGCGAAAGCGCTCAACGGCGCGCATGAAATCCTAGTCATCGGTCCCGCCCAGACCAAGCAGGAGTTCGCAGGTTATCTGCGTGATAAATTTCCGCAGCTCGGGAAATCCATCGTTGCGGTGGAGAATGCAGACCACCCATCCGACGCTCAAGTGCTGGCGTTTGCCCGCAAGCATTTTCTTGCGCTTGATCGGATGCAGTAACCGCGGCTTGCGCCCGCTTTTCGAGTGCGCCGGCACCGGCGTTTAATGTTGTCGGAAATTTGTGCTCGCTGTTGCCACTTAGGCGTAATACAGAAACTGTTGCGCGAGCTTCACAGCGTGGCGCATTCATACTTCGCTGCCTGCGTTTTTCGGAGAGGTCGGGATGGAAGCATTTTTGGTGTCGATTACTACGATCTCCATCGCAGAGATCGGCGATCGCACGCAGCTGTTGTCACTGGTCCTGGCAGCACGCTATCGGCGGCCCTGGCCCATCATCGCCGGTATCTTGTGCGCGACGTTGGCGAATCATCTGGTCGCTGGCATCGCCGGAAAATGGTTCGGCAGCTTCCTCAACCCGCATATACTTCAGATCGTGGTCGGCCTCAGCATGATCGCGATGGCAATCTGGACGTTGAAGCCGGACAAGCTCGATGAAAATACCGGAGCCAGCACTGCCATGGGCGCGTTTCTCGCCACGCTCACCAGTTTCTTCATCGCCGAAATTGGCGATAAAACACAACTTGCCACGCTAGCCCTCGCCGCCGCCTACCCCAATCTGCTGGCCGTCGTCGCCGGCACCACGGCGGGTATGATGATGGCGAATATTCCCGTGGTGTTCTTGGGAGGGGCCTTTGCGAACCGCCTGCCTCTTAAGGCGATTCACTACGGCGCTGCGGTATTGTTCGCAGTGTTGGGAATTGTCTTTTTGCTGCGCGCCTTTGCACATCCTGCCGCATGAGTCATTAGCGCTCGCTGCCTGTACGATAAATCGACCCGAGGCGAAGCAATCGCTTTGCAGAGGGAGACACCCGTGAGCTTGGCAGGACAATTGCATG
>JANYAD010000207.1 GCA_025355165.1 Gammaproteobacteria bacterium | reverse complement strand
GTTTATCAAGTCGATGTGCAGGGCGCCGTGAAGCAACTGCTGGACCGGCGCGAACAAGATTTTCGTGCATCGCTGCGCAACGCCCGCGTCGCCTACCAGGACGTGGCGGTCGATTACGACCAAAAGCGCGTGCGCGTACTGTTTCGCGATGCCGACACCTTCGCCAAGGGCAAAGCCGCCATCCTGGCCGATAATCGCAATTTGAATTTGGCCGAAACCACCGTAGCCGGCGCTCCCGCATTGGAACTGCAACTGACGCCGCAAGAGATCAAGGAACGCCAGGATTACGCCGTGTCGCAGAACATCGTCATTCTGCGAAACCGCCTCAACAGTCCGGAATTGGCAGTCTCCGAACCTCAGGTCGCTCGCGAGGGGGTTGACCGTATCGCCATCCAACTGCCGGGGCTGCAAAACTCCGCCGAAGTGAAGAAAATCCTCGGCAAGACCGCAACCTTGGAATTTCGCATGGTCGATGAGACCAACAATCCGCTCGAGGCCGCAGCTACCGGGCGGGTGCCGTTGGGTTCGAAGATCTTTTATACACGTGAGAAGCAGCCGGTGCTGCTGAAGCGCGAGGTTGTCGTGACCGGCGACCAATTGACCGACGCCACGTTTCAGCCCAACACCCAGGACGGTGCGGCGGTTTCTGTGGGCTTGGACAGCCGCGGTGCGTCAAAAATGCTGAAGAATACCCAGGAGAATCTGGGTCATCTGATGGCCGTGGTATTCATCGACCGTTCGCGCGAGAAGAACGCGCAAGGCGTGGAGGTTGATCGCACCACCGAAGAGGTCATCAATCGCGCGACCATCCGCGGTGTATTCAGCAACAATTTTCAAATCACCGGCGTGAATCCCATCGAGGGACGGGAACTGGCGCTGCTGCTGCGCGCCGGCGGCCTCGCGGCGCCCCTCACTCCGGTCGAGGAGCGCGCGATAGGGCCGAGCTTGGGTCAGGACAACATCGACAAAGGCATCAAGGCGATGGTGTTCGGCATGCTCGCCGCATTCATCTTCATGGCCGTCTACTACAAGGTATTCGGATTGATCGCGGACATCGCTCTGGCTGCCAATGTGGTGCTGCTGACGGCGTTGCTATCGGTTTTCGGCGCAGCCTTGACATTGCCCGGCATTGCCGCGGTGGTGTTGACCGTGGGCATGGCGGTGGATGCCAACATCCTGATCTACGAACGCATCCGGGAAGAATTGCGCAACGGCGTCACGCCGCGCGCCGCGATCGCCGCTGGATTTGAACGCGCCCTATCAGCGATCACCGACTCCAACATTACGGCGTTGATCGCCGGGGTGGTGTTGTGGTCCTTCGGTGCCGGTGCGATTCGAGGTTTTGCCGTGGTTCTGGTGCTCGGCATTTTCACCTCGGTGTTCACCTCGGTTATGGGCAGCCACGCACTCGTGCAGATTATTTACGGCGGAAAGCGCAAGCTCGATCGCTTGTCGATCTAGAGGAAGGGACATGGAATTTTTCCACAAGGCAACTCACTTCCCGTTTATGCGCACCCGCAAGGTGTGGTACGGGTTGTCCGCCGTTCTGATCGTGGTGTCGCTTGCGCTGGTGTTCATTCGCGGCTTGAATCTCGGCGTGGATTTCACCGGCGGAGTCGTGGTCGAGACAAATTTTCCACAGGCGCCAAACATTGAAACCTTGCGTGCGGCACTGGCGAGCGCCGGTGTGGCGGGCGCGCAAGTGCAGGCTTTCGGCAGTTCCAGGGACATATTGGTGCGCTTGCCGCCGGATCCGAATGCCAAGGGCGACCAAATCGGTGCGCACGTGCTGGACATTTTTTCCAAGATCGACCCCGGCGCAAAGCTGCAGCGAACCGAAGTGGTCGGACCTCAGGTCGGCCAGGAGCTGTTCGTCAAGGGCGGCTGGGCGCTATTCGCCACGTTGGTCTTGATCTTGATCTATGTTTTATTTCGCTTCACGCCGAAGCTCGCGCTGGGCGCGATTTTCGCGGTATTGCACGACCCGATCTGCGTCGTCGGCTTTTTTGCGGCCACCCAGATGACCTTCGACCTGACCGCAATTTCGGCGGTACTGGCGGTTATCGGTTATTCGCTGAACGACACCGTGATCGTGTTCGATCGGATTCGCGAGCGCGCTCGCTCGGCTCGAAAGCTGTCGATCGCGCAGGTCATCGACGAGTCGATCAATCAGACCCTATCGCGAACCTTGATGACCAAGCTGGTGACGTTGCTGGTCGTTGTGGCGCTGTTGATCTTCGGCGGCGAGACGTTGCGCGGTTTTTCGGCGGCGCTAGTCATCGGCATCCTCGCCGGAACGTACTCCTCGATCTACATCTCGGCCGCGTTGTCGCTCGATCTCGGGCTGCGGGTCGATGATTTGCTGGAACGCAAGGCGACCAAGCCGGAAGAAATCGACGGCCTTCCGTAATCTGCAATGGGCGTCGATCAGCTCTGCGACGTTGGAGCCAGAGTAAATTGATGCAATTGCTCTACGATCCGCAGACGTGGGTGTCGTTTCTGACGCTCACGCTGCTGGAGATCGTGCTGGGCATCGACAACATCATATTCCTGGCGATTCTCGTCAATCGCTTGCCGTCGGCACAACGGCGCAGCGCGCGCATCTTAGGCTTGGGATTTGCGATGCTTACCCGCATTGCTCTGCTGTTTTTCGCGGTGTGGCTCTCGACGTTGCGGACTACGCTATTTCAGGCTTTCGGGACCGACGTATCGGCCCGCGATCTGGTTCTGTTTGCCGGAG
>JANYAD010000146.1 GCA_025355165.1 Gammaproteobacteria bacterium | reverse complement strand
GCCCGGCATACTGGGGCGACCCTGAAGATGGTGGCCGTCGATAAACAGCTGCGCCACGATTTGAGCGCGATGCACGCGGCGGTCTCCGCCAAGACGCGCGTTGTTTATATCTGCAATCCGAACAACCCGACGGGCACGATGGTCGATTCCGCGACAATCGCATCATTCGTCGCCGCGCTTCCGGATCATGTGACGACCGTCATCGATGAGGCCTATATGGAATTCGTAGAGGGCACACCTTCGTCGGCCAGCCTGGTCGCGGGGCCAAAGCGTGTCGTCGTGTTGCGAACATTCTCCAAGCTTCACGGCATGGCTGGGGTTCGGTACGGCTATGGAATCGCCCGACCCGAGGTCATCGAGGAAGTCTCCGCCGCGCGCATGTCGACGCCCAACATATTCGCTGTGCGCGGGGCGTATGCGAGCCTCGGTGACAAGGAGTTCCTGGCAGACTGTCGACGGCGGATCCTGGCCAGCCGCGCCCGCCTCACCGCGGAGCTGGCGCGACTGCACTTTTCGTACGCCGAGCCTCATGGCAATTTCGTATTCTTCGACACGGGCGTGCCGATCAAGCAGTTCACCGAGTTCATGCGGCATCGGAATATCGTTGTCGCGCGGCGTTTTTCACCTTACGAGAATTGGTGCCGCATTACCATCGGGACCGATCCGCAGATCGACGCCTTCATCGAGGGAGTGCGGGCCTTCCGATCGAGTGCGGCGAAGGCGACCTGATTTAGGCGCTGGCGGCACTGAAAAGCGCGAGTTGCTACGACCTGGACCAAGTGTGCGCGACGGCGGCAACCAGGCGGGTGCCGTCCGCGCTTCCCGCGCGGGAGGTGTAATGCTCTAGACCGACGCTCACGCGATGAGCCACCCTCCGCTGGCGTCCGTAGCATACATCCAGGGGCCGTCCCCCTGGACATCCGTGGCGAGGTAGCATTCGCATCGAACAGTGTGGGCTAGCTGACCGCGGCGTTATAAAACGTGACGCGCTCAGGATCCGCTCCAGACGGCCGCTTGCGCCATACGTCCCACACATCTGGCGCAGCGCCGCGGACGAAATAAATGAATGCGTCGTGCGGAGCCCAGAGCGGAAAGTGGCAGTGCACGCCTGCGGGCGAGGATAGGCGTGTTAGGCCTTGCCCCCTGACGTCGCCGCCAAGATCGCGCGGCGACTCTCCCACCACGTACTTTGCTGCGTCGCTTCCGCATGGCCAGATCCCTGCTTCGCGTGCAGATGTCGGTGGACCGGCATGCCCTCACGCCGTTCCCCGCGTTGCACGGTTCTGACGTGGCGCCAAAAATGGATCGCGATCTTCTTTTAGGAGTCGAGGCGGCCCCCCTCGCGCGGCGGCGGGCGACGAAGTGGCGTCCATAAACGTCCGCCCGTGCGATGCAGTCAGATCGACTGGAGATTCTCCGCTAGACGCGGAGCCACGGCAATCGACGTCAATGTACGACACGGGCGGGGATGCCGTGCTTTGCCACTTGCGGCGCTCGGCCAGGACATCAAGGCTGGCGCATCCCACACGGCGCGTGGAAATCAGGCGAATCGCCCAGGAGTAAGACCGTGAATCGCAATATCCAACGCACTTTCGCGAGCCTCCCGCGCGCAATTCCGTCCGGCCTCGAACCGGCGCTCCTCGGACTCGCGCTCGTGGGTGCGAGCGGAACGGCCGGCGCGACCGACCCCAACGCCGGCTGGCACGCCGACAAGCCGCCTGCGAAGGCCTGCTTCGAGCGCATCAGAGTCCATGCGAAAGTCGCCGATAGCGACAATGACGCCGTCGTGAAGATCCAGTCCAACGAGCCCTCCAACACCTCCGTCAACCACGTCATTGTGGAGCCGCTCGGCAACAGCGGCTGGCACACGCACCCGGGGCCGAGCGTCGTAGCGGTGAAGGGCGGCATCGCGACCGTGTACGAGATCGAAGACACAAACTGTGTACAGCGAAGCTACCCAGCTGGCACTGGCTTGATCGAGGGCCGGCGGCAAGCACGTCAGCCTGGTCAGCAACGCAAGCACAACAGAAACGCTAGAGGTCTATGCTTTCCGGATCATCCCGACTGGACTCGCCCGGGTGATCTCCGCAACCGATTCCGGACTCTGCCCCGGGCTCAGATCCTCGTTGGAGGGGCGGCAACTGAGGGGCAGGGCCTAGATCGATCTGCAACTCAGTGCCTCTTCCTGGAGGGGTGATGACTTCATTCAAATTCGCGACCGTTCGCCAGAGAACCAACGCTATCGGGGCGACTTCAAGAAGCGGATTTTTACGTACGCTGATATGGCCCTTAGCTGTCACTTACGCGAGCACAGACCTCGCGGATCCGCGCTTGCTGTTAGATGTCGACCGGTTTCGATTGTTGGTATCTGACAAGGGAAGTGGAACGCGACGCGCGGATTCACATGATCGGTAGGTTTACGCCCTCAACTATTTTAACGGGATGTCATGTTTGGACGAGGAAATGCGTCTTAAGGTTTAGTCACTGAATTCGACTGCCAGGGAGTATCTGACCATGAAGATGTATACATTTCCGGCCTCGCGCCGCGTCTTGTCTGGATTGCTCGGTGCTTTCTGCGTCGCAGCCTTTGTCCACGCAGACCCATCGTTGTTGAATCCACAGCTGACGGTCGGAATCGATCCAACGGGCCTTATGGGCACCTATAAGATCGACGGTCCAATCGACACGCAAAGCGTATTCTTCCAGAGCCTAGGCTCCAACGGCCGCAGCTGCGGAACTTGTCATCTCGCCACGGAGGCGATGAGCTTTACACCCGCGCACGCGCGGCGCTTGTATGACGAAACGCACGGCGCGGATCCTCTATTCGCGAGTGTCGATGGCGCCAACTGCGCAACCGTTGCACGCAACGATCGCGCCGCTCACAGCCTGCTGCTCAACAGCGGGCTGATCAGGATCGCCATCGCGGTACCGGAGAAAGCCGCTTACTCGATCTCCGTGGTCCATGACCCATACGGGTGTGCATTGCAAATTGATCCCACAACTCACGTATTGACGGCCTCGGTTTATCGGCGTCCGCTGCCGAGCGCAAACCTTGCCTTTCTGAGCGCGATTATGTTCGACGGCAGGGAAACCATTGTACCTTTGACCAGCGCCGCAACGGTTAATGCGAACCGGCGCACCGATCTCCTGCATCAAGCCATGGACGCAACTCTGGGTCATGCGCAAGCCGCGGTGACCCCAACCGATGCGCAGCTCAATGCGATCGTCGATTTTGAGCTCGCACTTTACTCAGGGCAAGTGTGGGACAGTGAGGCGGGATTGCTGAGCGATGACCAGGCGAAGGGTGGACCGCTCAATCTCTCCGATCAGCTTTATCACCCCGGCGTCAACGACACCCTTGGCGCCGACCCGAGTGGCATGCCCTTCACCCCGGTGTCGATGACGCTTTATTCGGCATGGGATCAGTCCGAGCGCGATCAGCGCGGCGAATATGAGGATGATCGATCCAATGCCCGCGCCAACATTGCAGCGGGCGAACAATTGTTCAACAGTGCGCCAATGACGATCAGCAACGTACGCGGCCTCAATGACAACGCCGCGTTGAATAAGCCCTCGACTTTCGCCGGCACGTGCGCGACCTGCCACGATACGCCGAACATTGGCAATCATTCATTGCCGCTGCCGCTCGACATTGGTACGACCCATACGTCGAACCCCGAATTCGAGTCGGACCCGATAATCGCTGCTGCGGTGAGCGAGTTGAGCATGGCGGACCTGCCGGTGTTCCTGATCTCCGGCTGCCCGAATCCGTTCAACCAAGGGCAGGCGGAGTCTTTCTACACGACCGATCCGGGTAAGGCGCTCGTCTCTGGCAATTGCGCCGACTTCAATCGCGTCAAGGGACCCATACTGCGCGGTCTTGCCGCGCGTGCACCCTATTTTCACAATGGCGCTGCGGCAAATCTGCACGAGTTAGTGAATTTTTACAATCTGCGATTCCAGATGACGCTAAGCGAACGGCAGAAAAATCAACTTGTCGCGTTTCTCAATTCGCTCTGATCCAGAACCCAGCGGATTCAAAGCCCCAGACGCGACTAAGAACTCGAGAATTTAGACCTGGGCTCAAGCTATGGGAACATAGAGCTGCACGCGCGGCATGCATGGCCGCCGAACGCTGATAAATTGGCGGGCCACATTGTATTGTGACTCCATTTTCGTCGCCTGCGTCCGGTCCGATGTCATGGTCACCGGCCACTTTACAAGGCCGTTGCACTTCCGAACCGGATGGACAGACGGTGTCCATACTGGTGATCGCATTTGTAATAACCATTTTGGATCGGACTTCACCGCAATCCGCTCTCGTCGCTACGGCGGCGCACGCGTAAAGCTTCTAAGAGCGGACTCTCCTCATGTGCGACCTGACCTGTCGCCTTGATGCCGATTGATGTTGATGCGAATTTGTATTGCAGCGCGGGAGTAGAGTCCGCTTAAGAGCCGGCTAATTCATCCGCAATATTTTACGGCGGCGTCTAAGGCTATTTAGAGGACGCATGAGCCGCGCTCGCGGCGGATTCCCTCCCCAGTGATCTCGGGCGAACGGCGGTGGTTCTCACCGCTGGGGGCACGGCCACGGGGTCAATCGATCCACTCGAACTCTCCGCTCGTGCCGCATGCACGCATGTCGATGCAGCTTGGGCTGGGCCTCTACGCCTGAGCGCGCATGCCAACCGGCTGGCTGGCATCGAGGGCGCCGAATCTGTCTCTGTTTCGGCGCACAAGTGGCTCTTCCAGCCAAAGGAGTCCGCGTTGATCCTGTTCCGCGATACGGCGACTGCGCACGCCGCCATCAGTTTCGCCGGGCCCTATCTCGCCGTGCCGAACGTTGGAATTCTGGGATCCCATGGCGCAATGGCAGTTCCACTGCTGGCAACACTGCTCGCCTGGGGTCGCAGCGGTATCGCGGCCAGAATTGAGCGCTGTAGGAGTCTCGCGGAGCATCTGGCTGAGATCTTGGGCAGCGATCCGCGTGTACGGCTACTGGCTGCACCAAAAACCGGGATAGTTGTCTGGAAACCGCGGGACAGCGAAATATTTGGTCGGGTAGCGGCGCAACTTCCCGCAGGCGCCGCCTCGATGATCGACATCGCAGGAGAACGCTGGTTTCGAATGGTGACGGCCAACCCCAATGCAGACATCGATTTGCTTATCGACAGCATACAAAAAGCGGTCCGTTGATCACCAAAACGTCTCACCTATTTTGGATTGATGTGCGTACCGGCTTGCTATGACATCGGGCCATTCTCAGTCTCGCTGCAAACATCCCCTAGCAGTCCCTCTCGTTTGGATGTATCGAGAAACTAGCAAAGTCAAATCCTGGTTCGAAGAAACCCTGGTGCAGGATAAAGATGGAATGGACTCGTCCTCAACTTAACACCAGTGGATTGCATTGCGCGCGCGCGGACGGCAATATGAACTCATTCGGGGAGGATGAAGCATGTTCAATCGCAACTTTCGCGCCTTGGTTGCTGTTTCGCTGGGACTTGCCTTGCTGAATGTCGCGACCGCAGGCCCGTCGCGCAACACCGACGTCGATAAACAAGACCCGCTCGTCGCGATGTTCATCTGGTGGAATGCTGCATACCTGCGGAAGGATGGATTTACCGCCGAGTCTTTTTCCAAATATTTCACGCCCGGGGCGGTCATGCGGATCAATGGCAAGGACCGCTCCAAGGGAGTCGAAGATCTAGCCAGCCACTTCCGCGACATCCAAGCGCATACTGAGATGGTCGCCATCGAGCTGCCTTTCCTGGATGAGTTCACCTCCCCGGCAGGCGATCGGATATTCACTCACCACTTCGTGGTCGCGCGGGAGAACGGCAAGAACAGCCGCGAGCGAGTGATGGGATTCGCTGCGATCGAAAACGGCAAGATTTCCTTGATCAATTTCGTCAGCGTGCCTGACCCACCGTTGGGCGACGGCGAAAACCAAAAATAACGGGATGAGGAAGGGGAGGGGCAGTGTCGCCATTGCGCGCCGTTCGTCCAATCTAAACGATAAGGGGAGATGTTAATGATTCATGAATTCAACCGGCGCGCGACTTTGCGGCTCGCCGTATGCGGTGCGGCCGCCCTGCTCGCCGCGGCCTATTCGCCCTCTACCCTCGCTGATGTAAGCGCTGCGGATTCGCTCGATGAGATTACCGTCACGGCGCAGCGCCGCGCGGAGAATGCGCGCGACGTGCCAATCAGCCTGACGGTGTTCAGCGCCGCAGAGATCGAGCAGCAGAATTTCCAGGGTGTCGAGAATTACTTCGCCGAGACAGCCAACGTCAGCTTCACGACCCAGGGCACTCGCGACCGCAAGGAATTGTCGCTGCGCGGCGTCAGCGATCAACTCTCCCCGGACAACAACATCCGTGAAGGCAGCTTCGGCTTCTACATAGACGAGTTCAACGTTGCGCAGGGCACGTCCAACCCTGAAATCGTGGACATCGATCGGATCGAAGTGCTGCGCGGCCCACAGGGCACCTACTTCGGCCGCAACGCCGTCGGCGGCGCCATCAATATCACGACTAAGCAACCCACCAACGATTTCTTCGCGCAAGCAAGCGTTCAATACTCGAGCTTCAACACAGTGGATGTTCACGGAATCCTAAACCTGCCATTGATAGACAATGTGCTTGCCGTTCGCCTCGTGGCGCGCGATGAAACGAGCGACGGCAATATCAGAAACGTCAATGCCATAGGCGGCGGTGACAACAGCAAGTACACTTATGGCAAGGTCATTCTGCGATACACACCGAATGAGCAGCTGACCATCGATCTCACCGGCGTGGCGACCGGCGAGCATCTTGGCATGCGCAATGGCGTGCCCTCCGGAGTGTTCGGTGACTTCGGATGCGAACTCTACGGCGGCTCGCCCTACAGTCAGGTCAACCCCGGCTATCTCGGTGCCACCCGCACCCCGTTTGTTTGCCCCTACCTGCCGACCGGCCCCGATGGTCTTGGCGTTTATCCGCGCAACGTCAATACGGTGAACTTCAACCGCGGTCAGGACGATGGCACGCATTTCAATTATGTCGCCAACCGAATCAAATTTGCCGCTGATACTTTCACGGTTACCAACGTCGTCGGGTACCTGCATTCTGATGAGTTCGAAGGCGGCGACATCGACGGATCGGGCCTCGATCTGTTTTATGAATCGGAGTCGATAAAGCGCAATTCGATAAGCGAGGAGCTGCGCATCCAATCGATACCGGCCGCGGGTCGCCCCTTCGACTGGACAGCCGGCTTCTTCTACGGTCACGACTACGGCCACGTCAACCAATACACGTTCGCAGGAGTCGATGGCGGCGCCCTATTCGGCTTGCCGAATGGCACTCAGCTCACATCGTCGCTCGGCGACTCCTCGGACTACAGCAACGCGCTGTTCGGAGAGGCGATTTGGCATGCTGCGCCGGGGCTGTCGTTGACGCTAGGCGCCCGCTACACGCGCGAGACCGTCTCAAATGACGGCTACAACACGTCTGGCACGCAAGTGCTGAACTTCGTCAACGGCAGGGCGACCTTCAGCAACTTCTCCCCTAGATTGACGGCACTGTACGCCATCAACGATCAGACCAATGTGTACGCCACGGTCTCCCGCGGTTTTAAGGCGGGGGGAGTCGAGGCGCAGCCGGTGGCGAGTGGCGGCAACCAGCTGTACAAGCCGGAAACCTTGACGAACTACGAGTTCGGCGTGAAGAGCGAGAGCGCAGACCGACGCTTGCGCTTCGATGCCGATGTGTTCTACATGAATTGGAAGGACATTCAAGCGGACTACGCCATCGGGCAGGTGACGGGCGGCGGGGTGTCGTTCATCACCGGTGTCGCCAATGCAGCCTCGGCGCGCAGCTATGGCTTCGAGACGCAGGCGAGTGCGCTGGTAGCCACCGGACTCACGGTCGAAGCCGGTGCGGGCTATAACCGCGCGTACTATGCAAGCTTCCCGAATGCACAGAGCGGTCTTGGCACGAGCGGCGATCTCTCGGGCGCGACGTTGCCGAATTCACCCAAGTGGACCGCGCACGCCGCGAGCCAGTACACGCATAACTTCGCAGCCGAGCAATCGGGCTTCTTGCGCCTGGAGTGGCACTACAAAGGTGGCATCAAGCCGGATCAGAACTCCGAATTCCACACCGGATTTCCCTGGGACGTAGCTTCGTACAACCTCTGGAATCTGAGGGCCGGCTACTCGCACAGCAATTGGACCCTCACCGCATTCGACGAGAATCTTTTCAATAAGAAGTACTACACCAATGCCTACGAGAAAGCCTTCGTCGGCGGCATGTTCATTGAGCCGGGCTACCGCAACATCGGCTTGCGACTAACGGTTCGGACCAAATGAGCTGATGCGCAAGCCCGGTCGAACAGGTTGGCCGGCGAGTATTCTGTGGACCGGCCTGCTTTGCGCGGCGGGCGTCTTCGGCGCGCCGGCAGCGCAGCCCGAGCGGACGGGGCCGCCCATGCGAGCCTCCGATGCTGCGTTAGCGCCCTCGACCGGAGATGAATCCGCCCGCTTCGCAGACTTTCTCGAGGCTGTCTATCAACAGCGGCTGGCGCAAAGTCCGCAGTTGGCGACCGAGTTCGGATCGAGGGCGGGCTATGACCGCTGGGACGATCGGTCGGAGCGCGCGTTGGCGGCTGCCGCCGCGAAGGTGCGCGACCAGCTCGACGCTGCGAGGAGCCGCTTCGATTACGAGAAGTTCGATGGCGCAGCGCAGCTACAATACCGGGTCTTTCTCGATGAGCAGCAACTGCTCCTCGACCGCTACCGCTGGCGCGACCACCTCTATCCGCTGAATCAGATCGTCGGACTGCACCTTGACGTGCCTGGCACGCTGACTGGAAAGCAACCCCTGGAAAACGAGGCGGACGCGCTGGCCTATATCAGGCGCATTCGCGCGGTGCGCTCGGCGTTTCGAGATTTAGTGGCGCAGATGCGCGAGCAGGCCGCTCATGGCGTCATGATGCCGAAGAGCGTTTATCCTCTGCTGATCGAGGGCGCACGCAATGTCATTTCGGGCGCGCCGCACGATGCAGGACCGGACAGCCCGATCTTTGGCGATTTTAAGCGGCGGATTGCCTTGCTCGACATCCCAGCCACGCGCAAGCGGGTGCTGGTGGAAAACGCGCGGGCGGCGCTGCTCTCTGACCTGCAGCCCGCTTACCGGCAACTCATTGAGCTCTTACGGCTGCAATCGGCACGAACTCAAATCACCAGCGGCGTCTGGCAGCTTCCGGATGGGGACGCATTCTATGCATTCTTGATTCGTCAGTTCACCACCACTGATCTGACACCGGCACAGATCCACGAGATGGGATTGGCGGAAGTCGCGCGCAGCCAAGCGGACATTGCCTCGCTCATGCGGCGCACTGGATTCACCGGCACGCTGCGCGAGTTCGTGGCCAAGGTCAAATCGGACCCGGAAAACTATTTCGCGAACGATGAAGCCGGGCGCCAGGCCTATCTCACACGCGCCCGCAATATAGTTTCCGCCATGCAGGATAAGGTCACACAAGCATTCGCGGCGCCGGCTCCCTTGCCGCTTCGGGTCGTGCGCACGGATTCCTATAAGGAGGCCTCCTCGCCGCCGGGATTTTACGAGCCCGGCCCTGCCGACGGCAGCCGTCCGGGCACAGTGAATCTCAACTTGGCCAACATGCGGCTGTGCCCGTTGAATGAGCTCGAAGACCTGCTCTATCACGAGGGCGTTCCCGGTCACCACATGCAGATATCCACGATTCTCGTGGACCGCTCCATCCCGCGGCTGCGCAAGGTAAATGAATGGTGGCAGGACAGCGCCTTCGTTGAAGGCTGGGGTCTGTACGCCGAGCGTCTTGCCAAAGACCTTGGCGCCTATCAGGACCCGTACTCAGAATTGGGTCTGCTTTCCGGCGAGCTGTGGCGCGCCAGCCGTTTGGTCGTGGACAGTGGGCTGCATTACAAACGTTGGACGCGCGAACAGGCGATTGAGTATCTGAATAGCAACACCGCTGCAGCGCAAGAGACCAATGAGCGCGCGGTCGATCGCTACCTGGCGGTGCCCGGACAAGCCACCTCGTTCATGCTCGGCATGCGCCGCTTCGTCGCCGAGCGGGAGCGCGCGCGCCAGGCGCTGGGCCCGCGCTTCGACTTGCGCGAATATCACGCGGCGGCGCTCGGCAGCGGCTATATCCCGTTGTGGGCTCTGTCGCAGAAGATCGATGCGTACATTCAGTCGAAGTCCGCGGCACAGACCCCGCAGGGCGACTCCTCGGCGCTGCACGAGATGCTGGAGAAGTACTGGCAAGACTTGCTCGAGCTGCAACCCGCACTCGCCCTGTCGCACGGTGATGAACGCCATCTCGATCGCTTCGATGAGTCGCTCGAGGACGGCTGGCGCGCACGCATGCTGGCGATGCTCGATGAGTACCTGCAGGCCAGCGCTGCATTCCAGGCCCAATCTCTCGCGCCAGCAGGTCGCACCAGTCTGACCATGTTGCGCGAGCAGATAACGCTCGCCAAGCATTTCTACTCGAGTCCCCTGTTTGAGACTCAGCGCATGCTCCCGATCAATCAGTTCGATGGCGAGCATACGGCTTTTGCCGCGCAGGCCGGGGGAGCGGGAGACTACCCTTTCAAGACCCTCGAGCATTACCGCCGAGCACTGGCGCGCGCCGATCATTTTTCAAGCTGGATCAATCAAGCTATCGAACGCATGCAACAGGGAATCAAGGTGGGCGTCGTGTTGCCGCGCATGATCGTCGAGCGCATGCTGCCGCAGCTTCGGGTGCATACCAATCTGCCTGCAGAAAAGACCGAGTTTTGGCGCCCGATTGTCAATCTCCCCGTCACGTTCTCAGCTCAGGACCGGCAGCGCCTTGAGCGCCAGTACCGAATGAAGATCGAGAAGGTCATTGAGCCTGCTTATGCGCGCCTGTTCAAGTTCTTGAAGGAGGATTACTTGCCGCATGCCCGCAACAGCGTCGGTCTTGGGGCTATGCCTGGCGGCGCGGCACTCTATGACTACGACGTGCGATTCCACACCACCACAGGCTTAACCCCAACAGAAATTCATGGGCTCGGGCGTGCCGAGGTGGCGAGAATTGAGGGCGAGCTTGCGAAGGTTAAAGCGGCTCTCGGATTTCAGGGCACTCTGCAGGAGTTCTTTGCCCAGGTACGCGACAATCCCAAGCAAAAATTCACGGCGCGCGAAGAGATCATTCCTGCCTTCGAAATCGCCCGGCAGAAAATCGTTCCGAAACTCACGCAACTGTTCGATGTCTTGCCGCAGGCGCAGTTTCAGATACGCGCTCTACCCGAATCCTGGCGAAACTCGCAGGCCAACGGTTACTACGCTGCGGCTGGCATCGATGGCTCACGTCCGGGAATCCTATGGATCAACCTCTTCGCGCCGGGTGTCAGCGATAAATTCAATGTGATGACATTGACCTTGCACGAGGGCTTGCCGGGCCATCATTTCCAGACCTCGGTAGCGCAGGAAAATGCGCATTTGCCGTCCTTCCGGCGCTTCGATTTCACCAACGCCTACGGTGAAGGGTGGGCGCTTTACGCCGAATCGCTGGGCAAGGAGATGGGCCTGTTCGAGGAGCCCTGGGATTACTACGGCCACTTAAACTATGCCATCTTGCGCGCCAATCGGTTGGTAATCGATACCGGCCTTCACGCTCTGGGATGGGACCTGGAGGCCGGCGTAGAGTGGATGATGCAGCACTCTTCCATGACGCGCGATCAAGCCGCCGCGGAGGTAGAGCGCTACGTCGCTATACCCGCACAGGCACTTTCCTACAAACTCGGCGAGCTGAAGATTCGCGATCTGCGGCGGCAGGCCGAACAGGAATTGGGGACGCGGTTCGATTTAAAGGATTTCCATGACCAGATTTTGCTCGGCGGCAGCATGCCGCTGACCATTCTCGAGCAGGGGATAGATCGTTGGATCGCCGCCGCTCGAGCAGAACCCACACTCAATAACTGAAAGGGGCGGGACTCATGACAGCAACTCAGCTGGGACGGATCGACTCTGCTAGACGGCCGCTTCACGCTGCTCTGCTCGCCCTGCTCAGCGCTGCAGCGAGTGCTGGCGCATCCCCAGTTGCCTCGGACAGCCATTCACCCGACAACACCGTCGCGCTGATCGAAGGATCCGTGGTGTCGATGGACGGCGGCGCGACACTCACGAATGGCGTGGTGCTCATCAAGGGCGAGCGCATCCTCAAGGTCGGGGCTGCGGATTCGATTGCGCTACCGGAGCACTGCAAGATCATTCACATGAAAGGCAAGTGGCTCATTCCCGGCCTCATGAACATGCACGTGCATCTCGGCTTGAAGTTGCCAGGCGCGGCCGGCGACTCATTGGCGACTGAGAGCGACACCGAAGAGGTGCTGCGTATGGCAGGCAACGCGCGCCTGTCGTTGCTCTCGGGTGTCACCACGCTGCGGCTGGTGGGAGAAGATCATGGAACCGACTTCGCGCTGCGCGCGGCCATCGAGCGTGGCGAGGTATTGGGGCCCCGCATCAAAACGGCCGGAGAGGTGATCGTACCCACTGGGGGCCATGGCTCGCTCGAGGCGGACGGGCCTTACGCGCTTGCTCACGTCGTTCGCAAGCAGATCAAGGATGGTGCCGACTGGATCAAGATAGCCATCTCGGGTGGAATTTCCGATACGCGCGGCAGCATCTCGGCGGCCCCCATGACGGATGAGGAAATGTCCACACTGATCGAGGTCGCGCATCGCAACGGCATCAAGGTGACCGCTCACAACGGCTCCAATGAGGCCGCGCGCCAGGCATTGCGATCCGGTATTGACGGCTTCGAGCACGGTTATCATCTTGAGGTTGCGGTGTTGAAGGAGATGAAGGCACGGGGAGTCTGGTTGGTACCGACTATCGTGGTCACGCAACCCGGAGCCCTGGAGTTTTACACCAAGATCGGTTCCCCGCCCTGGTATTTGGAACGCGTGCGAATCACCGGCGCCGATCATTGGGCCATGCTTAAGAATGCAATTCAGCTTGGCGTGAAAATTGCGCTCGGCACAGATCAGTTTCCGTTCGAACCGAACGACGGTACGACCGCGACGGTTGCCGAAGCCGAGCTCTACGTGAAAGCCGGTATGACGCCGCTACAGGCATTGCAGTCCGCTACCACGCAGGCGGCGGCGATGCTCGCCATGCAAGACGATGTAGGCAACATCAGCGCCGGTAAATTCGCCGACATCGTAGCTGTGGATGCCGACCCGCTGACGGACATTCACGCGCTGCGCACCATCCACTTCGTGATGAAAGGCGGCGTTGTAGTGCGCGATGATCGGGATGAGTACGCCGCCCACTGACGCCACCCGAACCGAGCCGTATCCTTAAGAACGGCTCCTCACCAGGAACATCAGCTCTTCACGAAGCTGCTGATGTGGAAGCGATTCATCCAATCGGAGTTCGCGAACTTAAGGCAACAATAGCCCTAAACCCTAACTTCGCGCCTGCGTACCGATGTGAGTTTTCCTTCATCGTGTCTTCTTTTGCTTTAATGATGTCCTAAAGGAAAAATCTAGGCGCGTTGACCCACGACAGACGGCATTTTCGCCCCGACGACCCGCCGCTGAACCAGTCCGACTTTCTGAGTCTTATCTGCGATTCCTTGCAACGCGGCCCGCCGAAGTACATCGATAATCCGATCAGTGAGGTAACCGGCTATGAATCGACGCAGCTCCTGCGATTCGGTCCAAACGGGCAGCTCCAATTGCTCGAACCAACTGGCTATCTGAGGATCCGCGCGCGGATGACTGGCGCTATACGCGAACCAATTTAATGATTGATTTTAGAGCGTCGAAGTCGGATGGATTTCGCGTATACAGAGGTAAGCTATTTGCCACGGCAGTTGAAGCAATAGCTAAGTCCGCGAAACGTGTGCGACTCGACTGTCCGGCGGCTCGTGCAGCTGCGAACATTCTGCCGTATGCGCGCGCGGAGTCTACATCGAATGGCAGCGGATCCCACATCAAACTCGCCCATTGCAATCGGTCCTGGCGTCGAGCGCGTTCATCGGCATTTTGTGTGGCATGAGGACCCGCGGCGAGTTCGGCGAGGGTAATTGCGGAAATTGCAGATTCGTCGGGCAGCAATGCTGCATCAATCACGTCGTGGTCGATAACCACCGATGTGTCGAGAAGTCCTTTCGTTGGTTCAGTCATCTAGACGCTGGTCGACCACTGCTTCAAGGTCCGCGCGAAAGCGGCCGGCATCAATCCGAGGTGCGCGGCTCGCTGCCTGAGAGATCGTTGCTCGCAGTACAAATCGTCGCGCCCGAATTGGACGCAGCTCTGCAACCGGCGTCCCGTTGCGCGTCACTACGATGGTGGCGCCGGCCTCTACCTCGCGCAGGACAGCAGCGGACTGATTACGAAGCTCGCGCTGATTAATGATTCGGTTCATCGGCAGAGAGTAGCACATGTCTCACTCTGTAGCATTTGTATCACAATATGAGATTTAACATAAGGCGTAGTGCGATAATAACACATTGATTATGCTATGTTGTATTTGCAAAGTAGTCAGGTCGACCAATCTTATGGGGCAGACCATCAGCGAGCGCAGGTCGTAACTAGGTGACGGCAGCTTCCGCTTTTTGCGTTCTCATGGAGAAACCGGGACGCTAGAAAAAGAATTCGATGTTCCCGGCCTGCACCTCGCTGCAAGTAAAGACCGTTGGAGTCGACGGCCAGGCAGTCCAGTGCGAGCGATGGATCGGTCGCCGATGCCAGTGGGAAGGCAACCGGGTTTGTCGATGCGCCCCCCGACTTGGGGAACTGCAACACCTGCGCTAACGCTGGATCGATCCAGTACAGATGCGCGGTGTCGTTTACGAGGACCGTGCCGAGCGCGCCGGGCGCCAGCGGCGTCGGGGTGCCGCCGGCGATTGGCATCTGCTGGATCGAGCCCGGATTGAGCTCTGAGAAGTACACGTGGGTGCCGTCAATGGTGAAGTCGGCGCGCAACGTAATCGACCAGAGTCGTCGTGGTGCCGCTATTCAGCGGCACCTTCCTAATCCTGCAGCCCTCAGGGAACTGGCTCGATCCCGCACTTTAGTATAAGTTCTGCGAGTCAAGCGCGATGCGCCACCGTCTTGCGGATTCGGCAGAGTGGTGTCCATTGAGAGTGTGACCGGTGCGCCGCCAGTGAGTGCGACCTTCTGCACTGTCGGGCCGCCGGCGATACCCTTGATGGTCCAATCGACACTTGTGACATCGACCGCGATGTCCTGGTTGACCAGCGAGAAGTCGCCGAGGTCCCCGTGTGCTACCGCAATCTTCTCGACGGTACCGCCCGCCGTGGGCACCGTCTTGATGAAGTCGCCGTCGAGGATATAAACCTGCGACCCCTCGACTGCGATGCGCGCCATACTGCTCGAGATCCCGCTCGCAATCGTCGTTGTCGCCCCGCCGGCGAGAGGAGCCTTGAAGACTTTCCACGAATTTCTGCGGCGCAGGTAAGCAGGGGTGGATGGTTATCAGTGGTGTAACACCACGCTGTGGAGGAATCACGGAGTTTCAATAGACGCGCCCTGCCTGACTCAAACGATCTTTATCCGGGAGAATCAATTCAGCCTCCGCACGCTCGTTGACGTGCGGAGGCTTCGTGAGTCGCCCGCTGCTAGGACTGCTGCACCCCGAGATATCGCCAGAAAATTACGCCATCAGCTAGTGGGACAGTTTGGTCCAGCATCGGTCGTGAACGTGCCGTTGTTGGAAAACCAGCCATTAACTCCAGTGGATGGCGCTCCGTAAAACCACGAAAAGAATGCCAGCTCCTGCAGACTGTAGCTGTACCCGTTCGACATGGTGACGGAAGGCACAAGCGTTCCTGACAGGGGATCGCCCACCTCAAGGTTCGCCTGGCAAGAGGATACTTGGCCGGTACCTCCCCACGGCGCAGTTTCGTTACTGCCGAAGGGATCATTCATCCACTCGCCGACTTCGTGCGCCATGACGGACGTTCCAAGACCATTCGCCGGTCCATTGAACCAACCTGTGGTATCGAAATCGACCACCCCATAGGTCTGATCGACGATCGGAACCCCGGTTGCACCGTGGTAGCCAATGGCGCAGCAATTGCCGATAAAGGTGACCTCCCCGATCGTCCATGCCGCGTTGTAGGTCAACAAGATCGGAAAGGTGGCCGGGTCCACTTGAGCATCCGCCAGCTCGGGAATGACTGTTCCAGTCACGTAGGAGTCGAACCAGTTGATGTCTACTAACAGCATTGGGGCGCAGTACGTGAATCCGTAAGCGGTTTCGAAGAGCTTCGGATCCGTTAGCGCCATGCCAGCGGTCGCAGGTACATCGATGATCACCGGCGCAAGTGTTATCACGGGCTTGAGCAGTACGTGGTAGTCCTCTGCCCGATCGCCTAACACTGTCCAGAAGTTCGCACGCTGGAAGGCGTCCACGTACTGTGTATTTCCAACAAACGTGCCACCGAACGAAAACGGTGCGGATTTAACGATGGGAGATTGCTGGATCAGCTTCACGGGTACGTTGTTTGGTTTAGTGAGGCAGGTGTTATCGGGCTGCGTCGGATCTATCGTCGTGTCGCCCGCTACTGTCGTGTAGTTGCCAGTCGTGGGATCGTAGGCAGTAGCAATCCTGTGCGTGCGGATAATCAACGGCACGATGTATGTTGGAATTTTATCCGTGCCTGGATGTTTGAACGGATCATGACCCACCATCACTCCGAGGTGATGGTCGTTGTCCCTGGACCCTTTGATGTTGAAAGTCCAGAAAGGCAAGGTAGGGCCGGCGAAGAATCCGTCGAACGACTCTGCCGAGATATTCAAGGGGCCACCGTGTCCGGCCGTTCGCGTGGCAGCATTGAGATTATGCTTAGCGGATTCTGGCATGCCACGTGGAGAGCCAACGGTAATCGGCAGCCTTTGAGCATGCGTTTGCAAATTGGTGTTTTGCGCACTTACGATGGTTGTGATAGCAAATGCAACGATTGCCGCGAAGACACGATACGTGTTGTTTTGCATGTGATTTCCCCGGTCCGTTAGGTTTGTTTACTAAGACTTTGCACTGCGTGTGCCGATAGGGGGTCGCGTTTGCCCTTCCTGCGGAAATTTTTCTTCGAGATGTCCAAGTTGTACGCCCATAGCATATTGGGCGCAAACATTTCTCAATTCGAGGGCCTGTACATTTCCTACTGGTCTTTGATGTTCTAGACAAGTTATTGAATTATCGAATATTTAAATCGATAGAGCGCAAATGCCATATGCGAACTGTATGCGCGATGTTCGTCTGCCCATTTCGGTAAGGCACTGACAACTATGAAGTCAGCGGCACGGAGTACATCCTGCTCAAAGTCGTCTTTATTGTGCTGTTCTGAGCGCAGCGATGAAGATGTAAAGTCTTTCACCCTCTTGCCGACCGGACCACTTCGCGCTCACCGATCAAGCGCGAAGTACCGCCGTTCTCGGAGGCGTTTTGACACCGAAATGATAACGCCGATGGGCGAACTTATTCGCCGCCGTGGCCCAGCCAATGCTTAGGAGAGCAACTGCCAACTCAGGTCGAGTTCAAACTGCAAACATCCTCAACCCATGGTCCGAACTAATCAGGCCTCAAACGGGGCGACACCATCAGTGGACTGGCAAATGCCATCAGGTCAGTTCATTCATTGAATTGATCAGTGCGCAATAGTTCTCGAGTTGGTGGACCGCCAAACCGGCGACTTTGCCGGCGTCGTCCCAGCGCCTGACGCGCACCGCGTCACGATAAAACGTTTCGGTCTCGAAGCGCACTATCTCGCTGCGCGCCATCGGACCCCCCTGAAGCTGGAGCGTGAGGACCGAAGCCGGGCTGAGCTTCGCGAAATAGGCGCCCTCGGTGGCGCAAAGGTAGCGCTTCGCAGGAACGTGCAGGCGCACGGGCTCGGAAACGGCCGCGGGAAACCGTTGGGCCAGCCAGCGGCTACCCACTTCCTCATGTCGCGCATCGCTAATCCAATCGGCGATATCCTCGGGCACCGTTTCGAGCAAATGTCCCACATCGTGGAGTAATGCAGCGAGAATCAGCGTCGCGGGCGCGGCTTCGGCATGCGCAAAGTACGCGGCCTGCAGCATGTGTTCGGTCATCGACACGCTCTCACCGTAGTACGCCGCCGCGCCGCGCGCTTTAAAAACCGCGAAAATCTCATCGGTTAGTCGCATGTAGGTGCCATCGCGCTAAAGCGACGGCGCAGCAGCGCCGATTCGCTGTAGACACTGTCTCGCGTCAAGTAACAACCGCGCACATGGCGCGCCTGCTTCGCCGACGAGAACGGCGTGCGACCGTGCAGGACGCGCTGGTTGTCGAACACCACGAGATCTCCGCCTCGCAATAGAAATTTTAGTTGAAACTTAGGATCGCGCAATAGCAACGCGAACCTGCGGTACGCGCCGTAAAACGCCGGCGTTTCCTCAAGCGAGAGCAGCAACGGCGCTATGGATCGATTATTGTAATGCACGCTCGTCACGGCACCGTCGCACGATAACTGGATCAAGGGCCGTTCGGCATAGAGGTCCGCATCCTTGGCCTGATACCGAAACGGCACGGGCGTGCGGGTCAATCGTTCGAAGGCCTCCGGTTCAGAGTGGCGCAGGTGCTCGGCCAGTGCCACGCCGTCGGCAAACAGGCTCTCGCCACCGTCGGGTGCCGCGATCAACATGTGCAGAGCTTGAAAGCCCGGCACGGGTTCTCGATAGGGATTGTCGGTATGCAAACCCAATCCTAAATCGGAAAACGCCAGGTTCTCAGGTTGGGCCACCGAGCGCACATCAAACACTAGCCCATAATTGGTCTCGGCCACGCGGCCGACGAAGGACATGGCTTCGAGTATGGCGTTGTCGGTAGCCGGCACGTCGCTCAAGAAGGCGATGCCATCGCTCAGCAGGCGTGTAAGCCAACGCGAGCGACCAGCCGCCTGTTCTTCGGCCTGAGGCAAGCTCAACCAGGCAAAATCGTGCATCGCGTCCAAGGAGCCGCCGAGCCAGGACTGCCTTGGCACGTGCTCGAACGGCGCATCCAACTGAGCAGCGAACCAGCCCACATCGAACGTGGTGATGTGCGGCTCGCTCTCCCAGTGCACTTTCACGATTCCTAGGTGCATCGAGGCTGAGCGAATCTTCGGCGCCGAAGGGATATCGGCGACGTCGATCAAACGTTGACCACTGTGGGCATCACGCTGCTGGGGCTGGTTGTCGAGCAACCAGATGGCGGCGAACTCACTGATGCGACCGTCTGCCCAGTGCAAGGTCAGCGAATCGGTATTCGCAAGAACCGCCCTCAGGATTGGTTTTTTCATAACAGTTATCGTCCGGCACGTGAGGCGCGGGCACTCAAGTAGAACAAATACCCTGATCCCACAGCCGCCACGCCACTGACTGCCGCGAGTGTCACAAATACGCCTTGCCAGCCGAATGATACGGACAGTCTCGCCACACTGTCGCCGGCCGCCACCGCGCCCAAGTAGCCAATGCCATCGATGATGCCCGAGGAGGCTGCCGCAGCGCGTTTGCCGCCGAAATCCACGGCAAAAGCGCCGCCGAGGTATGAATAGGGCCCCAACAAGCAGAACGCGATGATGCCGATCCCAATCAGTGGCAGCGGCGAGCCGGCCGCGCTCGAGGGCATCAACATCAACAGCAATAGCGCGGCTGCGGTGGCCGTCAATCCCAGAAACAGCACCAGCGAGCGGCCATTCACGCCGATCCGATCGCTCACCCAACCAGAAGTAACGACGGACACGGCGCCCACTCCCGGGAAGATCGAACTCATCCGCGCAGCATCGCTCAAGCCGTAGCCTAAGTATTCGCGCAAATACACGGGTGTCCAAATATTGAAGGTTTCCCGAATAATGGTGCAGCCCAGCGACAGAAAGCATATCAGCACAAATGCACGGCTGCGCAGCAGCGCTAGCAGAAGGCTGCGCACGCTGGGCCGCGACTCCTCGCCGCCAAACAAATTCAACGGATTGGGTTTGGCTTCATCAAACTTCAGGTCCAGGCGCGATTCGCGCAAGAACAGCGCATTGAAAAGCAACATCGTACCTGCCACGGCCGCCCCTAAGTAGTACAGCGCTCGTCAGTGGAAGCCGTGTTCAATCAGCATACCCATCCATTGACGGGCCCCCGCGTCGCCGACTAAATAGCTGATGCTGAGTACGCCGATGACGCTGCCGTAAAAGGTGTAATCGAACCATTTCGACGAGACTTTGATGAGACCCGCCCAGGCAATGGACTGCGTGAGCCGGTTGCCGATCCAGGCGAGCATGAACAGCGGCACAGTTTCGCCGACCGTGAACAGCAGGGTGAACGCAGCTGCGCCCGCCAGGCCGATGAGAAAGCTGACTCTCCCACCCCACAGGTCGCCCAAGCCTGCCAAGAATAGCTTCCCGAGAGCATAGGCCAGCACGCCCAGCGAGGCGACCTGGCCCATGCGCAGGATGGCATCGGCATGGTTGAGGCCGCGCGCTTCGAGTTCATCGACCAGCAGCGGCATCGATACCGACAGGTCCGCCCGGCAGAAGTACAGCGACGCATAGCCGCAGAACAACAGTGCAACGACGCTCGCTTGGCGAAAGCGCAAAGGAAGTTTCGCAGCCTCGACGCGCCTCATTGGGATCGCTCTTTGCTTCTTGCTGGCGTGCATCGTAGCATTCGGTCCTAAAGGCGCTTTGAGACTTCTATGCACGATATCCAACAAAAACTTCATTCGGAAGGCTACGCCATCGTGCGGGGATTCTTTGATGCTAAGCATATGCAGCAAATCGGTCTCGAAACCGACAGGATCTACCAGGAAGCCGTCAAGCATCACGCGACTTATCGCCACAAGAACCTGCTGCTAGAGATAATCGACGATCCGAAGGCGCGCCGCCGCGTGGTCATTCAGGCTCACTGGACGGCTTGGATCAGTTCCTACTTGGAAAGCATGCGCCGTCACCCTAAATATCTCGAATTGCTCGAACCGTTGCTGGGGGCGGACATCAAGCAGATTACGCACCAGCTGCACTGGAAACCTCCGGGAGCAAAATACACGTACTATCGCTATCATCAGGATGCGAAATTTCGCAACAGCTCGGCGCTTCGCAACCTGCTCTACGGCAGTATCAATACCGGTCTTGCTATCGATCGACAGACGGTAGAGAACGGCGCACTGCGCGTGGTTCCGCGCAGTCATCTGCGAGGCTATCTGGGCTTGTCGGAAGATCAGACTCTGATGACGGGGCAGACTCCGGACCAAGATTTGGTTCGGGTGGGACTCGATCCGGCGTCGATAGTGACCTGTACCATGGAACCCGGAGATTTGTTGCTGTGGACTTTATACACGGTGCACGGCTCCGCGCCGAATGTCAGTAATTACGATCGGCGCTTCCTGATCAGCAGCTACGTTCGCGCGATGGATAGCGATCGCGGCGAGTGGACTTTTCGCGGCGGCGTGTCCACTCCGTTGGGACCCGAGCCCGAGATCTGCAAATACGAGGAACTGCGGGAAAAACCGGGGCCCTTCTATATCGAGGCGGACTGGACCGAGGAAGCCCGAGCCGCGCGTGCGCATGATCCCGCTTGAGCGGTCTTAAACCCGACCGCCTCAACTATTCGGTCGCCTACAAGCGCTCCGTTGTCTTGCTGCTGACACTGGCCTATACGCTCAATTCGGCGGATCGCACCCTGATCGCCATCATCGGCCAGCCTCTGAAGAAAGAACTGCATCTAAGCGACGCTGAGCTCGGTATTCTTATCGGCACTGCGTTCGCGACGCTCTATGCCTTCAGCGGTCTACCCATCGCCCGCCTGGCCGAACGCTTTAACCGGATTATCATCATCTCAACCGCGTTAGCTGTGTGGTCGGCGCTCACGGCCTTGTGCGGGGCGGCGGCGAACTTCACACAACTGCTCATGCTGAGGATGGCAGTGGGCGTGGGCGAGGCCGGCTGCACCCCTCCGGCTCACTCCCTAATATCGGATTACTTCGCGCCAACGCGTCGCGGTACCGCGTTGTCGATCTATTCGTGCGGAATCTCATTGGGCTACATATTGAGTGCCGCTGTGGGAGGCTACGCCGCTGCTCACTATGGCTGGCGGATCGCATGCTTGGTGGTCGGACTGCCGGGTATTGGCGTTGCCCTGCTCTTGCGCTGGTTGATCAAAGAGCCGCCGCGAGGCTATTCGGACCCCGCGGTGAATTCGGCCCCGTTTCCGGCAGAATCGCAGCCCGCAGTATGCTCTCGTCACCTTGGTTTCAAAGCTGAATTCCAAGAAGTGATGCACGTGGCACGAACGCTGTTTCTGAAGCGGCCCATCGCTAACATGCTTGCGGGGTTGATCGTGGCCTCATTCGCCGCGCAGGGCTCGTACGCATTCGCGCCCGCCTATTTCAGCCGCGCTTTCGGTCTAGACTACGCGACGATAGGCATCATTTCGGCCGCCACAGGGGGCCTCACCGTGGGCTTGGGCCTCGCGGCGGGCGGAGTTGCCACCGATGCGCTGGGCGCACGCAACGCGAAGTGGTACGCACTCGTTCCCGCGGCTGGGCTTAGCATCGCGTTGCCCCTATACATACTGGCCTTTCTGCAGGCCGATTGGAAGTTAAGCGCGCTATTCCTGGGCGCCGCAGGATTCTTTCAATACTTATCCTTTGGTCCCACCGTGGCTGTGGTGCAAAACATCGTGGACTCGCGCCGCCGCACAACGGCGACGGCTCTGGTGTACATTCTTCTGACCGTGGTTTGTCTGGGATGCGGTCCTCCTTTTACCGGCTGGCTCATCGATCGCTTTGCAGAAAACAATTTCAGCGCTGGGGCGCTGCAGGGCTCCTTCAAATTGATTTGTGGTTCTGAGAAAGCGCTGGCGGCGACCGCGGTGCTAAGACAGGCATGCGAGTCCACGCTTGCCCTGTCCTCTCGGCAGGGCATCATCGTGACCGTGCTTCTCTATGCGTGGGCGGCCATTCACTATCTCGTAGGCGCCATCGGCTTATCCCAGGAAATGCGCCGCGCAATGCGGCGGATTGATTAGCGCCTGTCGGCTGCGCATGCGCGAGTCCTATACGTCCGGAATCCATAATAATTTCTGCGACTCACGCAAATCCACGGCTGGCATTCACGCCGATTTCTCGCTTCAACTTGCTGAAAAGCATATGGTTAATAAATGTCTCATCCGATACTGATCCCTGCGATCGGCTTGCTCGGTGCAACACCTGTGTTGGTTTGCCGGGGGGAACACCCCGTCAGATAGTGCCGGCGGCAATACTCGATTCGACTATTCGCTTCCATCGGCCCTGAGTAATCCGCTGTGGATCGCTATCCAGTTGTGCTCTCGGCCAGAGGCGGAGGGAGAGTCGTAGCTTGGTCTTGGACCAGTATGGGTAGCGAATCGCCAGCCAAACCACAAAACAGTAGCCCACGCGTCGCGATTCGAACAGGAGCAGAAACGCGGTTGCGGTGCAATAACGAATTATTGTTATGCAGGATATTGCTGACAACCGAATCTGACTTCTCGCAGGCCGCGGAGCATCTACGCAGCTGTCTTTGGCCTTACAATCAATTAGGCATCAGAATTCCGATAAAAATTTCCGAGTAAAGGAGTTCAGAAAATGAAATGGAATTTGTTGGGGTGGCTCACTACTGGAGTATTGGCTGCGCCAGTCGCGGCCTATGCCCAGGTCACAACGCTCGATTATCTAGGGTCTGCTAATGGCATCGTAAATACGTTTGATGGCCATGATCCGCCCACAACATCTCCCTTTACGGGCACTTTCACTGCAGAGGTCGTTGTAGATGGGTCGGTCGCTGCCAACAACCTCTCAATTGCCTCGTACAGTGTTGCTGGTCCGGTGAGCATTAGTGGAGCTTCACTCGCTAATCAAGGCGGATCGAACTGGCTTTTGGCGGGTGGCGAACTGTCTCTAATCGCGACAGGCGACGTAATAACCGGCGCGACTTTTCTATACACCGAAAAACCGGGAAATGGAGCGGGCGATGCCCTGCTTAATATCTCTTTGACCGGAGATTCCTTTTCAGTCGGTCACTTTTCCCCCGGCACTGGAGTAGGGACACAGATTTACGGTGGCGGTTCAGGCGTATGGACAGCTACGACAGCGCCAGAAATGGACCCGGACTCATGGGGTACTGGTTTGACGTTGTTATTCGGCGGCCTTGCGGTACTTTACACACGCCGCGCTCGCGGCGCGTCCAGAGTTAGCTCGAATGCGCAGGTTAGTTGATCGTCGCGATTTTCCCTGACCTTGCTCGAATAAGTAAACGCCCGCCGACGAAAGTGCGAGCCGCGGCCAATGAGCGCTTTGTGAACTTGCCCGCGCGGAACGAGGCCGTGCGCAGAACCGACCGCTGGTAGCTTTCGCGATGTAAGGGGGTAGTCGCTGGTAATGCAAACTTCTTGCCGCAGACACCCTGCAAGAACATATCCATCGTGACATCCATGATCAAAACTCACGCTTCGGTCGGTTGTTCTTCAACTACACGCATGGGATGTGGAGATCACGCAAGTCTCGTCAACGCCTACGCTGCAGCAGTCGGTCGCCGTGTGGTCCTCTGGTTCCAAGCCGAGGACGTTGACGCGGCCCTAGAGCGGTAACTTAATCGCTGAGGTAATCGAAGGCCCCTACATAAACCCGGCCCCAGGACGGGGAGATCTGACTTCGTGACCTCGAAGGCTTCGTGGTTATGATCGCCCGCCACGAGTAACGTCCCTAGCCTCGAGGCTGTAAAGCTCACGAGACGACCGTCAAGGTCTGACGGTTACATTGAATGCTGGGCACGTCGTGACGGTTCGTCATCGAAGTAGTTCGCTGCGGATCGACGACAATGGTTATTCCAGCGCCAAATCTTGATCGAGGAAGCGAATCGACGCGTGAGCTGTAATGGTGAAGGCTTTGGTCATGCGATACGGACCGTAGACATTCACCGTCATCACCAGATCAAATTCCTCAGGCTTTGTGTCGATGAGCGGGCCGATCGTGACAACACCGGCATTGTTGACGAGTCCGTAGAGTCCATATCCGTTCTTGACCATGACTGCAACGGCGGCGTCGATGTCTGCGGGCTTCGCGACGCGGCAATTGTGCAATATTTCATAGATCGCGATCACTCTAGCCCCACCTATGCGCGTCGTGTATCGACCCCTCTGCCGCCGTGGACAACTTGCCCGCAATCGGCAAGCTGAAATTAGCTCCACCTTGCATCAAGCACCGTTCGCAGTGATCGGCTTCACAAAATGAGCATCTGGTCGCGCGGCGATAAAAAAAGAGAGACCCCGTCGTCAGGTGGCCGAAGACCGAAGCCATTAGGTTATGTCACGCGACATTATGGTCATTCGGACAACATTGCTAATTACAATTTGATGCATCCGGAGATCGGCCGCGGCGTTGTGTTTTCTCAGAATTTCGGACATGGAGAGCTCAATGAGTATTACTCGCTCACGCATACGACAAAGTCTGTTCGGGCTTTTGATAGTTCAGCTGAGCCTCACCTTTACATCCCCAGCGTTCGCAGGTCGTGACGGCGACCGAAATGATGACGGTCGGACGGCTGGCGATGCCAACGCGAGACAAGACGCGTTAAAATCATTGTTGCAGGGCTTTCGGCCCTACGGACCGTCGGGGACGCCGCTGCCCGCGGGGGCCAAACAAGTCGATCTAAACCAATTTCTTGATCTGCTCATTGGCGGTGCCGTACCTATTGCGCCGCGTGATTCCAAAGACGATGAAGGCAGACGCCGAGACTCTGATGACAATCTGACGCTAGGCGACGATGCGTTGCACGAGCGCGTTGTGAGAGCATTCTTACTCGAGCAACCCCAGCTTACCCAGCTCGCCCATCTCGTTAACGCCGAATCAGCGCCGGCTCATGGAGCGACGCGAAATGGTAACGGGACTCGGTCTATTCAACCAGCCGGAGTTTCTCATCCGGTGGAAATGATGGGACGCTCCGCCGAGCTCTCGTGGGTCTATAATTCGATCCTCTTCTCGCGCAGCCGCCAAGCGCAGCTTGATCTATATACCAGCGTCTATGAGAAGCTCCCGCGAGGCGCGGTCGGGATTTTGACCGCGAACTTGCCAACCCCAGGAAGTCTTGCCGACGCGAATCTTGCGACGATCCGTAACGCACTTGGACTCATTGGAAGCAACTGGGCCAGCATCGTTAGCGAGATTAAGCCGATTATCCCGCTCCGACCGTTAGGCTGTGATGGTGAAATCGGCGCATCGCCGCGCAGCGGCAGTTATGGTGATCGCACGGGCAGCCCGCCATCATGCGGGCCAATACCCGGTGGATTGTATTCGAAGCTCAATTTTACCAATAAAACTTACCCGACCTGCGTGAAGGACCAGGGCGGCCGCGGTACTTGTCATTCATTTGCAAATACCTCCGCCGTCGAGGAAGTAATTTCGCTCAATCACGGCATCAAGGTCAATCTGTCCGAGCAGGATCTAATGGAGCACTATCGCTTTGTGTGGAACCGCGCTCTATACGATGACGCCGGCGATCCATGGGAAGAAATCAATGGTGCGTTGAGCAACAACTACTTCTTTCCCTACGAAAATCACTGGGATTACAATCCCGCCTACGGACGGGACACCAGCACGACCCCATTTACGCACTCTTGCGACAACGTGTCTGGGGAGCCGTGCTCGGACACCTCACCGCAGTCGCCCGAGGCTTGCGGCGAGTTTCTCGGCTCGCTGTGGTGCATGTTATATGAGGCGGGCATCCACGGTTCCTCGCATCAACCAACCGCAGCCGGATATTTCTGGAACAGCGCCGATCCTGAGCTGTCGGTGGAGTACATGATTCTTCAGCTGGCTTTTAACAATGCCGTCGTGGTTGCGATGACGGTCTCGCCGGCTTTTGAAGCGCCGTCAAACGGCTTTGTGACCTACGATCCAGCGGATCTGGCCAAGACTCCGCTGGGTGGTCACGCCGTGCACGTGGTGAGCTTCGTATCGAACCAAGATCTGCAGGCGGTGATGCCAAACGCACCACCCGCCTCTGGTGGCGGTTACTTCATCGTCAAGAATAGTTGGGGTTCATGCTTCTCTGACGGGGGTTATATTTACCTACCATGGGACTACATGAAAGCTGAGGTTGTGCAGGCTTATGGCATTAGCGGCGCAAACTGAGCCGTCCAGCGTACCGGCGCAAGCGACGGGAATTGTTTCAACAGCAGTTGTCACTGCTACGATCCATGGCACCTCGCTTACAACTTTCGGCTGCCTGCTGACCGATTGGATGCGGAAAGCGCTTGTTCACAACTGGCCGTATCGGTTTGACGCGGACATTTATAAGCACTCTTTAGTATGCTTAGCCGCTCTAAACCCACACCATTGCTCGCCATCCCGCCTAGATCTATGCCAGGCGAGGACATCTTTCCACGCCACGTCACCTGCGGCCATCGATCGCATTAGCAGTTGCCCGTCGTTGAGGATCTGAGCCCCATCGATCTAGGCCGACGGTCGCCTGGTTACTGTGCGACGCGAGCAGCTGGAGTGTGTGCTGCCGGCGATCGCTGCGGCACGCAGATCGATCCAGTCGTGTTGGTGGCGAGGGCGTCGCGCGCTTGGTAGGTCGGAACAGACCGGGTGGATAATTCTCGAAAAAGGGCTTTGGTGGTTCCCGCTCGGGGCGCTGAACCACAATCAAGTCCTCTAGAGATTGGCTGCGGGCTCTGCACAGCAAAATTTAGGAAAATTCTTCTAGCTTAACGGGCGCGATTAACCGAAATGTATCTTCGGGATTCCCGTATCGCCAAATGCCACGCATTTTTCCTAAGCTCCGCAGTGGCTTGCAGTACCAAGAGACGCCGTTGATGAATCAAGGAGCGAGACGAATCATGCGCTATGTATATTCGATTGGCCGCCGCTGGATAGTGCCGGTGGTGATGATTCTCGGTCTTGCCGCGCCGAGGGCGCACGCGGTGCCGAGTTTCGCGCGACAGACTGGCATGGCCTGTGCGGCCTGCCACACGGTGTATCCGGAACTTACTCCGTTTGGACGGGAATTCAAACTGAACGGATACGTGACGGACAACATCAAGCAAATAACGGGAATCGACACGGCGAACCGCCAAACTCTCTCGTTAAACTCCATTCCGCCGCTTTCCGTCATGGCGCAGATCTCCTATACCCACACCGGCGCCGCTCTGCCAGATAGCGCGGCCAGCGGTGCGCTCGCGAAGGATGGCGAGGTTTTGTTTCCGCAGCAGGTAAGCCTCTTCTATGCTGGGAAGATAGCCGAAGAGTTCGGCGCGTTCATGCAACTGACTTATAATGGTGTCAAAGATCATTTCGGCATCGACAACACGGACATACGCTACGCAAGGCATTTCTCCCTCGGTGGCGACGGTGATTCAAGCGGACATACGCTGATCGTCGGTATCACCGTCAACAACAATCCTACCGTGCAGGATGTTTGGAATACGACCCCGGCGTGGGGCTTTCCGTACTCTGGAAGCAGCACGGCTCCGGCGCCGGCAACCTCGGCAAGAATCGACAGTGGCGGGGGCGGCCTCGGGCAAAATGTCGCCGGTGCCGGTGTCTATGCATGGTTCGACAGTAGCCTTTACGCCGAGCTAACCCTGTATACGGCGGCCATCGTCGGCGGCGCACATCCGCTCGACAGCGCGCAAGCGCGTGTGGCGCATGGTGTCCTGCCTTACTGGCGCGTTGCCTATGAGAAGCGCTGGGACCGGAACTCTTTGGAACTCGGCACCTACGGTCTCGTCGCCAAGCAGCACCCCGGCAACGGCATGGCCTTGCAGGGCATCACCGATCAGTACACCGATACGGCGGTGGATGCGCAGTACCAGTTCATCGGCGAGGATCATCTGTTCACCGTGATCTCGACCTATATCCACGAAAATCAAAAGCTCAATGCAAGCTTCTTAAACTCGCTCGCGGGAAATTCGAGCAACACCCTCAAGACCCTCAAGCTGATGGGCGAGTATTACTACCAGCGCAGGCTTGGCGCTGCCTTGGGTTTGTTCCATATCTCTGGCAGTACGGATACATTGCTCTATGCTCCGGCGCCGGTCGGCGGCAGTGCGAACAGTGATCCTGACTCGAGCGGGATGACTGCGGAGCTGAACTACCTGCCGTGGCTCAATACCAAATTGCAGTTGCAGTATGTGCGCTACAACAAATTCAACGGCGGAACCAGCAATTACGACGGCGCGGGCCGCAACGCGTCGGACAATAACACTCTGTACCTGCTGGGTTGGATCAACTTCTAGGCATTTTGGAGGGAGCAAACTTTATGAAAATGAGCCACTTCATTGCTTTGAGTCTTGGCACGCTGCCGGGACTTAGCGGATTGGTGAATGCCGCAGGTGTCACGACCGAAAAGGTCGATCCTGCCTTGCAAAACACCGTGCAGACGTGCGCCGCGTGCCACGGGGCAAACGGGCGCAGCATCGCCCCGACATTTCCGAATCTCGCGGCGCAGACCGCCTCCTACATCGAAGCACAATTAAAGGCCTTCAAGGATCAAACGCGCGGCGATCCAGACGCGCAGGCCTACATGTGGGGTATGGCCTCGCCCTTGAGCGAGGCCATGATTGGCGAACTCGCGGCGTATTACGCGAAGCAGGCAGCTGCTAAGGGTACGGGTTCAGATTCAGCGTTGATCGCTCGCGGGAAAGAGGTCTTCGAGCAGGGTGTTCCGGCGGCACAGATTCCCGCGTGTGCCACCTGTCACGGCGCCCATGCCCAGGGCATGGCCGCCTTTCCACGGCTTGCGGGACAGCACGCGCCGTACCTGTTAAAGCAGCTCATTGTGATTCAGAGCGCCCTGCGCAATGCACCGGTCATGCACGGCGTGGTGAAGGAACTGACGCGAGATCAAATGCTGGCGGTGGCCGCCTATCTGGAGTCGATTTAGGCAGGGAGCCTCCAGGAAGCGACAAGAGCATGACGCGAGGCATCCTTTGCCCAGATGCCGTTCAATCCGGTGTGATCTATTCCTAGTGTTCTTGATTGCAGCACTGGATGAAGACCGTCAAACCTATAAGAGTATGTGAGCCTCAGGACACCGCGCCATAACGAGTCCTGCGTTGCTTGCAGATTGATGTATGGCGAACGCCTCGTTCTGAACGGTTTGTCAGAATAACTTTCAATCGCTTTTAGCTGGGCTGACCGTGCCTAGACTTTTCCCGTGGTGCGAGCGAAACTAACTGCCCTCGTGTTTTTGGTTTAACACCGCCTAATTGAACCGAGAACTCGATATGCGCTCAATACCTCCCGAGCTTGCGCAAAGCGCGCTGGATGCCGCTCCCGATGCACTGCTGATCGTTGACGCCGGCGGCGTGGTACATTTTGCGAATCGGCAAGTCTCTGCACTTTTTGGCTACCCCCACCAAGAGATCATCGGAAAGCCCGTCGAACAATTCTTGCCAGAGCGATTTCGAACGCGCCACGTTGGCCACCGCGATCGCTACGCCGGGGCCGCACATGTGCGTCCGATGGGCTTTGGCTTGGAGCTGCTGGCGCGCCGGCAGAACGGCACCGAATTTCCCGTTGAGATCAGCTTGAGCCCGATTGATGGTCAAGCAAAGATGCTGATCGCGGCCGCCATCCGCGACATCACCGAGCGCAAACGCATCGAAAAGGAACTCATAGATACCCGGCAGGCCGCCGAGCAGGCACGCGAACTCGCGGAACAAGCACGCATTAGCGCCGATCGAGCCAATTTGGGCAAGAGCCGATTTTTAGCGACGGCCAGCCATGATCTACGCCAACCGCTGCAGGCACTGTCGCTTCTCAATCGTTCACTGCGCAGCCTGGTTAAGGGTGCTGAAGCGACGGAAGCATTGGCGCAACAAGAACAAACAATCGCATCGATGTCACGGCTGCTCAATGCGCTGCTCGATATCAGCAAAATTGAGTCGGGGACGATACGACCGGAGCTTTCGGACTTTTCTGTAGCCAAATTGTTTGGCGAGCTGCGCCGGGAGTTCTCAAGCCTGGCGAGTGACAAGGGTTTGGCGCTGGAGGTTGTGGAGCACGACGAGTGGGTTCACACCGATCCCTCTTTGGTGGAAGAGGTGTTGCGCAATCTTATCTCGAATGCAATCAAGTACACACAAAAGGGCTCTGTAAGAATTGAGTGTCGACGCGATGCGCAGAAGATCCGCTTCGCGGTGCGTGACACGGGTATTGGTGTTCCGGCGGACCAGATCTCTTTTATTTTTGACGAGTTTTACCAAGTCGGTGTTTCGACCAACAGCGCGCGAGAAGGCTACGGTTTAGGCCTAAGCATTGTGCAAGGAATTGCAGCTTTGCTGGGCTTGAGCATTTCAGTGCACTCTGAGCCAGGACAGGGATCGACGTTCTCGTTTGCCGTCGGGCCAGGTCAGGAAAGCCATGCGCTTGACAAGACGTCCGAGCAGTCCGCGGTGCACGCAACAAAACGCCGCGCGCGGGTGCTTTTGGTCGAGGACGATCCGGCGGTGCGAAATGCGGCGCGACTGTTGCTCTCGGTGGAAGGATATTCGGTCACAGCGACGGCATCGCTCGCCGAGGCGCAGCAAGCTGCACGCGGGGGCGAAAAGATAGACCTCCTTGTCACCGACTATCACTTGCGCGACGAAACAGGCATCGCGGTTATCGCCGCAATGCGTGATCTCGTGGGGCGAGATTTGAAGGTTTTGCTGATCACCGGCGACACCTCAGTGGTGGTACGCAAAGTGTCAGAGGATGCGAATCTGCGCATCATCAGTAAGCCGGTCGATGCGGACAAAATGCTGGGACTGATCGCAACGCTGCTCGGCTGAGCCGACGAGGCATGGCGCTGGCAAGTTACTCCTTTACGTAGCATTCCGGATAGCGTAGGCAAATCATTTAGGCCATAGGCAGCGTACAATTGCGGCTATCGGTGCCGCGACGGTCTGATGTCCTTTACTGCTTAGACCGGCATTGCGATGCGGCATCGTACCGGCACAGCGCACCGTCCCGACAGGCGTCGTTGCCCTCAGCGCTCAGTCATCCTGGATTTTATGTAAAGCCTCATCATCTGGTGACCCTTTATGTGTCGACCGGGCATCGGGCACGTACTCCGTCTTTGGGCACACGTCCTAAATACTGCATCGGCTACGATCACCGACGAGTCAGACCTCAAAAGGCCAATTCGTCACCTTCTAAGGGCTTCTATAGCCTAAACGCACCAGAAACTGACTTCGAAGATTTTTTTCTCATCCTGATTGACGCGCTACACTGGCAGCCGCGCGCAAGTTTGCTGGTTGCGCGGGACACTATAAAAATCAGGCAGCGTCGCCGCATCGCAAGTCTGTCCCGGCGCTGGACTCGCCCGGCGCTTATGCTCTCGGTCTGGGCGCACACGTACGGCGTCCAGCAGCAGTACCAATCGCTCACTGAGTGCCGACTTACGCGAGCCTGAGAGTACCCGTAGACGAAGCGTCTTGGGCGTGATTGCGCCTCACCGTAGACGATGAGGGAAACTACGGATAGTACAGAGGCTCACAACCGACGATGCTTAGGTGCAGGGCGCCCGACAACTGTAACGAACCTGAAGATCAGAGCAATGCCTATATGAGGGTACGAAAAAACCACCGCCGTACCCCGGTACCGCGGGTAACACCCGCCTTGGAATTGATTGTGGATTTACTTGAGGATTTCGTGCCGCCTACCGATTATAGATTGAGTTGATGGTGCGGTAAGACTGAGAGGGCGCGTCCAGCCCGATCAGCAACGCAATAATGTTGCGTTGTTGGCGTGGCCGTACGAGGGGTGTGCAAAGTTAATGACTTTTTAGTGCTGCAGCCCTAGCGCGTGCCACGAGTATAAGCTGTCTTGGTTGGAATACTGACGATAAGTCGACGGACAATCTCGGTAAAATAGGTGGGCACTTGGCGGAACATAAATCACAGGGCATCGAGTCGCCGCAGATCTTGAGTCAACTGATGGAGGTCGCACGCGTCTCGGCGTTGACCGAATTGGCGAGCGGGATCGCCCATGAACTGAATCAGCCGCTGGGCGCCATTGCAACCTTCGCTCAGGCGGGCACGCGGATGCTCAATCGCGCGGATCCTATGGTCAGCGAGACCCTCGATGTGTTGCGCCAGATCAATGAATCTGCGTTAGGAGCCGGTGAGGGCATCCGACGCATCCGACAACTGTTTGACCAGGATGTTGCCGCACGATCGAGTTGCCAAATAGCGGAACTGATCGATGAGATCAAACCGGTGCTTGAGTTACTGGCGCAGCGTGTCGGCGGCCATTTATCGCTCGATATAGCCCCCGGACTGCCTGCCGTCAATGCGGATCGGCTGCGAATTCAGCACGTAATTGTAGCGTTGGTACAAAATGCGTGTGACGCGAGCGCTAATGGCAAAGCCTCGCCCAGGATAGGCGTAGCGACCTCGAGCGATCGGTATATGGTTGAATGCGCAGTCAGTGATAGGGGTAGCGGGGTATCGGAAAGCGCGCAAAGTAATTTGTTTCGACCTTTCTTTACCACCAAGTCGCGCGGTACGGGCCTCGGACTGGCTTCGAGCAAAAACATTGTCGAGGCACACGAGGGTACAATAGGCTTCGAGAACTTACCGTCGGGAGGCAGCCGGTTTTGGTTTCGCCTGCCTGTGTCTGCGGAACAGAGAGCTTAAAGCGGTGGTACAGGAAAAGCCATCATCGGCCGCGACAGTATTTGTGGTTGACGACGACGACGCAATGCGCCGCGCACTTGGCACGCTGCTAAGTACCGTTGGCTACAAACCCATGTTGTTCGGCCTGCCGAGTGAGTTTCTTGCCCGCTTCAAAGCAGACGAGCCTGGGTGCTTAATCTTGGATATTCGAATGCCAGAGATGAGCGGCCTGGAGGTGCAGCAACAGCTCAATCGCCTCGGTGCGATGCTGCCTGTCATTTTCATCACCGGTCATGGCGATGTCCCGATGGCTGTGCAAGCAATGAAAGAAGGCGCTTTTCAATTTATCCAGAAACCCTTTCGCGATCAGGATCTGTTGGACCATATTAACCACGCGCTGCTGTCCGACGGTGAAAACCGCCAGGATCTGGCGCGGCGTGCCGAGGTTCAGCGGCGAGCCGAGATGCTGACGCCGCGCGAGAAACAAGTAATGGACTTGGTAGTCGAGGGCCAAGCCAACAAGGTGATGGCCATCGATTTGGGTTTGAGTGAGCGAACGGTGGAAATTCACCGTGCCAAGGTGATGGAAAAAATGGGCGCTCGCTCGGTGGCGCACCTGGTCAAAATGCATATCACGATGTCTGAGAAATCTTAAAAATCTCAGACCGGCTGGCAATCGGCGAATGCTATCTCCTTGACTATCAGAACATTGCGAGGAAGACTCGAGCGGGCGCCAATGGTTGGCCGTGATGCCGGTTACGACCGTACTTGCAAGTCCCGGGCGCGTGATCGCGTCACTTTGTGTAATCAAGGCGCGAATCATTTCCGGAATCCCCCAAACGGGGACGCCTCTCGCAGCGACAAGAGATTCCCCTAGGCAACGACAAACGCTCGGAATGCGTCGGTCTCGATCCAGCGCGGGATTAAGAGTTGCTCCACAGCGGCTGGCCACCTGACCGTCCGTCTCTAAGGCACGCAACCCGTCGGATGTACTTACGGCAACGAAGACGATTTTCAGTTCATTCGCCGAAAACTTCAGTAGGTCGAGCGCACACGCTGTTCTCGGGGCCAAACGGGCAGAAAGACTTCGTCGGCGGACAGCATCTGGACGCACTACTGTTTCAGAAGATGATGTGCCCCACCCCGGACCGAGGTGCGTTACTTGTTCAATTGAAACCGAATACCCAACGGATAGCAGGAGTCCACTGGCTGTCCATCTTCGGTCGAGGCGCGATAATGCCCAGACCCGGCACGCGCCAATTTCACCGCGGCTTGGTCGAGTCGGGAGCTCCCGCTGCCTTGGACGATCGTCGGATTGGAGGTGAGTCTACCCTGACGATCGACACAGACTCGGACGGTAGACAATCCCTGTTCTTGCGCACGAATCGAGGAGGACGGATAGAAGTTAACTGTGTCCGGAAACCCGGGACCCGCGCCTCCCGCAACCCGCGCGACCACTCGAGTCGGTATGACCGGCGCGACCACAGGCCGATACGGTTCGATCAGGGTCTCGCTGGGCTTCGTCGACACATCGTCTTTTGGAACCAGAGCCGGCGGAACTTGGACGTCCGGCTTTGGCACGATGATCGTCCAATCGTTTGCGAGCGACTGCGTTACGGATACCGTTTGCCGCGGGATCTCCTTGAGCGCCTGGTTCTCCAAGATGGACGGAG
>JANYAD010000145.1 GCA_025355165.1 Gammaproteobacteria bacterium | reverse complement strand
CCCGGGCGCTGGAGGGACGGGCACCTTGTCAATATCGGAACGCGTGTTGGCTCGGTTGTCCTTATGGCGCTTACTTCAGCACGCAGTCATCAACGCTGCCGGCGGCAGCCAAAACCGGGAAGCTCACCTTAAAGCCTTGGTCGATTGTGACCGAGGTCCTCTACGACAAGGATCGTCAGCGCGCAAGCGGGGTGCGTGTGCTTGATGCGGTAACCGAGCAGACCATCGATTACGCGGCGAAGGTCGTTTTCATTTGCGCCTCCACGCTTAACTCGACATGGCTGCTGATGCGATCCGCGACCGAGGTCTGGCCGCAAGGTCTGGGCAGCAGCTCGGGCGAGCTGGGACATAACCTGATGGATCATCATTTTCGCTGTGGCGCGCAGGGAGCCCTCGTCGGCCTGAATGACAAGTACTACTACGGTCGTCGTCCCACCGGCATCTACATCCCCCGCTATCGCAACCTGTTCGGCGATAAAAGAGACTACCTGCGCGGTTTCGGCTACCAGGGCAGCGCGAGCCGAGAAGGATGGTCACGCTCCGTCAAGGAGCTGGGCGTTGGCGCAGCATTCAAAGACGAAATGACTTCGCCCGGTTCCTGGATTTTCGGGGCCACGGCATTCGGCGAAATGCTCCCCAATCATGCCAACAGCGTGGGGCTCGACGCCAGCAAAACAGACAAGTGGGGCCTGCCGGTCCTCAAGATCGACTGCGCCACCGGGGAGAACGAGCGCTTGATGCGCAAGGAAATGATTTCGGATATGGCAGAGATGCTCGAGCAAGCCGGGGCTAAAACGATAAAAACGTTCGACGATGAATCCTATCCGGGCATGGCAATCCACGAGATGGGCACGGCCCGCATGGGCCGCGATCCGAAAACTTCTGTCCTCAACGCGCATAATCAGCTGTGGGATGCGCCGAATGTCTTCGTGACCGATGGCGCGTGCATGGCCTCGAGTGCCTGTCAAAACCCTTCGCTCACCTACATGGCCCTCACTGCGCGCGCGGTGGACTTTGCCGTGAATGAACTCAATCGCCGTAACCTTTGAGGTGAGTTGATGAGTGCGTTACCCGAATCGGACCGCCTTCAATTACTCAATCGCCGTGAGGCGATCCGCCGCGTGAGCGTTTTGTTGGGGGGTGTGGCATTTGCGGGCGGCGGCAAGCTGTTAGCGGCTGTTGAGAAGGCCAGTGCGGCTCACGAGGCAACGCCCGGGGATTTTGGCGCGCAAGAGGTCGCTTTTCTGGACGAGATCGCGGAAACGATACTCCCAGAAACGAGTACTCCTGGCGCGAAGGCCGCAAAGACCGGCGCATTCATGGCCCTCATGGTCACCGACAGCTACAGTCCGGCCGAGCGAAAGGCCTTCTTGGAAGGAATGCGGCAAGTAAATGAGGCGACGATGAAGGGCCATCAGGTCTCGTTCATGGCGGCAACGCCGCAGCAGCGGCTCGCCGTGCTGACGATGCTTGACCACGAGCAGAAGCACGTCATGGACTCGCGCGAAGCGGCAGACCGCCAAAGAAAAGGGTTGGCGCCTCTGCCTGTGGATGAGACCGCCGCAAAGGCGGATGGCTATCTACCGGAGGATCGCAAGCAGGGCGCGCCCGCCACTTCAGTTAGCGGGCCGGACGGTACAATCAAGCAGCCAGCGCACTATTTTCGCATGATGAAGGAGCTCGCGCTTCTCGGCTACTTCACCTCGCAGATCGGCTGCAGCAGAGCGTTGCGCTATGTCGAGGTGCCGGGCCGCTTCGATCCATGTATTCCCTACGCGCCAGGCGAGGCCGCGTGGGCGCCGCACGCCTGACCCACCTTAAACGCTCAAGCAGTTCGCATCGCCTTGAACACCCGAAGAAAGTTTCCACCCAGGACTTTTGCCACCTCCTGATCCTTAAGACCGCGCGCGAGCAATGCTGCCGGAATCAGGCTCCAGTCGCGGTAACTGCGCAAAACCGGTTTGAAGTTTGCATCCATGTCGGTACCGATTGCCACATGATCGATGCCCACTGCATCGATCAGGCGTTGAATCGAATCGATGTAATCTGCAAACGTTGTCTGCCCGAAGCCCGACGGCCACGAACCTATGACGCCGCCCGTCCCCGCCACCAGCTTGGCATGCTCGCTGCTGATCAGACGCGGATGATTAAGAGTGGGTGTTGCCAGATTCGTATGTGAAATCAAGACGGGCTTGGTCGATATGTCGAGAACGTCCTTCGTGAGGGCGTACGTCGCGTGCGCGAGATCGATGATGATCCCGATATCATTCATCTCGGTGACGATGGATTTGCCGAGCGCCGTCAAACCGTTGTGCACCGGTGCTTCGGTTTGTATGTCGCCGATCTGTTTAACGTGGTAATGGACCAGGGTGACGGCACGTACGCCCTCACTAAATGCCTCATGAATCCGATCGAGGCGTTCTTCGATGAAGTCTCCCCCTTCCACGGCGAAGACCGCCGCCGTCTTGTGGCGCCGGTGTGCAGCCTCAACGTCGGCGGGGCTTAATCCCTTGGTAAGCGCAGGATTGGCTGCAAGCGCCTTGAGTTCGGTGAGCTGCCGCCGATAATCTGCATACGCCTCGCCCGGCGCAAAGATCCTTGAGGCTCGCAGTCCTTGCGCCGTCATGTCGAGCAACCGCATATCCGCCACCGCTGAGAACAACGCAGCGCTCACGTTCCCCGCATGAAGATCGGCAACCGCCCGTTCTTCGAATGCTGCGCCGAGCGCGCGCGTGGTCGGCGTCTCATAGGCAAGCTGCTTGAGAAAGAATCGACCGGGATGGCTATGGGTGTCGACCGTCGCATGCCTTTCGAGGAACGCGACGCCGGCGGATCGCTGATGCGCGTTAAGTTCCATGCCCAGATCGGTGAGCCGATCTGCATCCCCCATCGCTGCCTTCATACCCTGAGCGCCAACGGTTCGTATGCCGAGCGCGGCGGCGGCCGCGGCGGCCGTGAGACAGCCCAGGGTTTCACGTCGCGTTACCCTTGAGAGATGAGTCTGCCGTGACAACTGACCCTCCTTGGTGAAGGAAACCCCATTATCAATTCTACATCGTAGCGGGTGCGTGCGCCGATGGCGGACCTGTAGCGACCGGATGGGCACACCCGCGGGAGGCGCCCCAGACCGGCGGCCCCCGTGGAGTGGAAGGTCTTCAAGATCTCTAGGGGCGATCCACTGGAGCAAGGGCTGCGGCGCTTAAGGCTGCCAGATGGCGCATGCGCTCATCAGTGGCCGGGTGACTTGACAAGTAGCCCGGCTGCGCCGCTTGCGGGTGGGATTTGGCAAGGTTTTGCAAGGCTTCAGCGAGAAATGCCACCTGCATCCCGTTGCGCAACAACACCCGGGCCGCATAGTCATCTGCCTGCTGTTCCAACTCTCTCGAGTATTTCGCTTGCATCAAGGTAGCCGGCGCTACCGCGAGCAGACTGCTGATGTCGCCGATGTAGAACGCCAAAAAAATACCTACCACTGAACTTTGCAGCATCAACTGAAGCCCGTGATGGCCATGTACGTGGCCCTCTTCGTGGGCGAACGTCGCTAAGATCTGCCGCTCATCCAGCAGCGTGACCAGATCGTCGAGCACGACAATGGTTCCGTCCGGCAGCGCAAAGGCATTCGCCCCCAATTGAGGCGAGCTACGAAACAATAACTCGCCGGCCGGCAGGCCACCCTCAGGCAACCGTAAAGCATGAAACTTCTCGCTGAGAGCGTGCTGCCGATCCGGCGCGATGTTGCTCGGGAAGAGAATATTGCCCTCCAATATTCGAAGTGCTTGATCGGACAATCTCTGACTGACCGGCAAGGGCATTTTTGCGGCCCCTTTGGCGGCCATCCATGGCAAGCCCCATTTGTATCCGGCCACCGCCACCACCGCACAGGCGGCCAAAGAAAGTAGTACGAATTGACGATGCCGCTGCATGCGATCAACCCATCCGTCACGGTGTGCCATCGATGACAACAGGGCGTCCAGTGCATTCAGATCGCTTATCTCACAGAATGTGCCGTCCCTGAAGCGCAGCCGTCGCGGTGCCCGGCCAAGTCTTTCATCTACTTGCACTTGGGCAAATGGCACGCGCACATCGACGCCCTCGCCGGTGACCACAAGATCCTCGCCGGCCGCCTGCAAGGTGACCCGCTGGACACGCGCTGTGCGCCCGTCGAAATAGTCTGCGCTAAGCGTAGGCACCAAACTCTACAAGGAAATATCGAAGTCGAATGCAGATGCCGCTTCCACACCCACTGCTCCAACACTGTCGGGAGCCGCATCGACAAATGCTTGCAGGTCCCCCGCGGGGACCAGACGAATGGCTTCTAGCTGAAATTTTGCCAATCGAACCATAGCCCATGGAATGAATACTCCGAGGGTCAATACCACCAGGATCAGATTGCTGAAGGTGATCCAGATCAAGCCAAGGGGCGACATGTTGCATTCGATGCGGTGCTCGCCGACGCGCGTGTTGTTCCAGATCAAATTCGTGATGAGCGCGTGGAACACCGGCCCGATCGAAACTCCAATCAGGATTAGCGCGCCGTACAGCACAGCCAATGCCTTGATGACCGCGACGGGATTCGCCTGCCCGCCGTGCTTGTGAGTTTCGGATATCGCCACCAGCGCGGCTCCGATCCCGCTGAAACCCACTACCAAGCCGAAAACCAGCAAAGAGACCAGCAATACCAGGTAAATTTTATAGAATTGGCCGGCTCGGGCGTGAAATGAACATTGAGTGCCGCCGAACCAGCTGTTGTTATGTTGATAAGCTTTGAGCCGCTGATGCGCAAAGGGGGCCATGATATAAAGCGTGATAAGCGATAGAAACCCGTTCAAAAGAAATACTCTATACGCTCCTGCCACGGAGCCTCGAAAATGGAAGCGCACGCCTCGCCAACTGGTATTGTAGAGTCGGAAGCGAAATGAATTACGCAGCATCCACGGCATGACTAACGCAATTGCGGCGATGATGACTAGGGTCCACGGCGAGCGCATTCGCACCGAATAGTTATAGGCGACAAGCATGGCGAGCGCGATCACCCGTCCAACCAAGATCTTGAGGGGATTGCCGTGGAAGTCAAAACTCGAACCGGCTAGTTCCGTGTGTCTATAAAAGTATTGCAGTCGCCTCACCTTGGCCCACGATGAATAGATTCCCACCGTCACAATGGTCAAGAGCAAGTTGACTATCCAGATCCCAAAGTATTCCGCGCCGCTGCCGGTAAAGCGCATGACCTCGGGCGCACTCGCCGCGTAACCTTGTCCCTGTGATTCGCCTGCCGTGGCCGGGTGCATAAGTTCAACTCCTTTTGAAAATGAGGCGTTAGCCAAAGAGTAAGCCCTAGTACGGGCGTTAGATAGGCCCGACCTATGAAACTGTGCACCCGGTGCATGTATGGCTACAAAAAATAATGCGGCACGAACCGGCTGACATTTCCCGTGATCGGCGAGTCATCCTCACGGATTCCAATGCCCGCCGACTCATTGCCGACCACCCATGATCCCACCACCGCTGATTTTTCGTCGGCCCTGAACAGCGGCGCATACTGCTGATATACCATCGGTCCTGCGTACGTCCCGCCGCTTTGAGCCGTAACTTCGCCGATAATTTGTATGTTGGCGCCTTCACGTGAATGCATCGGCTTCACTACATAAGTGCCGCCCAACTGCCCCGGTTGAAGGTGGGCCGCCAAAAGATTCTTATGGCGCGGAAACAATTTCCATAGCAGCGGCAGTATTCCCTTGCTCGACAGAACGCACTTCCAACTTGGTTCGATAAAGCGCGTGCCGTGATCAGCGATGCGCGGCCCGAATGAGTCCGAAAACATCCACTCCCATGGGTATAGCTTGAAGCAACGGCGAATGGGGTTGAGGTTCTTATCGACAAACATCGACTGCCGCTCCTCAATGCCGATATCCTTGAGGGAAATCAAAGCGGCGGTGCAGTCGGCTTGGCATGCCGTATCCATGAGGTAGCGAATATTGCCGACATCCTCGTACGAGTCGGTGTCGCACGCAAAGTGCAGAAATTCTCCCGCGGGACTGATCTGTCGCCATCGATCAATCAGACGCTCATGCAGCGAATTGAATTGATCTGCGCCTGGCTGTACCTCTTTGAGCCAGCACCACTGCACTACCGCAGCTTCAAGCAGGCTGGTCGGCGTGTCGGCATTGTATTCCAACAGCTTTGGCTCATCGCCCGAAAATGCCAGATCGAAGCGGCCGTAAAGGCTTGGCTCGTGGTTGTGCCAACTCGCGGCAATTAACTCCTCATATTGCACAGGAATGCCGACATCGGCGTACCGTGCGTGGCGCACCGTATAGTCGACGGCCTCCAAGCAGATTCTTTGCAACTCATTGGTGGCTGTCTCGATGCGGTTGATTTCATCGAGCGTGAAGATGTAGCACGCGGACTCGTTCCAATACGGGTAATTATCGATTGTGGTGTGGAAGTCAAAACCGACTTCTTCGCACCTTTGCCGCCAATTTTGCCGCGGAACCGAGCTTTCCCGCTTCACTCGCCCGCGCCGCTGTGGGCGCCCGCAGAGGCGCCAAAGCCGCCGAAATGAGCTTCCGATGCGGAGGCTACAGCGCCGCCTCCTCGCGAGACGATCCCTGAAGACGCGCCACCGCCACGGCCCCAGAATGACGATGAGCGGCTGTACCAAGGTCCAAAATAATAGACCATGCCGTTGGATCCATGGGATTGCTGGCAACTGGTTTCGGTACCCCAGTCTTTTAAGCAGGCTTCCTTGCTGCTGTAGAACGCTCGATGGCGTTCCTCATTTTCGCAGCCTGCGACACAGGCACCCAGCAACAGAAGCGTAATGGCCGACGTGGTTCTATTAAGCCTGCGTCTCTGCGGCGACAGTGTTACGCGTCCAGCGGCCATCGGAACCGTTCCTCTTTTTTAGCGCTCCCACCGGTACAGTCTAGCAACCAGCAGCCCAGGTCAAGAATTTATGGAAGATTTTGAGACACGCTGCTGATCCTCGAACGCACTGCCCGGCAGCGTGCAGTTTCAAGAGATGCCGAGCCTCTGTGAGCAGGTAGTCGACCGAGACGCTTGGGAAATTGTGAGAAAAGGTCGGCTGCGCGCATCAACTGGTGGAGCGCGATGCCTTCACCAACAGCACCGCACCTCCGGCGCCTGTTGCTTCGTAGTATCCGGTGAAACGGCGAGGTTCCTCGGCGTCGTATTTCTTAAGATTGTTAGCCCAGCGATAGCCGATGGGTTGATACCAGAGTTCTACCTCGACTTGGAAGGGCCCGGCAGCCTGACCGAGGTCCACGGAATACTTGATGCTGTGGCGGCCACCGGTGAAACCCGGGTCGGTAAGCGCATCGCCGTGGACGGCGATATCCGCTGCCGCCGTGGATTTGTCAAAACCGCGCGGGAGTATTCGATTATCCTTCAAGTACGTGGCCGCGAACAAAAGACCTGTCGTCACCTGTCCCTTGACGTCGCCTAGAATGGCTTCGTAGATTTGCACCTGATCGGGCCGGCGAATTTCCCGATAGTGGGTCTGGTACTTGCTCGGCTCGATGTCATTATCGTTGCCCACGATCGACCCGTCGGGATTCAGCGCGCCTGATTCAAACACCGGTCGCTGATCTCGATCTCGCACCAGGACGTGAAGCCAAACGCGCCGCGACGGGTACGCCGTGGGTAATTTGTGGCCGCCTAAGTTTTCCACTGTTACGGCCTCTTCCAAGCGCCCGTCATGGATCACGGGGGGTCCGACCGACAATGCGGCAGCCTCGTTTTGCAAATAGCGCATCGTGCGGTCCGCGGCGGAATACATTTCTCGAGGTTCGGCGGAGACGTTCAGTTCATCGCGATATCGCGCAAGAATTTTCTGCATCGCGAAATTTGCACCGACGAACTGGTGGCGTTTCGCATCCGGGCGGGGACTGCCCAAGATCCTGGTGACAGCAATATCCCCTTCAACCGAAGGCATGTGGCAAGACTGGCAGGTGCGCTGGGTTCGCAAGTCACTGTGCTGCCACTCTTGGTAGATCATTTGCTCGGGAAAAGCGCCCACTACGTTTCCTTGAAGATCGCGCGCTTCCGTGATCAGCGTATGACAGCTGGCACACAACTCGGGTGTTTGAATCTGAGGACCCGGCTGCGGTTCAAATCCCGCGGTCGAACTGCGCATCACCTGTTGCAATCCGGCTTCTATCTCATACGGCCCATATTCAGCGCGCGTGCCGTTGGCGAGCGAACCTCTTATGACGAAATTGCCATTGAAACTTGCTTCAGTGCCTAATGTTTCGGGCGTGATTTGGTGGCACACCGAGCAAGAGACCCCGTCCGCATGTTCCTTATCGCTGTGAGGGCCTGACGGGAGGTGGGCAAGCACGGGGGTGAATTGGCCGGCCTGCTTGAACTTGTAGTGCGGAATCGGCATGTGGCAGGCCGAACACTCATCCTCGATGACCGCGGCCGCCGTGCCATGATCCATCGTTTCGCGCCGCACGCTGGCTTGCCAGTATGGATCCCGGGATGAGTTTGCCATGAGGCTCGTCTCCCAATCCGATCCGATCGAGTAGTCATCGCCCTTCGAATCAACCATGCCGTTGTGACAGGCGACGCAGCGATCCGATGTTTGAAACTCGGCCGAGTTTGACACGGCGCCATCTGCGGTGTTGCCCATCCACGCCAACGCACACACCAGGGTCGATGCAGCACGAATACTGTTGATGGTCTTCATTACCATCCCTCGAGCAGACCGCCGTCGAACCAATCCCATAGAAAGTAGGCGATGATCTGCTGGGGTCGACCGGAGGTGTCATTGATTGGCATGAGGTAGCCCACGGCTGCGCGGATATGTTGCCGGCGATTAATGGTGACTTGGAATTCGGGTACGGCGTCCCAGTCGGTTTTCGTTCCCGAGGTCAGGTCGCGATTGCCGATAATTTCCACCATCGGAGACCACAAACGCCCCAAATTGCCATCGCCGGCAATTGATTTACCGAATGCACTGCGCAGGTAGAGCGAACGCGGGCCGAATTCAGTATGCCGCGGAATATTGATTCCCGTTTGAATTTGCATGAATGCTTGATGGCCCAATAACCGGTCGTACATCGCGAAGACTCCCAGACTCGGTTCGCCCGCGCCTAAGCCTCGTTTCCGGTCGCCGGTTGCCAGAACGACCTCACCTTGGATGCTCAAAATCGAACCGGTGCTCTCGTAAGCGCTCTGGTACGGACTTTCGTTCAAATGCGAATACAAGATGTGCTTATCGCCAATCGCGATGTCGCCCAGGCCGCCTGAATACCCGCCGCTGCCCTTATGCACCCAGCCGAAAGGGAGCGCCACTTCCAATTGGTCCAGCTTGCCCAGAACACGCTCGTACACCAGCTCGTTCGCAATGGCTGGTGGTCCCTTCGTATTCACAGTGGCGGTTAAAATCGTTTCGCTTTCCGGGAATGCCTTCTCGGTGAGAAGTGCGCGTGGCACGTTCAACTCGCCAACAGGCCAACCCTTCTCTTTGCACAAACCCCGCAAGTAGGCAATGACTTCGTCCATCTGCGCCGAGGTCAATACGCCGCTGAAGGACGGCATTATTGTCGAAAAACCGCGGGCGGGGCCGCCATCTCGAATCGCGGCCTTGTAATCACGAGTAAACTCGGGCGTGGTCTCGTCGCATTTGTTGAAATGGGGAAAGCTGTTCGGAGGGTCGAAACCTGCCGATGTTTTTGGCGTACCCTCACCCTTGGTGCCATGACACGCCACGCAAGCTGCGTCGTAGATGGCTTTTCCGCCGTGTAAATTCAAACTCCGCGGCAAATCCTCGCTCAATGCCTGACGCCCGGCTAAAATTAACAATGCCGCCATGCACAGCGCAGTACCAGACCAGAGGATTCGCTCGGACTTGATGCCTTGGTTTATCTCACTGCCATTGGCAGGTTTCTGCACGCGGGGATCCTTACAGTTCTGTTATCGCTCGATCCACTGTAGGCATTGACCTACAGCAGCAGTTATCAAAATAAAATCGCTGTCTCGCACGCTAATATATCGCGGCACCGTATGCTACGTCACGAGTAGGGTGGTTTCGGCATGAGGAATAAACATTATCGTGCACCCGTTTATGTGGGCGAACGCACCGACGGCGGCTAGCGCCGGCGAAACTTACCTCCAACGCAATTCTGCTCTCGCAAAGCGATATGCCCGGTGTGCATCCCCATGCCGGGTCACTTGCCCCGGTGGTCTCCGTCGAAGGAGCCGCCGGGGCTCTTTTTTAGCGATGATCATTGGCGCCGGTTGTCTGCATTGCGCACGGCCGTCTTAAGCTCACTCATGTGGAGATCGATGCGGATGGGCGATGACTGAAGCGATGCATTTGATCTTGATTGTGGAGGACGACGAAGCCATTCAAAGCATATTGCGCATGTTGTTCGAGGCTCACGGTTTTCGCGTCGTCATCGCAGCCACGGCGGCCATGGGCTTGCATGATGCACGGCTACATAAGCCGGATATGGTTCTGATCGATTTGGGGCTGCCGGACCGGGATGGCATCGATGTTATCAGCGCAATTCGCTCCTGGTCGCCGATGCCGATCATCGTTCTATCTGCGCGCACGGCCGAGACGCAGCGCCTCATGGCGTTCGAGAGTGGGGCGGATGACTATGTCATGAAGCCATTCAGCTCACCGGAATTGTTGGCGCGTGTGCGTGCCGTTTCTCGCCGCCACGTTCGCGGCGACTTGCCTAACGCAATGCTGCGGCTCGGAGATGTATCCATTGATTTAGCCGCACGGGTCGCGCATCGCCAAGACGGGAGTGAAGTTCGCCTGACACCGCTCGAGCATCGAATTCTGGAAACATTGGCACGGCATGCCGATCGAATCGTAACTCACACTGCCCTGCTCAAAGAGGTATGGGGACCTGACCGCGACGATTCGCGCTCATTGCGAGTCTTTATCGGGAATCTGCGCCGAAAACTGGAGGTGGACCCCAGCCGGCCGAAGCACATCCTCACCGAGCTTGGCCTCGGCTATCGCCTGGTGGTAGATCCCACCACGTAGTGTGAGGCGCCTTTTTAGGGGTGGTTGAATTACTCCCGGACTGCCGTTTCGGTAGATTTCTTAACAACAATCGGTATATCTCGGCGCGGTATGGGCGGATAGGCTTTGCATCTTGAACTCGGGTCCGTGGCGCTTCAGCGAGATGACAAATGAATACCCAAAAGCGGGTTTCGGTGTTCGCCCTTCTCGGGTTTATTTGGTGCCTCGCACCTCAAGGCCGCGCTGCGCAAACTGCAGCCGCCCCCGGCGCGATCGTTGGCCTAGTAACCAATTCTGCCCAACAGCCGATTTCGCACGCCACGATTACGGTCATCAAAGTCGGGAGCGGCGCCATCCGCGCCACGATTTGCGGCACTGACGGCGTGTATTCGTTTGCCGACTTGACGCCCGGCACTTGGTCTGTAACCGCGGAAATCGAGGGAGCGGCGACCGTTCCCACACGCACGGTCGAAGTTGTTGCAAGCAAAGCTTCACGCTTCGATGTCGTAATAAACGCGCCGGAGCCGCCAGCCGCCGTAGCGACCGCTGCACCATCCTTACCGGCAATACCAGCTGCCGACGCTTCGGCGGCGCTCACATTTCGCGAAAAGCTCATGCAGGTCATTCCGAAAGCGTTGATGCCTCCGAGGGCCATCGCAGGGGTCGATAACGACACTCCATTTGCATTCGGCGATTTCACCTGGCTGAACGGCAGTCCGCGCAACAAAGCTCCGATTTATGACACCGAATTCTTCACTCCGGACATACGCTTGGATGTGCACTACATGCAGGACTTCAATGGGCCGAAGGATCACACGATCGTCGGTTCGACGGAGTCGTTCCGGTCGGGTGAGTTTCAGGTGGAACAAATAAGCTTAGGCGGTGACTTCCATTACGACAATGTACGCGCGCGCATTCTGCTCATGGACGGATTATTCGCGACCACCACGCCGCGCAATGACGCCAGCACCGCAGTCGGCCAGTGGGACTTGGGCAATGCATACCGTTACGTTTCGGAAGCAAACGCGGGCTATCACTTCGATGTCAATCACGGACTTAACATCGATGCAGGTATTTTCGTATCGTATATCGGGTTGTTCAGCTATTACAATTTTGACAATTGGACTTATCAGCCCTCATACGTATCGTCCAACACGCCCTGGTTCTTCAACGGCGTACGCATCCAGTGGTTCCCCACCAACAAGCTGAAGATCGAGCCGTGGATCATCAACGGGTGGCAATCTTACGCGAGGTTCAACGGTCACCTTGGCTACGGCGGCCAAATTCTCTGGCAGCCCAACGAGACTCTGAAGCTGGTTTTCAACAACTACGGCGTTGGCAATGACAACTTAGGCCTGCCCCATACTACCCGCTACCACACCGACGACAGTATCGAATTCAAGTATTTCGACAATCCGGGCGGATTGATCTTCACGAAGGCCGCATTTTCATTCACCGCAGACGCCGGCTGTCAGTCGGGCGGTGGACTGCACTGTACCGGGGGCGCAAACGGCAGTTCTTTCTTGGGGGCTATGCTCTACAACCGTATCTGGTTCGACAACGACCTGATCGCGGTGACCGTCGGCGGCGGGGTGATGAACAATCCCGGCCGCTACCTGACTCTACTGCCCCCCATCAACGGCGCGACCGCCACAACCGGCACCCCGTATTTTACCGAAAATCCAGGTCAGCCTGCGTTTCAATGGGACAGCACCATCAATTTGCAATACATGCCCAAGCAGTGGATCACGTGGTGGTCGGAGCTCGGGTTCCGTCATTCGAGCATCCCTTACTTCGCGGGGCAGGGCGGCGTCACGCCGCCAGGAGGAAATAATGGTTCAGCGGCAAACTTCACCTGTAATTCCGGCGCGACCGCGGGAACGGCTGACCCGACGGCCGCCGCGTCTGCCTGTGCCAATCAAGGCGGTATATGGCAACCCGATCTTCGCACTCGACAACTTATCTGGTCTGCAGGTGTTCTCGTAAAATTCTAATCACTGCTTCTCGCTGCCGGGCATGGGTCTCGTTGCGAGGGCTTTAAGGGCGGTTTCCATGATGGACCTCATCTTTACAGCTTTGCTGTTCGCACTCTTCTTGGTCACGCTCGGCCTTGTGCTAGCCATCGATCGGCTCGGCGACAATACTTGAATATTGCATACCTTGTAGGGGGAGTGCTCGCCCTAATGCTGTTTGCCTACTTGATCTATGCATTGCTCAAGGCCGAGCGGTTTTGAGCAACCCCATGTTTGAATTTGTGCTGCTCGCTGTTCTGGTGCTAGGAGCGGTCATTGTTTGCGCAAAACCTATGGGCGGTTATATCGCCGAGATCATGGAAGGAAGAGACTATTTGGCCTTGCGCCCGGTGGCCAGATTTGAGGCATGGATATATCGTCTATGCGGCGTGAAGCGCAGCGAAGAGATGAACTGGTCGCGATATGCCTTGACGCTCCTCGTCTTTAATTTGGCCGGTGCTTTGCTTGTTTACGGTTTGCTGCGCCTGCAGCCCTGGTTGCCTCTGAACCCGCAGCATTTTGCGCCGGTCAGCGCAGACTCCTCTTTCAATACCGCTGTTGCCTTCGCAACCAACACCGATTGGCAGGGCTATTCCGGGGAGTCAACCATGGGCTACTTAGTGCAAGCCGCCGGACTTGCCGTACAGAATTTTCTGTCCGCGGCGACGGGGTTGGCGGTCGCCGTTGCATTCATCCGGGGCTTCACACGCCGATCCTGTAAAACTATCGGCAATTTCTGGGTCGATGTCACGCGGTCCTCGCTCTATGTGTTGTTGCCGCTGTCAATCGTTTTGGCCTTGGCACTCATCAGCCAAGGAGTCATCCAGAACGTCCATGGGTATAAAGAGGCGACCACCATGGAGAAGCTTCGCTTTGACGCTCCGAAGCTCGATTCTCACGGAGACCCCCTGAAGGATGAAAAAGGCAACCCTGTTATGGTGCCCGCCACCACCCAAATACAAACACTGCCGATGGGACCGGTCGCTTCACAGGAGGCAATCAAGGAGCTCGGCACCAATGGCGGCGGATTCTTTAACGCCAATTCTTCGCATGCATTTGAAAATCCCACGGCGCTATCGAACTTCCTTGAGATCGCGGCGATTTTTCTGATTCCTTTTGCGCTGACGTACACATTCGGCAAAATGGTTGGCGATACCCGTCAGGGCTGGGCGCTGATGATCGCGATGCTGGTGTTGTTAGGCGCCTTGGGGATGACGGCGTTCGTCAGCGAACAAGGCGGCAACCCTTTATTTGCCGCACAGGGAATCGACAGTATCCCATCCGGCTTGCAGGCCGGCGGGAACATGGAGGGCAAGGAAGCTCGCTTTGGTATCGCGGCCTCGGCACTTTTCGCGGCGGCTAGCACCGGGACCTCGACGGGAGCGGTCAACGGCATGCACGACTCCATGATGCCCCTGGGAGGGCTGGTCCCTTTATTTCTCATGCAATTGGGGGAGTTGTCGCCGGGCGGCGTGGGGACAGGCATCTATACGATTTTGATTTTCGCGATTCTCGGCGTGTTCATCGCTGGATTGATGATAGGCCGCACGCCCGAGTATTTAGGCAAGAAGATCGAAGTCCGAGAGATGAAACTCGCTTCGATATTCATACTCATCACGCCGATGCTGGTTTTGGCAGGAACCGCAATCGCAGTCATGACCGTGAGCGGCACCATCGGCGTGGCCAATCCGGGCGCGCACGGTTTCAGCGAGATTCTGTACGCATTCACCTCTGCGGGAAATAATAACGGCAGTGCTTTCGCAGGGCTGTCAGTCAATACCGCTTTCTATAACACCGCGTTGGGCATTGTCATGTGGCTTGGGCGCTTCTGGCCAATGGTGGCCGCCTTGGCAATTGCGGGTTCTCTCGCCACAAAAAAGCGCATCCCAGTGACCGAAGGCACGATGCCCACCCATGGGGCCTTATTCATCTGCCTGCTCATCGGCACGATCCTTCTGTTCGGCGTCCTGAACTACGTGCCGGCGCTGGCTCTGGGCCCCGTGGTTGAGCATTTTATTCTCGCTCAGAGCCATTGAAATACCATGCCGCGTAGAGCACTTGCACTGTTCGATAAAAAGTTGCTGGCGCCTGCCCTCAAGGAAACCTTTAAGAAGCTTCATCCGCGCACCCAGCTGCGTAACCCCGTCATGTTCGTGGTCTATGTGGGAACGATTGCGACGGCGCTATTACTCGGCCAGGCGCTTGCCGGGCATGGCGAAGCCCCTACGTCATTCATTTTTGCCATCACCTTATGGTTGGCATTTACAGTGCTATTTGCGAATTTCGCCGAGGCCCTGGCGGAAGGCCGCAGTCGGGCCCAAGCGTCGGCGCTTCGCGATATGCGTCAATTGGTGCTTGCCAAGAAAATAAATGATACGAGCCTCGCTGATCGGACCACAGAGAATCTTGCCGCAGAGGAGCTACGCAAAGGTGATTTAGTACTGCTCGAAGCTGGCGATGTCATCCCAGTTGACGGCGAAGTGATCGAGGGCGCGGCTTCGGTCGATGAGAGTGCCATCACGGGCGAGTCGGCCCCCGTAATCCGCGAATCCGGCGGAGATTTCTCCTCCGTCACCGGCGGAACCCGAGTGTTGTCGGATTCAATCGTCGTGCGAGTCTCGGTTAATCCGGGAGAGACGTTTCTGGATCGGATGATTTCGATGGTCGAGGGCGCCAAACGCCAGAAGACCCCAAACGAGATCGCTTTGACCATTCTGCTGGTGGCACTCACCCTGGTATTTCTCATCGTCATCGTAACTTTGTTGCCATTCTCGCTATACAGCGCTGCGAGCGCAAGAAGCGGGGCACCGATCACCCTTACTGCCTTGGTAGCGCTGCTGGTTTGCCTCATACCCACTACGATTGGCGGATTGCTTTCCGCGATCGGCGTCGCCGGAATGAGCCGTATGATGCAAGCCAATGTGATTGCCACATCGGGACGCGCAGTCGAGGCAGCCGGTGACGTCGATATTCTGCTGCTGGACAAGACCGGGACCATCACGCTTGGGAACCGGCAAGCCACCGCGTTCATAGCGGCGCCACACGTGACCGATGAGGAATTGGCAGACGCCGCGCAAATTGCCTCGCTCGCCGACGAGACGCCTGAAGGGCGCAGTATCGTCGTTCTCGCCAAGCAAAATTTCAATTTGCGGGAGCGCGACATCAAAGCGCTGAAGGCGACCTTTGTACCATTTTCAGCCCAGACGCGAATGAGCGGAGTCAATCTCGGCGAACGACAACTTCGTAAGGGAGCAGCCGATGCAATTAGGAAATATGTCATCGGACAGGGCCGGTCATTCCCTCAGGCCGTGACGGAGGTTGTGGAGCGTGTCGCCAAGCAAGGAAGCACGCCTTTGGTGGTTTGCGAGGGCGGGCGTGTGTTGGGGGTGGTGGAGCTTAAAGACATCGTGAAGGGCGGAATCAAAGAACGCTTTGCCGATCTTCGCCAGATGGGCATCCGCACCACGATGATCACCGGCGATAATCAGCTCACCGCCGCGGCTATCGCTGCCGAAGCGGGGGTGGATGATTACCTGGCCGAGGCGACGCCGGAGGCGAAACTCGCATTGATTCGCAAGCACCAAGCAGAAGGCAGGCTGGTTGCGATGACGGGCGATGGCACGAACGATGCGCCGGCCTTGGCGCAAGCGGATGTCGCGGTTGCGATGAACACCGGCACGCAAGCCGCTAAGGAAGCCGGCAACATGGTGGATCTTGACTCCAATCCGACCAAGCTCATTGAAATTGTCGAGACGGGCAAGCAGATGCTGATGACGCGCGGCTCGCTGACCACATTTAGTATTGCGAATGACGTGGCCAAGTATTTTGCAATCATCCCCGCCGCATTCGCCTCCACGTATCCGCAGTTATCCGCCCTCAACGTGATGCAGCTGACAACGCCGAATTCGGCGATCTTGTCCGCGGTCATTTTCAATGCACTCATCATTGTCTTGCTGATCCCGCTGGCGATCAAAGGGGTCAGGTACCGGCCGTTAGGGGCGGGGTTGTTGTTACGCCGCAATCTATTGATTTACGGTCTCGGCGGCGTCATTGTGCCGTTCCCCGGCATCAAGCTGATCGACATGGGGTTATCAGCGGCCGGGTTGGCTTGAGGAGAAAATATGCTAACCCGCTACATTCGTCCTACCATAAGCCTGCTAATTTTCATGACTGTGCTGCTTGGCGTGCTTTATCCGATGCTCGTCACGCTCCTCGGCGCCGCGGTATTTCCTTCACAAGCCGCAGGAAGTCTCATTTACGCCGGAGGCAGAGTTGCAGGATCCAAGCTCATAGGTCAAAGTTTTTCCGATCCAAAATACTTTTGGAGCCGGCCCTCCGCCACCTCCCCGCAGCCCTACAACGGTCTGGCCTCCGGAGGATCGAACTTCGGTCCTCTCAATCCCGCGTTGACCGATAGAGTCGCGGCCGCGGTCAGGCACTTGCAAGAGGCTGACCCTTTGAATGAGAAGCGGATCCCCGTTGATCTGGTGACTGCCTCGGCGAGCGGTCTCGACCCGGATATCAGCCCGGCGGCTGCGCAGTACCAGGGCGCGCGTGTGGCGCGCGTCCGAAACATGCCTCTTGAGCGAGTCGAATCGTTGATCGCCCAGCACGCCCGACTGCCGCTTCTCGGCGTGATCGGCGAGCCTACGATAAACGTGCTCGAGCTCAATTTGGCGCTCGATCTGATGCATTAATGGCAGAAGAAGGTCGTCTCGATGCGGATGAAGTGCTGTCTGCGCTTAAGCGCAAAGAAGCATCCGAGCAGCGCGGACGGCTTAAGATATTCTTTGGTGCCTCGGCTGGTGTAGGCAAGACATACACCATGCTTGAATCGGCGCGCGCCGCATGTGCCGCGGGCATGGATATCGTTGCCGGATATGTCGAACCCCACGGGCGCATAGAAACAGAGCGCATGCTCGCGGGGCTGGAACAACTTCCATTTTTGGAGGTGCAATACCGAAAAATCAGCCGGCGTGAATTCGATCTTGATGCTGCGCTTGCGCGCCACCCCGCGCTATTGCTGGTCGATGAGCTAGCTCATTCGAACATTGTCGAGGGTCAGCCTAAACCCAGGCACGCCAAGCGGTGGCAAGACATCGAGGAATTGCTGGCAGCGGGCATTAATGTTTGGACCACGGTCAACGTGCAGCACCTCGAGAGTTTGAACGACGTGGTCGCGGGCATCACCGGGGTACGCCAACGCGAAACCATCCCCGACCGCATCTTCGATGAGGCCGACGAAGTTGAACTCATCGATTTGTCGCCCACCGACCTGATCGCCAGAATCACTGCCGGCAAGGTGTATGCAGCCGAGCGCATCTCGGCCGCGACCAAGCAGTATTTCCGCGAGCCTAATTTGCTTGCGTTGCGCGAACTGGCCTTGCGGCGCACGGCGGATCGCGTGGACGCAGCGGCTCGTACATATCAGGATCGGGAGCGCTCTTCCAAGCCTTGGCTTGCCCGCGACCGATTTCTGATCGCGGTGGCGCTTGATGACCAGGCGGAGCAGCTCATTCGCGTAGGCAAGCGTTTCGCCGATGCGCTGGATGCGGAATGGATCGTCGTTTCCGTGGAAACGCCGTCAATGTTGCAGCTTGGAGAAGCGTCGCGAAATCGGCGCGTCGATATCCTACGCTTGGCCGAGTCGCAGGGCGCCGAATCAGTCACGCTCAACGGTCCGTCTGCGTCTGCGGCTCTCAAGGAATATGCCCGGCTTCGCAATGTCACCCGCATTGTCGTCGGCGAGCCACGGCGGTTTGGCCTCACTTCGTTGCTTCGACGCTCGACGGCCACAAAGCTAGTCAGCGGCGGCGGCGGATTCGACGTTTCGGTGATCGCGCGCCGGGAGCCGTCATCGCTCAAAACTGAACTGCGCTCTGAACATGGATCGCGTGAGCAGCACCGGTCGCGGTATTGGGCGGCCATAGGGGTTTCCGCCGCGGCCACCGCAGTTGCAGCGATCATGTACCCCTACTTTGCCTTGGCCAATATCGTCATGGTGTACCTGCTTGGCGCCACAATTGCGGCGTTGCGCCTAGGACGCGGTCCGGCAAGCCTCGCCGCAGTTGCCAACATCATTGCCTTCGATTTTTTCTTCGTGCCGCCGCGCTATAGCTTTGCAGTGGCCAATTTCGAATATGTGGTTACTTTCGTCGTCATGCTGGCAGTCGCTCTCATCATCGCCAACCTCGCGGCGAATGTTCGGGCCCAGACCCGAGTCGCAGGAGCGCGAGAGCGGCGCACGTCCTCCCTGTATGCCATGAGCCGCGAACTTGCTGCCACCCGCAGCCTCGAGGATTTGGCTCGCGTTGCCATCAAACACATCGCAGAAACATTCGCCAGCCGCGCAGTCGTGCTGGTCCCGGATTCGCGCAGCCGCTTGCAGCGCCCCCAAAGTGCACCGGAGCAAGGCTCGCTGTTAACCGCCGATCTTTCGGTTGCACAATGGGTGTTCGAACACAGCACTCCGGCGGGAATGGGCACCGATACGTTGCCGGCTGCCGCCGCGCAATACCTGCCGCTCAAGGGCAGCACCAAAACGCTTGGCGTTCTGGCCGTGGAGCCTACGCAGAAGAGGCGTCTGTTGTTGCCGGAGCAGCGGCATCTGATTGAGACTTTTGCAGGTCAAATTGCCTTGGCCCTCGAACGGGCAGGCCTGCAAGAGCAAGCGGAGTCGGCGCGCGTCGATGCTGAAACAGAGAGCCTGCGAAATACGCTCCTGGCTTCGATATCACACGACTTGCGCACCCCCTTGTCCGTGATTACCGGGGCGAGTAGTGCGCTGAACGACCCCTCAATGGTGTTCGATGATGAGGCCCGGCGGACCCTGACGGCGCAGATCGAGAATAAAGCCAAGCAGATGTCGGAAACTATTTCAAACGTCCTCGATCTGATGCGCTTGGAAAGCGGGCAGGTGTCCTTGCGCCTTGAGTGGTTTACGCTCGATGAATTGGTGAATTCAGCGCTGGATCGCCTGGCGACGCGCCTCGCGGGGTACACGGTAGCAACCGATTTGCAGGCAGATCTTCCGCAGGTGCGTGTCGATGGAGCCTTGATCCTGCAAGTGCTTGCGAATCTTCTGGAAAATGTCGTTAAACACACGCGGCCTGGCGTGCAGGTGATGATAACGGCGCGTCTCGATGATGCCCTGGTCAGAGTGGACGTCGAAGACGATGGACCCGGGTTTCCGCCCGGCGACCCGGGGCGGCTTTTCGCCAAGTTTCATCGCGGGCGCGATGAAAGCAACGCCGGGGGCGCAGGACTCGGACTGTCCATATGCCGAGCCATCGTCAATGCCCATGGCGGACAAATTTCGGCGACTTCCCGGGCACGCGGTGGCGCTCGATTTTCTTTTACGCTACCCATTGCATAATCCCCTGCACCGCGTATGGAATATGTACAGTCAGATTGCACGCTTCGCCGTGCTAGTCCTACAAGTGGTGCGCTCGATATTGATGGCGTGATGATGTTGCCGCGCGCAATTGGCGCTGTATGGCCGGCTGGCCACCATCGTGTGAGTGTTTCCTGACGCACAAGTGCTCCGATTTGGCAGGGTGTTCTTGGCTTAAAGCAAGTTATAGTGGGTTGAAGCGTGCAGGAGATTTTCATGAGTTCGATCCCTACCGAACTTCCTGACGGTGACCTCGAGGCACGTTCGAAGCTACCGGCCGCGGAAGCAGATTTGCAACTGGCTCCTGACCGCTACGCGCTGGCGTCGCATTTGCAAGCGAGCATAGAGGTCGAGCGCTCGCAGTTGGTGAGGGAACTTCACGACGATATGGGCGGTTTGGTGGTAGGAGCGCTCATGGATGTCGCGTGGGCAGAGGCGCATCTTGGCAAATCGGCCGACGTGCCGGCCAAACTGCAGCGAGCCCGGCAATCTCTGCGCGCGGCAGTCGATTTAACACGCAGGCTTATCGAACAGATGCGGCCGACGCTGCTGGACAATGTCGGCTTATTTGCTGCGCTGAAGTGGCATTTTGCGCGCCTGTGCGCTACCTCGAACGTAGCAAGCGTCGCCACATTTGCATTGCCCGAACCCATCGTCAAGCCGGAAGTTGCGATCTCCGTTTTTCGTGCGATGGAAGAGGCGTTGCGAGTTTTAACTATCTCGCTTCGCGCAACTTCGATTAACTTGGATGTCAAAGCGCAAGATGCAACACTCTGGTTTCAGTTATCTCATGATGGTCGAGCGATGAGCCAGCCCACAGTCGCGGCCTTGCCGGAATTCGAGTCCATGACGCACCGAATCTCCAGGCTGCAAGGCTCGCTGACCATAGCCGCCGCGAGCGGCGGTTTGGCCTCGTGGTGTATTGGGATACCGATCGGCCGCCTCGACTGAGGCGCACGCTTAAGCCGCGCAGCAAACGGCGCCGAGTCGGGTTTGGGATAAAATTCAGAGGGATTTGCCGGCGCTGACCAGTCGCTTGATCGCACCTTTCAGCGAGCACGCCGCTCGAGCATAGTCCTCCCATGGCTTGGTCTTCGCGAGCAGTGGCGGCGCAGTTCTAATGGTGAACGATTTGGGGTCAAGCGATGCTCGCACCTGTTTCCAATGAAGGGGCATCGAGACGGGGGCCCCCTCACGAGCTCGGGGGGATAGCGGAGCCACAGCCGTAGCGGTCCGATCGTTGCGCAGGTAGTCCAAGAATATTTTCCCGGTGCGTTTTTCCTTCGACATGACATCGAGGTACTTCGTGGGGCTGTCTTGCGCCATCTGCGCGCACACAACGTGCGCGAAGTTCTTGGCATCCGGCCAGCCCACGGCTTGCGTTCCACCTTTTAGCGGCGCAACGACATGCAGGCCCTTGCCCCCCGTGGTCTTGCAGAACGAATCAAGACCTAGCTTTTGCAATCGATCGCGAATTTCAGCAGCGGCCGTGATGACCCTGGTGAAAGGTAGGTCCGGAGCGGGATCTAAATCGAATACCAAACGGCCGGCGAGTTCGGGGTTGCCTGCAACGCAATTCCAAGGGTGTATCTCGAGCGCGCCCATTTGCGCGACGGCGGCCAGCGCCTCGATGCGATCGATTTGGACATAGGGAGCCTTATCCCCGGCTACCTTGATTAGCGAAAACAGATCGGAGGTGCCTGCCATCGCATGGCGCTGGAAAAACTGTTGGTGTTTGATGCCGTCGGGAGCCCGAATGAGCGAGGAGGGCCTACCCTTAAGGTGAGGAAGCATCCATGCACCCACGCGCTCAAAGTATTGCGCGAGTTCCAATTTAGTAACGGGCTGGCCGTCGCCGGCGTCGGGCCACATCGGCTTTTGCGGTTTTGAAATGATCACGCCAAGAACCAAGTTTGGACGCTCGCCGGGCGTGCCCTTGGCGCTGCCGGCTCCAACGCGGTCGGCAACCGGGACGCTGCGAGCCGATTTCGCAAATGCGGGCAATCCGCCGGACGAACGCTCGCGAGGGGGCACTGCCCCAGTGTCTCGATTGGAATGCCACACGGCATTGGGCTTGCGCAATTTTGCACCCGCCAGCATAAAGGGCTTGGGCGCCTTGCCGATGCCGTCGGCAATTTGCTGCATGGAGCGCCCGGAAGCCACCGACCGGTTCTCGGCAAGCAAGCTCGCCGTCGCGCCGGCTTGAGCGTACTGATCCTTATGCTTGATCAACAACCAGTTAGTGCGGGTATCGCGCCCTCGATTATTTTTGATCCTGACCAGCACCCAACTGCCAACCAGTTTCTCGCCTGCGAGAATGAACTTCAGCTCCCCGGCCTTGAGCATTTGGTCGGGCTTACTATCCCCTTCGGGCGCCCAATATCCCCTATCCCAGAGCTGCACGGTGCCCCCGCCATACTCACCCTTCGGAATAGTGCCCTCGAAGTCTCCGTAATCCAGGGGGTGATCCTCGACTTCGACGGCAAGCCGTTTATCGGCAGGATCTGTTGAAGGTCCCTTTGTGACTGCCCAGGACCTGAAAACTCCGTTGAGTTCCAAGCGCAGGTCGTAGTGCAGGTGACTCGCAGCGTGCTTTTGAATAACGAATCGCAAGTGATCTGAAGACAGCACGGTTGTCGAACCGCTAGGCTCTTTGGTCTTGGAGAAATCACGTTTTTGGCGATACTTGCTTAACGCCGATTTGGCCACGAGAATCTCCCAATGTCATGACAGCAGTCTACGTTTTATCGAGGCAGGCTTCGAGCTGCACTAATAAACGTAAACTATGATGCGTTCCGCAATCGATTGTGTATCGCGGTAGCGGCAATCGCCGCTTCCGCCGCAGCAACGACCACCTGGTTTAACCCGCGGACCATATCTCCCGCCGCATACAAGCGCTCAACAGAGGTTTGCTGATGCGCGTCGACGATGAGCGCCTGATTCTTGTCAAATTGGGTGCCAAGTGCCGCGGCCAATTTGTTGCGAGGGCTGCAGCCCAAGGCCGTGTAGAAGTAATCGAATGTGCGACTCTCGCCGTTCGCTTGCAATAGGCGCAAGTCATTTTCTTCGATCAACAAGTCCTCAAGCTTCGCTTCAAGGTACTCGATTGCATGCGCGTCGAGTCTTCGGCGTCGGGCGGGATCGGGAAATTTCGATATATCGATGAGCGCGACCCGATCCGAGTAGGTCTTAAGAAACTGCGCTTCGCCTTCGGCCCGATCGCTGTTGCCGATCACCGCGATTCTTTTCCCCCTAGACTCATAGCCATCGCAAATAGGGCAAACCCTTAGCAGACTGCGCATCAACGCTTCATCGGCGCCTCTTAAGTTCGGTAAGTGATCCTTTACTCCCGTCGCTAACATGACGTAGCGGCTCGAAACCTGCTCAGTCCCCAGGTTCAGTTCAAAGTGCCCATCTTGAGATTTGATGTCATGCACCTCGCCGTTTTGGATCGTGGTGCCGTATTTCACGGCTTGCTCCCTTAAGCTCACCAGCAGTTGCTGCCCGACGATGCCTTGAGGGAATCCGGGAATATTGTGACTCTCCGGGATCCAGCGCGCACGGCTCACCCCACTGTCGATCAGCAGGGTAGGACGAAGAAAGCGACCGAAGTAGGTCGCCGCCGTCAACCCAGCAGGCCCCGCGCCAATGATCACGATATCGTGCATGCCAGAGTTTTGATCGCGACGCCTGCATTCAATGTCGGTGGGGCGCCGCCAATATGTGTAGGCAAAGGGCGGATGCCGGACAAACAAAAAGGACGAAGCAAACGATTTTTAAGACCTGTAGGCTTATTCACATCAAGTCGCGCCGGGGATGTAATGCAGGGAGGTAAATCAGCCATCAACGTGCGGGTCCTAGTGGCCTTCGCTGCTATCTACATTTTGTGGGGTACCACCTTCCTGGCCATACGCATTGCAGTTCTGGAGTTCCCGCCGCTGTTGACCGCGGGGCTGCGATTTTTCATCGCGGGAACGTTGTTGTATGGATTTATGCGCCTGCGTGGGCAGGGGAACCCCTCGCCGCTGGAATGGCGCAATTTGGCGCTTATCAGCGTGTGCATGTTTGTCATCACTTACGGGGCCGTGTTTTGGGCCGAGCAGTTTGTGTATTCGGGCGTCACGTCCGTGATCGAAGCGACCTTGCCGATCACGACGGTCATCTTGGAAATGTTTGTGTTTCGTACTCAACCATTTCGTGCGGCGCTCCTCGGTGCCGTGGTGCTGGGCTTCTTTGGCGTGGCGCTGATGTTCATCGATAATCGCGCGCAACATCTGGCCATACTGCCTTGTCTGGCAATTCTAATCGGAGGCACCGCGTGGTCGGTGGGTGCGGTATGGTCGGGCCAACTCGCGCTGCCTCGTTCCAAGCCATTGACTGCGGGTGCTGAAATGATGATTGGAGGATTTATTTTGCTGTTGCTATCGGGGGTTTCAGGTGAAATGCACCCGCTGCCGCATCTCAGCGTGCGCGCCGGCCTCGCCCTTATTTATTTGGTCATTTTCGGGTCTCTGATTGCATATACCGCTTATGTCTGGCTCCTCGGCCGGATGTCGGTGACCACAGTCGCCAGCCACGCGTATATCAATCCTGTGGTTGCCGTCGCATTGGGATACTTCGTGGCCGGCGAAATCGTAACGCCGCGAACGCTGGTCGCAGCCGCGGTGGTTTTGGGCAGCGTGGTGCTAATTCTAAGCCGATCACCGCTGAAACTCAGTCCGAGTTGACCAAAGGTTCTAGTGCGGGAACAATAGGGCCATGACCGCACTATTCGAATCTGCCGCAGTACGCGGCCTCGTAGCCGTTCTTTGCGCCGTAATCTGCGGCCATGCAGGCGCTCAGCAGCCAGCCCGATTCGCACCTGAGATCTCCGCGTTGGCTCCTCCCATCAATCACGAAACCGGCACGATCAGCGAAGTGCTGACGGCGCAGGATTCCGGTTTCCAGCAGATAGGGTATGTGGTGCGCTGGCGCGATTCGCAAGTGTTTGTGACTGGTTCTCTCGCGGCACCTCAGCGGGTCGGAGAGAATATCGATTTTATGGTTTATCGTAGCGTGGCGGGCAGCCGCAAGATACTGCGCTTTGCAGTTAATGAACCGCAGTCCGATGCCAGCGGCGATCGGGAGGAGGCGGAAAGTTCACATGCGTCGGTTACTTCAGGCGGCGCCCCGATCGAAGATACTCTGATAGCGGAGAATGATGGTTATCGGTTCGTCGCTTATCAGGTGCGGTGGCACGGGATGCGAGTGATGGTAGTCGACCCCTTGCAGAAAAGCGTTTACAAGATCGGCGACACGATCAACTTTCGAGTCTTGCGTTCAGGTGCAGGCGAGGAGCGATTACTGGCCTTTGCGCTTAGCGACTAATCGACAGTGGTTGCCGCGGTCGCGCTCAATTGCGTGACGTACCCCTCGATTCTCAGCGAATAACCATTCAGAACCTTTCGTTGGGACCGTCACCTATCTAGTATTCAATTGACTAGTAGGGCGGCGACTTGAGTATGACCATCTTAATTCCTAACGCGACTATTTCTCGCCGCTGGGCGGGTGCACTCCAGGCAAGCATCCAACGCGCGCCGCTGGAGCGGTTTTTGCGATCACGTGAGATTCCCGTAGCGACAAGAGGGCCGGCACAAGATTCCGATAATATTGCGCGCACCTGCGTTTACATATTGGACAAGGGTCTCGGGGCTTATTCCCACGATGCCGTGGCTGCATTGTTTGAGCCGCAGATGTCAGTGATGGGACAACTTGCCTGCACAGTCTGTTTTAGCTTAGGCCTGCTGATCGGCGCGCCACAGGCATGGCGAGTTCCGGCACTGGTCGGTGCTGCGCAATTATTGTCGCGACACACCAGCTTGACTGCCGCCGCGGGTATTTCTGCGGCTGCGGCACGTGCATTTACCAGCCGCTCGTGCGTACCCGCAGATCGCACCGACTTGGGCCCACGTGCGGCATCGGCAGTGCTTGGCAATGAGGAGTCCGAAGTTCATGAAGTGGCCAAGCTGATCGCAAGTTGCCTGGCCGACGCCTCGGCACCGAAGCTAAGTGCGTACCGTGGTGAGGAGCAATTGGCGCTCTACGGATCCTACCGCTAGCGCTCGACGCGGCGATTTCAGGTCGTTTAAGCGCGATGCAGCATCGCATCCGCCGAAGTGCACTGCAGAGTTCCCTTGGGCACACGGGTAGATGCCGAAAACAGCGGTATTTCTCGCCGCCATGAAAGTGCCGAAGAAAGGCGGGTACCGGCGGCCCTGTACCCCAAAAAAACCCTATCTGATGCGTCGTCTCCAACATCGCCTGTCAGCCGATCAGCACCGAGCCCGTTAGAATATGTTTAGCCGAGGCAGAAAGACGCCTTTGAAGTATTAACATAGGGCATTGTCCGACAGTTATGATCGCGGCCGATCCGCAATACTTAAACGAAGCTACGAGGACATGATGATAAAGCCGCAATTCTGCAATTCCTCTGCAACAACGCTGTGCCGCGTGAAGTAGCTCAGCTGGCGACGGTGCTCGCCAGCGACTCAGCCCTTCTCGCCGCCTTGGCGCAGGTCAGTGACGCCGTGGTTACGGCGGACTTGCAAGATTCGGTCACTTACATGAATGCCGCGGCAGAAGTCCTGACCGGGTGGTCATCTCAAGCCGCAGTCGGCCAACCCGTGACCAGGGTGGTGAGCGTCGTCGATGTGGATAGCCTAACCGGGAATGCGGTGTTCGTGACTAGGTCGGCGCAGCGAGTGCCGCTGCGTTACAGTGTTAGCGCGGCGCACGACGAGCACGGCAGGCGCAGCGGCACGGTAATCGTTTTTCGAGACATTCGCCGCGACCGCAACGCCGAAACGGCTTTGCAGGCCAGCGAAGAAATAGTGCTTGCAAATGAAGAAGCGCTGTTCAATGAGCGAGAACGGTCGCAGGTGACTTTAAACTCAATCGGCGATGCCGTCATCAGTACGGACTTTCGAGCCAGGGTGCGCTTTCTCAATAGAATCGCCGAAGATATGACCGGCTGGACACAGGCCGAGGCCGCAGGGCGACTTGTCGACGAAATCTTTTTCGTGGTTGACTCGACCACCCGCAAGCACATTCCGTGCCCGACCTTAGCTGCCATCATTGAGGATCGCCGAGTGGCCAACGAAGGCACGTGCGTGCTGATTCGCAGGGACGGTGCCGAAATAGCTGTAGAGAATTCCGCGTCACCAATTCATGACAAGCAAGGTGGCGTGGTTGGCGCGGTCATGGTGGCACATGATGTTACCGAGGCCCGGGACATTTCGGCCAAGCTGGCCAGGCTCGCGCTACACGACAATCTCACTGACCTTCCCAACCGGGTGTTATTTGCCGATCGCCTAGATCAGGCGTTGGGTAGAGCGCGGCGCAACAACTATTCGGTCGCCGTGCTGTTCATCGACTTGGATCGATTCAAGTCTGTGAATGATTCATTGGGACACGCGGTGGGAGATCGATTGCTGCAAGCAGCGGCGCAGAGACTTTTGAGCTGCGTCAGGGAGACCGATACGGTCAGCCGCTACGGGGGAGATGAGTTTGTGGTCTTGATTGCGGAAATTGCTTCTGAACGCGATGCGATTTGTTGCGCGGAAAAAATCAGGGCGGAATGTGCGAAACCCTACAAGATCGGGGAGCACGACTTGCAGGTTAAAGCCAGCATCGGCATCGCATGTTTTCCCGACGCTGCGCCGGATCCTGAGACCCTGCTAAAACACGCCGATATGGCGATGTATCAAGCGAAGAATTCCGGGCGGGATCGTTACCAATTGTTCAGCGCGGATATGCGCGGGGAACTTCAGTCAGCGGAGCGATAAGCCGGGTCGGCCGCTAAAAAATCTGATGCGGCGGCGGCGCACTCTTGGGAGGCGGCACGTCGTTATTTCCAATGTGTCCGTAGCCGCTTTTGTCCTTGCCTTTATTCTCGTCCGTTTGCTGTGCCGGTGGTACAGGGACGTTGTCGTCCGGCTGATCGGGATCACCGCCGGGTGTGGGCGGCTGATCAGGGTTCTGATTCTGATTGGGCACAGATTCTCCTTGGCGAAGGGTGCTGAAAACTGGCGGTGAGTTTAAGGTCGTGAGAAGACGGCAGATGTAGGTGCACGGCGGTTTTATGCACGGTGGCGGGCCTACAGCGAGCCCAGTCATGAAGGTACTGTAACTTGGTTCAGGGCCGAGTGAATCTGTCCCACGGCACTGCGTGAATTCGGATGCGCCGAGCAAAATTGAACTATCATCCGCTGCCTGACAAGAATCTAGGGATGACATGCCGCATAAGCCTTTGTTTCGATTCGTTGGCGCCATCGCACTTGCCCTCGCGGCATGCCCTATCACTCGCGCTCAAGAAGGCGCGTCGATCACACAAGATCTGTATTGGAGACAGGTCGGTCCATTTCGCGGCGGGCGAACGCGGGCGATCACGGGGGTGCCGGGGCAGCCGAACACCATGTTGGCCGGCGCCGTCAACGGAGGGGTCTGGAAAACGGATGACGACGGCCGAACTTGGCAACCAATTTTTGATTCGCAGCCGACCCAATCAATCGGCGCCATCGCCGTTGCGCCCAGTAATCCAAAAATTATCTATGTAGCCTCGGGTGAAGGTTTGCATCGGCCGGACTTGTCGGTTGGCAACGGCATGTATCGCTCCTCCGACGGGGGGCAAAGCTGGACGCACTTATCTTTGCAAGATGCCCAACAAATCCCGAGCATCGTGGTAAGTCCTAACGACGCGAACCGGGTTTACGCGGCGGTGCTAGGCCATCCATATGGCCCCAGCGCGCAGCGCGGTCTGTACCGCTCGTCCGACGGCGGTGCAAGTTGGGTCAAGTTGTTGGATCGCGGCGAAAACATCGGTGCCTCGTTTGTCAGAATCGACCCCTATGATGCAAATACTCTGTACGCGGGTTTTTGGGATGCGCGTTCCGGACCGTGGGAAGACAAGAACATGTACAACGGCCCGAACGGCGGATTGTATAAATCAAGCGACGGCGGAGACCATTGGAAGCAGCTCAAAGACGGATTGCCGGATGGCTTATCGCAGATCGATGTGGCGGTGGCGGCCAGCGCGCGTGGGCGCTTGTATGCGACGGTGGCAACAAGCTCCAATCCTGCCGCTCAGGGCGGCGCCGCGCCCAGCGTGGGCATCTACCGCTCCGATGACGGCGGTGATCATTGGCGCGCAGCGACGAGCGACCCGCGGCCGTCATTGCGCATTGGCGGCGGGGACTTGCCCATTATTCAGGTCGATCCGAGCAACGCAGACATTCTGTACAGCGCCTCGATCGTAATGATGAAATCGACCGACGGCGGGGTGCGCTGGAGTTCATTCAAAGGCGCGCCGGGCGGGGATGATTACCAGCAAATCTGGGTCAGTCCCGAGAATCCGCAGCGCATCGGCCTGGCGGGCGATCAAGGCGCAGTGATTACCGTCAACGGCGGCAAGAGCTGGAGTAGCTGGTTCAATCAGCCCACTGCGCAGCTTTATCATATCGGCATAACCTCCGGCTTCCCATACCGGCTGTGCTCAGGTCAGCAAGAAAGCGGTTCAGTCTGCATCGCCAGCCGCGGCAACGACGGTGAGATCACTTTTCGCGATTGGCACCCAGTGGGTGTCATCGAGTACGGCTATGTTGCGCCGGACCCGCTCGATGCCGATGTTATTTATGGAGCAGGTCGAAACGTCGTCACCAAAACCCATCTTTCATCCGGCCAAGTTCAAGATATCTCCCCGATTCCAGTGGCCTCAGAGGGGATACGCACCGATCGCACTGAACCGATTCTTTTCTCGCCCCAAGACCCTCACCGAATGTACTACGCCGCCAACCGGCTTTACGCCACCAGTGATGAGGGCAGCACTTGGCAAATAATCAGCGAGGACTTGACGCGTCCGAGCAGCGGCTCACCACCCAGCGTCGGTGACATGCACATGGACAAGGCCGATACGCAGCGCGGTGTGATTTATTCCCTGAGCGCTTCGCCCATGGCCAAGGGGATGTTATGGGCGGGGACGGATGACGGGCTGATTTGGGCCACGTCTAACGAAGGCAAGGAGTGGCGAAACGTTACGCCGCCGCAGCTGAACGCGTGGAGCAAGGTTACGCAGATAGAAGCGTCGCATTTCGATGCGCAGGTCGCTTACGCGTCGGTGAGCCGATTCCGTTTGGATGATCTACAGCCGTACGTGTATCGCACGCGAGACGGCGGCCGCAGTTGGCAGTCAATCACCGCCGGATTGCCGGTGGATGCGCCGGTTAATACGGTGCGGGAGGATCCGGCACGCCGCGGGCTGTTGTTCGCCGCCACCGAAAAAGCCGTTTGGATGTCGGTCGACGACGGTGAGCGTTGGCAATCTCTGCAGCTCAATTTGCCGCACACTTCGATGCGCGATCTGGCGATTCATGGACAGGACTTGATCGTCGCGACGCATGGCCGCTCCTTTTGGATTCTTGACGATATCGGTCCATTACGCGAGTTTGCGGGCAGCGGATCTCACCAGCTGCCGACGTTGCTTAAACCTTCGGCCGCTGTGCGTGCACGACGCAGCACCGGGACCGACACGCCCATCCCGCCCGATGAACCGGCCGGCCGCAATCCCCCCGACGGCGCCATCCTCGACTACTTCCTTCCCCAAGCAGCGAAGGGCGCAGTCACGATAGAGGTTCTCGATTCGCAAGGTGGCCTCGTGCGCCGTGCCGCGAGTACTGATCCGGTTGGATTTTCACAACAGGATAGAGCTCGTGAACTCATCCCGGCTTACTGGATACGGCAGCCACTGGCTTTGGCTACAGGGGCGGGGATGCATCGGTTTGTTTGGGACTTGCGCTACAGTGCGCCCCGCGCCGCCAAGCGCAGTTTTCCCATTTCGGCCGTGCCATTCGATACTCCGCAAGAACCGCTCGGTCCCCTTGCGGTTCCCGGAACGTATCGCGTGCGGCTGCAAGTCGGTACTCGGCGCTTAGAGCAGCCTCTGACGGTACTGCCGGACCCACGGGTCAGCCTCGCGCAAAAAGACTACCTCGTACAGTTCACCCTTGCTCAGGATCTGGCTGAGTTGTTGGACAAGAGCACCAAAAGATTGCTGCAAGCG